>DATJFH010000351.1:0-2587 GCA_035495815.1 Bryobacteraceae bacterium
CGGACCGCCGTTGATGGAGACGGTGAAGATATCCGCCTTGCTCGCGCTGCCTCGCGTGAACGCAACGGTCTGGCTGTCCGGCGCCCAGGCGTGAAAGAAACTCGAAACCGGTCCGGAGGTGATCTTGCGCTCCCCCGGCAACAGGTAGACGTCGTGTTGGCCACCTTTGGTTTGAGCGCAGCTCACCGCCAGTAACCGGCCGTCTGGCGACATGCCAAAGTTCCCCGAGCAATCGACGAGTTTGCCCGTGGATACCGCCTGCGGCGTACCGCCCGCCGCCGGCGTCAGCAGCGGAATCCGGGTGATCCGCCCTTCCTCGTGGACGTAGATATCCTTGCCGCCCGGCGCCCAGTTTGCCGATTGCATGTACCCGGGGATCGTCCGGATCACCATGGCCCGCCGGAACTGATCCTCCGTCTGAATCGTCTGTAGCGTGCTGTACCGCTGGGGCGTCGCGGCCGGATCGCCCTTCGTCGACTGCACAGCAACGTTCGAGAAAACCACCTTGTCCGTCGTGTCCGGATCATGGGAGACCGCGCCGAGCCCCACGTAGAACGGCTCGCGAAGGTGCAGCGCGACGGCCGCTCCGACCTGGTGCAGCGGCTCGCCCTTCATGGAGAGGAACAGGCTGAAGACATCTCCGTGCTTCTCCAGCCGGATTGTCTTGGGCGCCTCGATGTTGAGCTCGATGTCCTGAGTGTTGGCGCCCCGCTCTCGCCGGTACTGCAACGCGGTCATACCGGAGCCGTGTACGCTCGCCGCTACGTAGGCGCCGCCGGCGTCCAGCGTCTGCCGGAACATCAGGATGCCCTTGCGGTGCGGGTTCGGTTCATGCGTGTACGCTGGCGGTGGAAAAGAGAGGTCCGCCGTGATCACCAGGTCGCCGGAGGCCTTCTTCCACAAGTAGTGGAAGTCGTCGACGTGGTACCAGGTGTTAGCGCCGGCCGAAGTGAGTGTGTAAGTCTGCTCGGCCGCACTGTAGCGAGCGGTGCCGGGAGGTGTGACACTGCCGATGTCGGATTGTCCCTGGAAGACTCCCAACGCCGCCACGGCCACGGAGCCCAGGGCGTTCATCGCGCAACCTTCTCATCGAAGAACTGCGCCATCAGCTGCAGCGCCTCTGCCGTCTCCGGAAATTCGAAGTGGTACCAGAACGCGTGAGGAAGCGCTTCGAAGACTATCAGACGGGCATCCACTCCAGCATGAATCAGTGCGCGGTGGAGCGTGGTCGTGTCACCCAACAGCGCGTCGCGTGTGCTGGTCACGAGCAGCGTCGGTGGCATCCCTTTCAGATCCGAATAGATCGGTGACAGCACCGGATCACGCCGATCGGTCTTCCCGACATAGGCATCATTCGGTGGGTGTTTGGGGTCGGTCGGCTGGAGAGATCCCGGGAAGCCGTCATTGGCGAACAGCTGCCGCGAATCGCTCACCCGACTGTAGTCCCCGCCGCCGGAAAACACACCCAGCGCCGCCGGCAACGGCAGGGCGAGCTGTCTTAGCTTCGCCGCCACTTCGTATGTCAGGGTCGCTCCGGCGGAAGTGCCGAAAATGCCGATGCTCGCCGCCTTGTGCGTCTTCAGCAGGTCCTTGTAGACGGCGACGACATCGTCGACCGCGGCAGGAAACGGGTGCTCGGGAGCGAGACGGTAGTAAACCGAGACCACCTCCGTCTTCGTGAGGTTGGCGATCGGATCGCCCTCGATCCGGGAGCCTGAATCCGCATTGAAGCCGCCCCCGTGCAGATTGATGAGCACGCGGGTTGTGTTCTCCGGCGGCGCCTGGAGTGGCGTGATGAGGTCGACGGGCACACCCGCGATCGTGGTCGAGCGAATCGCAACCGGGTAATGCTTCAGCGCCTCGGCCGAGTCCCGCACACGCCAGGCGTCAGTGGCCGCTCGCCGCTGCTCCAGGGTCTGCTCTCCACCGCTCGGGTTGCGCGCGATGGAATCCAGCCACTTGCGCGCTTCCGGACTGACCATCGAAGGCTCGGGAACGGTGCGAGTGATGTGCGCCGTGCCGTCCGCATCGAAAGTGGCGGAGTCCTGCTGCGCAGGCGCCGGTTTGGCCTGCGGCGCCGCGGGCTCGCTTGCGGCAGCGCCCGCGGACCACACCGCCAAGCTGCTCAGAGCGGCCACGACGGCAACGGGAAACTTGAGGAAACCTTCACCGCGCATCTGACTCCCCCTCGGACGTCCAGGCCCGCGCCAGAATTTGGTAGCGCTAACAATAACAGACGGGCCGCGCGCTGCTCAATGACATCCGGCGGGACTAGACTACGGGGCCGATCCGCTGCTCCCTTGCCGCGCACCGGGCCACAACCGCAGCATTCACACCGTACCGGAGGTTCCCCATGTCATTGCGTATAAATGACGAAGCTCCCGACTTCACCGCGAACACCACCGAGGGTGAAATCAAATTCCACCAATGGATCGGCAACGGCTGGGCCATCCTCTTCTCCCATCCGAAGGACTTCACGCCCGTGTGCACCACCGAGCTCGGCTACATGGCTGGTCTGCAGCGCGAATTCGACAGGCGGCGCACGAAGATCATCGGACTCAGCGTGGATCCCGTATCCCAACATCTG
>DATJFH010000352.1:0-26477 GCA_035495815.1 Bryobacteraceae bacterium
TTCATGAATGAGATGCGAATTCCGTTCCGCGCGAAATCCGCCGCCGCCTCCTTCGTCTGCTCTTCAGGCAGGAAGGCGTATTCCTTGCCGCCGGGAACGTTGCGCAGTTCCAGGTATTGCAGGTCGTACTGCTTGGCGAAATCGATCGACTCCTGCGGTGTTTTGCCGATTTCGTCCGAAATGGCGCTGATGCGCGAGCGGTCGATTCTGGATGGCTTCGCCGGCAGAGCGGTTACCGCAAGCGTCCCGGCCAAGAGCTCTCGTCTTGTCATTAGATGCTAATGATATCAGGTACAACAATGACGGAGTTCACACCGTTACAGGCGCGGCGGTGCAGCGGGAAACGCGCGGGGCGCGCCAAAGACAAATCGCGATTCGTGGTCCGCTTGCCGGGTAGGAGCGGAATCCGGCGCTATTGCTCCGAGTTGGGGTAATACCCGGCGCGAGCCCGGATCACCGCGCCCGGGTGACGTTGCCTGGCTGCGGGAGTGAGTTCCACGCGAATCTTCCGGAAGGCGCCGGACCCGGACGGCGGCGCCGGGTATTGCAGGAAATAGCGCGCCCGGATCCGCTCGATCACGCGTTGGAACATGGGGCTGACTTTGCCCGCGCCGTCGACAGCCTCACCTCCCGTGTCGGCGGCAATGCGGTAGACATCCGGCGGAGCGAAATCGGGGTTGGTATAGGCGTTGACCCGAACCGGCGCCGGCTTGGGCGGCTTGCGCACCACGATCGCGTTCAGCACCGTGTCGGCGCCGAGCATCGCCTTAACCACCTCGGAGTCCGGCGACTTGTAGTTCAGCCCCTCGTTATCGGTCACGATGACGATCGCCCGGCGGCCCTTGGCCGGCTGCTGCTTAATATAATCCGCCGCCGCGATCAGCGATTCGTTGATGAGGGTGCCCGCGCCGAGATTCTGTTTGTAAATGGAATCGAGGATCCGGTTCTGCGTATTCCGCAGGTCGGTGGTGAAGGGTTGGACCACCTCCGCGCGCCGGGAGAACAGCATGAGAGCCACGCGGTCCCCTTCGTGCAGTTGCGCCAGCGACGCCCGTGTGCTCGCCGCCACCTCTTCCAGCGACTTGCGCATGCTGCCGCTCACGTCGAGCAGGAGCAGCAAATCGAGCGGCTCGGACTGCTTCTCGAAATGGGCGATCTCCTGCGGCTGATCCTCGTCGAAAACGCGGAAATCCTGCTGCGTGAAATCGGCGATGTTCTTCTGATCCCTGCCGGTGACTTCCACGTCCACCTTGATCAATGTCACGCCGGCGCGGAAGATCGGGATCTCATCCTGCTTTTCAGGCTGCTGCGCCAGCAGTCCGGCTCCGAGTAGTAGCATGAGAAGGAAGGGCATGAAGAATATTATCGTCGGAACCGCCGGCCATATCGACCACGGAAAAACAGCCCTGGTCCGCGCCCTCACCGGCATCGACGCCGACCGCATCGAAGAAGAAAAACGCCGGGGCATCACCATCGACCTCGGCTTTGCTCATCTTCAATTGACGCCCGGCGTCCGCCTGGGTTTCATCGATGTTCCGGGCCACGAGCGCTTTGTAAAGAACATGTTAGCCGGTGTGGGGGGCATCGACATGGTGCTTTTCGTCATCGCCGCCGACGAATCCATCAAACCACAGACCCGGGAGCACTTCGATATCTGCCGGCTGCTCGGCATCCCCCGAGGTATCGTGGCCCTCAACAAAGCGGATCTGGTGGATGCGGAAATCCTCGCGCTGGCCCGCCTGGAGGCCGAAGAGTTCGTGGCCGGTTCGTTCCTCGAAGGCGCACCGATCGTGCCCGTCAGTTCCACGACCGGCCTGGGGCTGGACGCGCTGCGGCAGGAGCTGTGCCGCTCCGCCGAAGGCGTCGAGGTGAAGGATTCGTCCCGCCACCTCCGGCTCCCGATCGACCGTGTGTTCTCCATGAAGGGCTTCGGCGCGGTGATTACCGGAACACTCGTCTCGGGATCGGTGGCGAAAGAGCAGGAAGTCGAGATTCATCCCACCGGCAAGCGGGCGCGTGTCCGGGGCGTCCAGGTGTATGGCAGTCCCTCCGGCCGCGCTCTGGCCGGCCAGCGCACCGCCCTGAACCTGGCCGACGTGGATACGGACGAAATGGCCCGCGGCATGATGCTCACCGAGCCGGGCCTGTTTCAATCCACGCGCGAAGTGGATTGCCTGCTCGATCTGCTGCCCTCGGCCAAGCCGCTCAAGCATCGCGCCCCGGTGCATTTTCACGCCGGATCGGCCGAGATCGAAGCCGAAGTCCGGCTCTTCGACAGGCCGGCGCTGCGTCCCGGCGGCAAGGCATTCGCGAGGCTGGTCCTGCGGGATCCGGCACTGCTGCTTCCCGGGGACCGCTTCATCATTCGCATGTTTTCGCCCGTGATCACCATCGGCGGCGGCGTCGTCCTCGATAACGCAGGACTCCGCTACCGCAGGAGAGCGGATGCCGCCGCGCGGCTGAAGACGATGGCCGAGGCCGGACCGGCGGAACGGATGGCGCTGCTGGTCCGTGAATCCGGTCACGGAACCGGGCGCGCCGCTCTACTGGCTCGCACCGGGCTGCTCGCCGCTGAGATCGAGTCCATCGCCGCGGAGTCCCGGTTCGTGACCCTGCGCCAACCCGAATTCTGGATCATGGACGCGGAGTGGTTTCGAGCCAAAACCGACGAGCTGACCGCAGCCGTGCGGGAGTTCCACCAGAAAAATCCGCTGCTCCCCGGTCTGGCCAAGCAGGATCTGCGCGGACGCAGCTTGCCCAACGCGCCGCTGTTCGTGCTCGACGCGCTGCTCGCCGCCGCCCGGCAGGTGGTGGTGGAGGGCGACATCGTGCGCCTGGCCACGCACAAGCTGGTCTTGAAGGAAGAAGAGGAGCGCGCGATCCGGGCCATCGAGCGCGCCTTCGAGGAGGCGGGACTGGCCGTGCCCGCGTTGAACGAGGTCCTGGCCAAATCGGGAGTGGAATTGAAGCGGGCGAAGTCGATTCTGCAAATCCTTCTGCGGGAGAAGAAGCTGGTCCGCGTCACCGAGGATCTGGTGTTCCATCACACCGCGATCGCGACGCTCAAGTCCCTTCTCGCGTCGCGGCGCTCCCAGCGCTTCGAGGTGCCCGCGTTCAAAGAGTGGACCGGCGTGAGCCGCAAGTACGCGATTCCGCTGCTGGAGTTCCTGGATCGCGAGCGCATCACGCGCCGCGAAGGGGCCGAGCGCGTGGTGCTCTAGCGCTACGGCGTCAACTCCACTTGCAGCGTGACCGTGGCGCGGACATCCACCAGGCCGGTTTCGACCGGAGTAGACGGGGCAGCCGTGGCCGCGACTCCGGTTCGCAGGGGCTGGATCGTGACCGACGAGCCTTCCTGGATCGAGATCGCCGCGCCGGTCTTCAGTCCCAGTCCGGACGCCATTGCGTCCGCATGTAGCTTCGCCTGCTGGGTGGCTGCCTTGAGGGCCTGCTGCCGGACCGGTTGATCGTCCTTGATGCCGAACTGCAGGGCATTGACGCGGTTCGCGCCGGCCTGGATTCCGGTATCGATCGCCTTTCCGATCACCGAGAGATCGCTGAGCGTGGCTTCCACCGTATTCGAGGCGGTGTAGCCGATGATCATGGGCTGGCTGCCGTCTCGGGGATTGCTGTAGTTGGGGGAGAGCGAGTAGCTGAGCGTCTTTACTTCCACAGCCGATCCGAGCGCGGACTTCAGCGCATTGAGCACGGCGGTGACGACGGTTGCGTTCTGCGCGGCCGCAACCTGTGCGGTAGTCGCCTGCGTCACCACGCTGAACTGCACCTTTGCCTGATCGGGCTGCACCGAAACGGTCGCATCGCCTGTAGCCACCACAAAGGGCCGGGGCGGCGCCTGGCCGAAGGCGGCCAAGCTGAAGAAAACCATGGAAGTCAGCGCTGTTCGTATAAGCATATTCGTCTTTCAGACGCCGGTGGCGAAAATCGGTTACAGATTCCTGCGGCCGCTCCGGGTGTATGCCAGGGAGCCGGTCAGGACGGCGAGCCAGATCCAGGTGGCCAGCGGGAGCCAGAAGGTATGCGTCCAGCCGTAGCGGTCGAACCATGTCTTGAACTCGGGTAGCTGGGCCTTGACGAGGGTCGCCCGGTTGGCTCCCTTCAACATGCCGAGTCCGAACAGGACCACCAGGGCCCATTCGGCTCCGCGGCTGCCGCGCGCAATGGCGATTACACTGGCCAACATCGCGCCGCAATAGATGACGTGAGCGATCAGCGCACGCCACCAGAGGCCGGGCAGATAGCTGAGCACGTCCGACATCTCCCGGCAGGCCTGGACAAGAAAGCTTCTGGCTGTCGGGCGGTCGCTATGGGCGACAATCGCGCCGGGGGCGAAAACGATCCGGCGCTGCGCCTTGCCCAAGGCTGCGGAAAGGGCGAGGTCGTCCCGGCTTGCCTTGAACCAGCAGTCCGCCGCCCTGGCTTCGAGCAGAACTTCCTTATGAATGGCCGCGGCGCCTCCCCAGACGACACCGGACCGGCCGGGGCCGAGCATTTCCGCGATCACCGAATTCCACACGCTGCGCATGAGCGGCCAAAAGCCTGGAGGCTCCGGCGTGTAGCAGCGGAAGCCGGAGCTGGCGCCGACCTGCGGATCCTGCAGCGGGGCCACCAGCGCTCGCAGCCAGAACGGTGAAACGACGCCATCTGGCTGGGAGAACGCAATCACTTCGCTCCGCTGTCTGGCTGCTCGCAAACCGGCCAGCAACAGCGGAATCCTGTCTTGTTCTCCACTCAATGCCACCTTCACCCGCGCCGGCAGCGCGCCTACGGGAATCGCTTCCGCATCCCGCACGGCGATGATCAACTCATAATCCCCGTGATCCTGCTCGGCCAGGGTGCGCAGCGTTTCGCGCAACCCTTCCCCCGCGGCGGTGACCGGCACGATCAGCGACACCGGCGCCGGGGGGCTTGCCGGCGGCCCGGCTAGCTCCGCCATGCGGGTGGCAACGGATTCGGCGCGCTTTCTCTCGCCCCGTAGCGCAAGCAAAGCCAAGATCACTGCCGGGCCGACAAAGCTCCAGAACCATAACACTCGCCAAAGTCTAGCAAAACGATATACTTCAAGGGTGTTCTCGATTTCTGGCGGCTCCCGGCCCGGGACCTGGCCGGCGGTCCTGTTCCTGGCGTCCGCGGTGTGGGCGGCGCCGGGTTCAGACCCCGCGGCATCGCAGTTCGTGGCGCGGCGGGCCGAGCTGCGCAAGGCGCTTCCGAACGGCGCGATCGTGCTATTCGGCCGGGCGGAGGCGGATTCCGACGACCTGAGAAGCGGCTTCTTTCAGGAACCTAATTTCTACTATCTGACAGGCTGGAATCAGCCCGGAGCCGTGATGGTAATCGAGCCCGAGCGCGACATTCTGTTTCTGCCGGTAAAAGATCCGGAAGCCGAGAAATGGACCGGCGCCAAAGCGTCCGCGCAGGACGCCAACGCCGCGGCGATCACCGGCTTCGACCACGTAAAGCCTTCTCCCACCCTCGAAGAGGAATTGCTAAGACTGCTGGCCCGGTATCCTCGTCTCTATGCCTTGAAGGGTACGACCGGCGCGGCCAGGCTGGAGCGGCTGGCGCCTTTACGCGATATTTCCGATGCCCGGCCGGCGATCGCCAGGCTGAGGATGAAGAAATCCCGGGAGGAGATCGCGCTCATCGAACGGGCCACGGAGGTTTCCATCGAAGCTCACCGGGCGGCCTGGAAGCGGGCTGAGCCGGGACTCTACGAATACCAGATTGCGGCGACCATGGAGGCGGTTTTCGTTGACCGCGGCTGCGAGCGTCCGGCGTACGCGCCCATCGTGGGGTCGGGCCCCAATTCGGTCTTCCTCCACTATTCCCGGAACCGGCGCCGCATGGACGGAGGCGAGGTGCTGCTGATGGACGTGGCCGCGGAGTGCGCCGGCTACACTTCGGATATCACTCGGACCATTCCGGTGGGGCGCAAATTCAGCAAGCGGCAGAAGGAGATTTACGACGTGGTGCTGGGCGCGCAGAAGGCGGCAATTGCGGCCATCAAGCCGGGGATGACAATCGGGAAGAACACGCCGAACAGCATCTACAAGATTGCCTACGATTACATCGATACGCACGGCAGGGACCGGCGCGGCGAGACGCTGGGCAAGTACTTCACGCACGGGTTGAGCCATCACGTCGGCCTCGAAGTTCACGATGCCTCGGACATTTATGCGCCGCTCGAAGCGGGCATGGTGATCACGGTCGAACCGGGCATATACATTCCGGAGGAAGAACTGGGCGTGCGCATCGAGGACGTCGTGCTGGTAACGGAGAAGGGCGCTCGGGTTCTGAGCGGCGCCCTGCCGCGGGATGCCGAAGAGATCGAGAAAGCGATGAAGAGGAGCAGCCAGCCCTGAGGCTGTAAGCTGAAATTTGAAAGTCATCGTGCGCCGGGATCGGTTGGAATACCTGGGCCTGCTGGCCGCCGCGCTGGTTCTGGCGCTGGCGCTCAGCGGTACCCAGTTGTTCCGCCAGATCGACAAGGACGCCTACGACTGGATGTTCCGCAAGTATCGTCCGCCCGACTGGGATCCGCAATCGATTCTGCTGGCGATCGACGAAGAATCCTTCCGCCGGTTCGGCGGGGTCGCCCGGTTGCGAAGCGCGGTGGCCGAGGGCCTCGAGCGGATCGCGCACGTCGCGCCCAAGGCGGTGGCCGTCGACGTGGTGCTGGCCGATCCCGGAGATCCGCGCGACAACGCGCGTCTCGAAGCCGCCATGCGCAGGACGCCGAATCTGGTGCTGGGCAGCCTGCTGGTGGGCGGGAATTGGGAGGACCCGCTGACCGCCTTCAGCCGGGCAGCGAGCGCGCGCGGTCATTTCTACACCGACGACGTGGTGTGCCGCGAAATCCCGCTCGAAAAGGCGGCCGGACATCAGCGCCTGTGGACCCTCGCACTGCAGGCGTACAGCACCACCGCCGGAAAGCCGGTGATCGAAAGCCAGTACGATCTCCAGGTCGGCGATACGGTAATCCCGGCTCCACCGGCGCCGGACCGGATGCTGCGGATCCGCTACCGTCCTCCGGACCGGCCGGTGCCCCAGGTGACCCTGGCGCAACTCGAATCCGATCCCGGCCTGGCGAGCCGGTTTGCCGGCAAGACCGTGTTCCTGGGCGTGACGGCGCAGAACGCCTTCGACAGCAAGCAGACGCCCTACGCGCTGCCGGCCCCCATGCCCGGCGTGGAGATTCATGCCAATGTTTTCGAAACCATCGCCAACCGCCAGTTCCTGGTGAGCGCTCCGCCGGCCGCGGCGCTGGCGTTCTGCCTTCTGCTGGTGACCGCCGTCGGCACGGCGTTCGCGTATGGGTCGGGGTGGTGGGCTTACTCGGGCGGAGTGGCCACGCTTTTGATTGCTGCGGCTACTCCGTACGTCTGTTTCACGCGCAGTACGGTGCTGGAGTTTTCGGCGCCGGTCCTTTCGGCGGGGTTCGCCATGGCGGGCGCGTTCTCTTACAGGCATTTCGTCGTGCGCCGCCGGATGATGACGGCCGAAGTCGACAAATCACGCTATCAGCAGGCCATGCACTTCGTCACCCATGAGATGCGCACGCCTCTCACCGCCATCCAGGGATCGAGCGAACTGATCGGCCGCTACGCGATGACGGAAGAGAAGCGCAAGCAGATGGCGCAGTTGATCAATTCCGAATCGAAGCGCCTCGGCAAGATGATCGAGATCTTCCTGAGCGTCGAGCGTCTCTCGGCCGGACAACTCGAGCTCAAGAAAGAGCGGTTTGCCGGTATGGAGCTGATGTCCGCCTGCGTCGAGCGCGTACGCCCGCTGGCCGAGCGGAAACAGATCGCGATTCACGTGGAGCCCGGCGCCGACACTGGTCTGCTGGGCGACCGCGAGCTGATGGAGTATGCCTTTTACAATCTTCTGACGAACGCCGTGAAGTACTCGCCCGCGTCGACGAACGTCACAGTGTACTCCCGGCGCGACGGCGACCGCGTCCGCATCGCGGTCCAGGACCAGGGAATCGGCATGGACCAGAAAGAGGTCCGCAAGATCTTTCAGAAGTTCTACCGTACGAAGAAAGCCGAGGAATCGGGCGAAGTGGGAACCGGGATCGGCCTCTCCATCGTGGAACAGATCATTACTCAGCATGGCGGCTCGATCGAAGTCACCAGTAGCCCCGGGCATGGCTCCTGTTTTACCTTGGTATTGCCAGTCCAAAAAATAGGCAGCATGGTGGAATCGAATTGATGGCGCAGCAGCGTTTACTGGTGGTGGAGGACGATCCGGGCGTGCGCACCACGATCGTGACTTGCCTCGAGATGGAAGGCTACGAGGTGGATGCCGCTTCCTCGACGAAAGAAGCGATCGAGCGGCTGGCGGCGGCTTCCTACCCGATCGTCATTTCCGACATTTACATCGACGAGCGGACGGGCCTGGATGTGCTGGAGGCCGCACGGCGGAAGGATCCCGGCTGTTCCGTCATCCTGATGACGGCGCGCGGCACGATGGAAACCGTGATGGCGGCGACCCGCGGCGGCGCATTCGACTACATCGCCAAGCCATTCGACCTCGACCGCATCATCGAGACGGTGAAGCGCGCCGAAGCCGCGCACGGAGATCTGGAGGCGGAGGCCGACGCCGGGGATCTGCCCGACAGCCAGTGGATCGGCAGTTCGCGCGGGATGGTGGAAATTTACAAGATGATTTCGCAGGTGGCGCCGACCGACGCCACCGTCCTGATCGAGGGCGAGACGGGGACCGGCAAGGAACTGGTGGCGAAAATGATCCACCGCTTCAGCCTGCGGGCTGCGCAGCCGTTCGTCCCCGTGGATTGCGCGTCGATCGCGCCGACGCTGCTCGAGAGCGAGCTGTTCGGCGCCATGCGCGGCGCGTTCACCGGCGCGGACAAAGATCGTGTGGGCGTATTCGAAGCGGCCAACAAGGGCACGGTTTTTCTGGACGAGATCGGCGAGATCGAGCTGAACTTCCAATTGAAAATGCTCCGCTTCCTGCAGGAGCGCGAAGTGCGCGCGGTCGGCGCCTCCCGCTCGAAAGCGGTGGATGTGCGGGTAGTGGCGGCGACGAATCGCGATCTGCAGAAGATGGTGGAGGAAGGAAAGTTCAGACAGGACCTTTGGTTCCGGTTGAACGTGATCCGCATGTCGCTGCCGCCGCTGCGCGAGCGCCGGGGGGACGTGCCGCTGCTTTCGCGATTCTTCGTCAACAGGTACAACGCGCTCTACAGCCGTGAAGCCAAGCTGACGGATACGGGGCTCAAGGCGCTCGAAGAGCATACCTGGCCGGGCAACGTGCGCCAGTTGCAACACCTGATCGAGCGGCTGACGATCCTGGCGCCGAACGAGCGCATCGACGGCGAAGCGGTCCGCGACGCGCTGGCGGTGATGGATCCGCGCGACCACTCGGTGGAGACACTGGCCGACGCCGAGACCGAGCAGATCCGCAAAGTGCTGGCGGCTACCGGTGGAAACAAGAGCCGGGCGGCGCAGATCCTGGGGATCGAGCGCAAGACGCTGTATCGGAAGCTGGAGCGCATGAAGCTCTAACGGAGCGGGAATTCCACCCGCCGCCGCCTTTCCACGCGGCTGGATCCACTGGATACTCCTTGTTCTGCGCGCTCTACACGAGCGTTTCAGGCCGTCCCCGCGGATAGCTGCTATACTCAAGTGTACAGATTGTTGTCCCGCCCGAACCCGCAGAATTCAGTGCTGGTCAGACGAGTCAAATGGCTTCGTGATTTCGACGTAAGGAGACGATCATGACCGGCAGGATCAAGGCTTTGAGTTTCGAAAGCACATCAGGTCTGATTGAATCGGAAAACGGTTCAAGATTTTCTTTCGAGTCCAGCGCCGTGCTGGCCTACGACGCGGCCCACCTTACCGTGGGTCAATTAGTAACTTTCATTACCGAGGGCCTATCGGCATTCAATATTTCCGTCCACAGAGCGGCGCGTCCGCAGGTGGATGGGGGAACACGCAAGGGCGGCGTGTTCCGATACGTGGGTTTCAACCAGGCCAACTCCATCCGGACTTTCCGGTTCGAGCGAACTTTTACCGGTGAGCTGGCGGAGATGTTCACGGTGTCCACCGATCTTGCGCTGCTTGCGAAGTATCGCATCTCGCTGCAGGAAGGTCCGGCGCTGTGCTCACGACTGCTGACACTCGAGATTGACGAAGCCTCCGCGCCGGTCTTCGAGCGCTCCCTCACGGAAACGGACATTCTCCAGGACATGGCGAGCCGCCCGGGTCCGGGAGCGCGGAACCACAAGCGCGTCGCCCACGCCGTCTGAAGAGTAGGCTCCCAACCGCATCGGCTCTCAGGGCTTGAGGCCTTCCGGCAGCACCAGTTCGTTCCGCTTATCGGTCGAGCTCTCGCCGGAAATCCCGCCATTCCAGGACGGCGGCGGTGTCTTGCCTTCCGGGTAGAGCGATTCGAGCGGCTGCCAGACGCGGTCTACGCGATCGGTGAACAGATCGCCGATGAGCAGGTCGGTTACCGTCCCGCGCAGCTCCGGGAACGTGCGGATGAATTTCCCGAAGCTGAAGCCGTCGTAAAACTCGCAAACCAGACGCCGCATGCGGTCCACACCCTGATTGAAACCGGGACCCCACTTTCCCAGCTGTTTTTCGGAGAGGTCGCCGGTTTGCAATCCTTCGACGATTGCGTCGGCGGCCAGTTCCCCGGATTTCAATGCGAGCAGCACGCCCGAAGAGTAGAGCGGATCGAGAAATCCGAATGCGTCGCCCACCAGCACCCAGCCGTTCCCGGCCACACGCGAGGCGCGATAGGAATAATCCTGAGTTGCAAAATGGCCGGTCACCCGCCGGGCATTGGCCACCCGCTGCCGGATCGCCGGAGCCTGCGCCACCTCTTCCTCATAGGTCTGCTCGTGGCTCACTCTGTTCTTGAACAGGTAGTCAAAGGGCGCAACCACTCCGACGCTGACCCGATTGCCATGCAGCGGGATGTACCAGAACCAGCCCTGCCGGTTCGCTGTCTGAAGAACGATGGTCGCTCCTTCGTCCTTTCCCGTGTCGCGGTAGGCCCCTTCCCAATAGGCCCAGATGGCCCCCTTGTTCAGGACCGGATCCCAGACCCGCAGCTTGAATCTGTGCTGCAGCAGTCCCGCCTGACCGCTGGCGTCGACGACCACACTGGCGCGGACCTCCCGTTCCGCCCCATCCTCGTTTCGAACGACGACGCCGGCAGCCCTGTCCCCTTCGAAAAGGACGTCCCGGACGTGAACTCCTTCGAAAGCCTCCACGCCCTGCTCGCGAGCGTTGTTCAGCATCATTTGATCGAACTCGCTGCGCGCCACCTGCCAGGTCTGCGAGCATTCATGCGGCTTGTTGTCCCAGAAATAAAAGGGCGCCGAAAGCTTTCCCGAGGCATTGGCGAACTGTACGCTGTACTTTTTGACAAAATGGCTCTGGCGCATCTTGTCGAGCATCCCCAGCCGTTCCAGAACCCAGTAGGTTTCCGGGATGAGGGATTCTCCGATGTGATACCGGGGGAAGCGCATGCGCTCGAACAACTGGACCTTGTAACCGCGCTGAGCGATGAGGGTCGAAGTGGTGGCGCCGGCCGGGCCGCCGCCGATGACAACTACGTCCGGGGTTCCGTTCATAACAGGTCTGGGTCCTCATTCGGACGACCCAAACACTAGCGTACCGCACGGCCACGGCAAGGCGCGCCGGCGACTCTACTTGCGTTTCGGACGGCTGCAGTTGAGAGTCTTGTACCCGAAGACATCGCCGCGGCACACAGCGGCGACCGACTGCTCCAGGTGATGGGAGGCGCCGGGGACAGGGGCTAATGGGGCAAGTCAGCAGATTCCATGCCCCGGGATTTTCCATCCAGGACCGCGGCCACTTGTGTCGTCAACGCGGCCGCGGTGTAGGGTTTCTGGAGGAATCCGGCCAGACCCTGGCCGGCGAAACGCTGAATGGCGTCAACCTGGTTGTAACCGCTCGAAAGCACGACCAGAGTGTCCGGACGCATTTTTCTGAGCTCGACCAGTGTCTTCTCGCCGCTCATGACGGGCATGGTCATATCGAGCAAGACCAGCCGGATCTCGGCGCCGCGTTTTCGAAAAATATCGAGCGCGCGTTCTCCATTTTCGGCTACCAAAACGTCATAGCCGCGGCGCTGAAGCGTTTGCTGCGCCATTTGACGCACCATCGGCTCATCGTCGACCACCAGGATGGCGCCGAATCCAGCCGGCGGAAATACCGCCTCTGTCCTCTCGGGTTGGGGCGCAGCCTCGCCTGGGACGGCCGGAAGCAGAATCCGGAAAACGCTGCCCTGTCCCGGAAAGCTGTCAACTTCAATGTGGCCGTGATGCCCGCGGACGATTCCTGAAACGGCTGCCAGTCCCAGCCCGCGGCCGGTGAATTTCGTCGTGAAGAAGGGATCGAAGATGCGCGCCTTCGTGGCTTCCTCCATTCCGGTTCCGTTGTCACACACCTCGATGCAGACGTAGCGTCCCGGAGCGACGCGTGGCTTCCCGGCGCCGGGTTGCGAGGCCCGAGTAGAAACATCGTATTCCGATACAGCGACGGTCACGGCGCCGGGCTGGCCGTCGGGAATCGCTTCGGCGCCATTGATGACCAGGTTCATGATGAGCTGCTGCACCTGCGCCACATCCACCTCAGCCGTCGGAGCCGCCCGGTCTATATCCAGCCGCAGCTCTACCGTGCGCGGAATCGCCGAGTGAATCAGGGGCAGGATTTCACGGATCAGCCGCGCCATATCCACACGCTCGACGACGAAGCGTCCCTTGCCCGAGTACGCCAGCATCTGGTGCGTCAGCGCGGCGGCGCGCTCACCGGCGGCGAGCGCCTCTTTCAGAATCGGCTGGGCCTCGCTGTCTTCGGGCACCAACTCCAGCGCGAGGCTGGTGTTGCCGAGAATGCCGACCAGAAGGTTATTAAAATCGTGAGCGATGCCGCCGGCCAGTATGCCGAGGCTTTCCAGCTTTTGAGTCTGGCGAAGCTGATCCTCGAACCGCTTTCGCTGAGTAACGTCCTGAACAACGACTTGAATCCCGAGCACGACGCCATCCTCGGCTTTTACCGGCGAGTAGGTGACGAGCCAATCCTGCTCGACATCCGGCTCCGACGCGGAAATAGCTCGGACTTCGCTCCCCAGAATCGGCTGGCCCGTAGCCAGGACCTGCTCATAGAGCGGCGCGACCCGGTCCGCCAGAGCGGGCGGCAATACCTCCCGGACGGTGCGTCCGATGTGGGCTTCGACCGGCAAGCCGTGAATAGCGGCGAGCAGCTGATTGACCCGGACAAACCGCAGATTCGTATCGACGAGGCCGAGTCCGACGGCCGCGGTCACATACAGATTCTCGAGCTCCGCCAGCCGCTGGTGCGCGTCCGCGTTGGCTTGTTCCA
This sequence comes from Bryobacteraceae bacterium, assembly GCA_035495815.1. Taxonomy (GTDB): domain Bacteria; phylum Acidobacteriota; class Terriglobia; order Bryobacterales; family Bryobacteraceae; genus DATJFH01. Next base: position 13,404 of record DATJFH010000352.1, read on the forward strand.
ACTCCGCCGTGCGCTGCTTCACCCTCCGGTCGAGCTCTTCGTTGCTTTTGCGCAAGCCCGATTCCAACCGGTCGCGGCTGGCGGAAATGCGGCTGATGAGCAATGAAATGATCAACAGTAATCCGAGGTTCTTGAAGTCGGTGTTGGCCGGATTGAAGTTCGGCGTCAGGAAATAGGGCAGTCCGAAAGCGGCCAGAAACAGCGCAAAAATTCCGGGTCCGTAGCCTGACCAGGAGGCCCCCATGAGAGCGGCCAGAATGATCAGTCCGTAGCTTTGGGACCTGGCCGCGAAGATCATCCTGAGCAGCAGGATCAGGAAACCTGACAGAGCCACGGCTAAAAAGGCGAAGAGATACCGGCCGCCTGCGGATTGAAAGAATCCGACGACGCGGGACTGGAAGGAACCGGATCTTAAAACGGCGCTACCCTCCGGCGCCAAGTCTTTGTTCATCCGCTGTCAGAATATCAGCTTCATCCCCAGTGATAATACCCGGCCCGGACCCGCGCTGTTTACGGCGCCGAAACCGCCGGTGGGAGCGCCGCTGTTGTCGAATCGCACGGTGGTGTTGACCCCGGTGAAATTCGTATGGTTGAAAACGTTGAACGACTCGGCGCGGAACTGCAGGTTCCTGGCCTCTCCGATGTGAAAATTCTTGAGCAGGCTCAGATCCCACTGCTGGAATCCGGGTCCGATCAGAATATTGCGCCCGCCGGTTCCGAACACGCCGGGCGTCATCAGGTTCGGGTTCAGAAACGCTTCCGTGCCGAACCAGTGCGCCGGAGTTCGCTGGCTGCCGGAAAGATTGGGATTCCCGATGACCGTGGCGCGCGCCGAACCGGCGCCGATGCGGGCGATATCCGTCGGAACGCTGACCGTGCTCGGGCCGCCGCTCTGGAACGTCGTTACGCCGGAGACTTCCCATCCGCCGAGGACCGAGCGGGCGAACGGATTTCCGCTCTTGAGAAAGAAGGGCAGCGGGTAGATGTAGTTGAACGTGAGGATATTGGCCCGGTGGATACTCGACAGCGCCACGTCGTTCTTCGGATGATAGCTGTCCTGAGGCGTCCCTCCGCCTACCGTGTCCATGGTTTTGGAAAAAGTGTAGCTCAAACCGAAGGAGAGCCCGCTGCGCAGACGGCGGCTGGCGCTGACCTGAAGGCTATTGTAGTTCGTGTTGTCGCTGTCGTCCCGCAGGTTGATGTTTCCGAAGCCCAGGTACTGGCGCAGAGCGTTCACGTTGATGCCAGAGTTCGGCGCATTCAGACGGGTCCCGGCCGGAAGCTGGTTCAGATTCCGGACGAAGACGAAGTGACGGCCCACGTTGCCGACGTAGTTCACCTCGAGGATCACGGAGGCGGGCAGTTGCTGCTGAACGCCGATGTTGTAGGTGATCACCTGCGGCGTCGGCAGCACTTCGGGCCAGGCCGTCAGGTCCGACGGAAACTGGCGCGCGGTACCGCCGCCGGGCGCATCGATGTTGCCGTCGAAGATGTTGGCGATCTTCACGAAAGGCGGGTTCTGGGCCTGCGGGCTGATCTGATTGGAGCCGATCCGGTCGTAGAACATGCCGAATCCGGAGCGTAGCGCCGTCTTGCCATTGCCGAACACGTCGTAGCCGATGCCGATGCGCGGCCCCCAGTCGTTCCAATTGGTCTTGGACCCGCCGGCCGGGAGTCCCACGAACAGGCGTTTCACCGCCGGATCGTCGTACTGCGGCACGCGGCCTTTGGCGGCGTCCGGGAACGCGCTGCCGAAAATCGCGATGCCGTTGTAGGGATCGCCCGTGCCCGGCGTGATGGACCCGTCCCGGGGACTGACTTGCGGAGCATTGGCCGGATTGAACAGACGCGGCAGCCACGTCGAGGCGTTCCCCTGCGCGTTGTAAAACGGGGGGACGATGTTGTAGCGCAATCCGAGCTCGAGCGTCAGCCGCTTGGACGCCTTCCAGCTGTCCTGCGCGTAGAATTCATACTGGCTGAACCGGGCCCACCAGAACGAGTCCGCCTCCACCTCGGTGTAGCTCTGAAAGTTGCCCAGCAGCAGGTCCGCCACCACATTCCTCGAGGTGAGCAGCGCGGAGGTGTTGAAGGTGACATTACCTTCGTCGCGGACGTTGGTGTCTTCGTTCTTGCGGGATCGCGTGATCTGGGCGCCGAACTTGAGGGTGTGCGAGCGTACCACCTTGGTGAAGTCGTCGCGCCACTGGAAGTTGCCGTTGGCGGTGCTGATGCGGTCGCCGGAATTGTAGCCGGCGAATCCGGAGAGATTCAATTGAGGCGCCACATTCGACCGGTTCGCTGGATAGATCTCGGCGTACGTGAGGCCGAGAGCGGGACGGGTGATTACCGAGAAGTCGGGCCGGCCCTGAATCTTGTTCTTGCTGACGCTGAAGCTGAAATAGTTGATAGTAGTCGGCGAGAAGGAGTGTTGCAGGCTGAGCGAGGTGACGTATCCCGGCCGCGGCCGGGGATTCGGCACGAAGTCCAGCGTATTGTTGCGGAACGGGAAAACCAGATACATCTTGTCGTGCGTCAAGCGGTAGGAAAGCTGGGTTCGGGGCGAAATGTTGTAATCGAGACGGAACAGTTCTTCGCGATAGTCGGTGACTGCGATGCCGGTGGCTACATAGTTCCCGCCGGGTCCGAAGAAGTTGGGCAGCGGATAGGGCTTGAGCAGCAGCGGTCCGTTCCTCGACATGCGCGCGGCGGGCACGATCCGGTTCGGGAAGGCCGCGCCGGTGGCAGGATCGACCGGAGCAGGCAGGGAAGAGCCATTGAAGTCTCCCGCCCGCTCGGCCGCGGTGGGGACGGTGTTCACCGTCGTCTGGCCCTGGCGGGTGTACTTCCATTCCTCGCTGAAAAAGAAGAAGAGCTTGTCGCGATTGCGGTTGAACTTGCCGGGGATGTACACGGGGCCGCCGATCGTCCCGCCGAAATCGTTGAACCGGAGCGAGTCCACCTTCGCCGAAAAGAACGACCGCGCGTCGAAGGCGTCGTTTCGTACGAACTCGAACAGGGTTCCGTGGAAGTTCTTCGTACCGCTCTTGGTGACGACGTTGATGACCGCGCCGGCCCTTCCGCCGAATTCGGCCGAGTAGCTCGACGTCTCCATCTTCACTTCCGCGATGGCGTCGACATTCGGGTCCACGATGCCGTTGCTGTTGGCCCCGCTGTCGTGGTTTTCGGCGCCGTCCACCAGGAAGTAGCTGGACTGCGTGCGGATGCCGTTCACGTTCTGCTGGTTGAGCGCGAGCTGGGGATTGAAAACGTTGAGCGTCGTCGCGACCACTCCGGGGGAGAGGCGCAGCAGCTGGGTGTATTCACGGCCGTTGAGCGCGATCTGGCTCACCTGATCTTCATTGATGACGCGGCCGACGTTGCCGGTCGTGGTTTGCACCTGCTCGGCCGAGGAGGAGACATTCACGGTCTCGCTCAACTGTCCGACTTCGAGGCGGAAGTTGACGGTTCTTTGGGAGGCGGCGTCGAGAACGACGCCCGTCTCGCGCGCGGAGCGGAAGCCCTGCTTTTCGACGCGAACCTCGTAAGCGCCGGTGGGCAGGCTGAGGAAGGCATAGTCGCCGTTGGCATCGGTCCGAGTCGTCAGCTTCAAACCTTTCGCGTCGGTGGCTTCGACCGGGCAGTCCGGAACCGTCGCTCCCGAGGAGTCGGTCACGTTGCCGGATATTCGGCCGATATTGGTCTGGGAAAACGCGGCGAAAGCGAAAATCACGCTCAGGCACGACAAGCGCGCAAACGGCATCATCATCACCCCTATAGTCCGGCGGAGAGCCGGGACGGTTGTTCAGTTCGAAAGATATCTTAGTCGGTGGGTCGGGTCAAGTTTGGAAGATAATGATTCGGTGACGCGACGTGAGTTTGCGCGAGGTGCGCTGGCCGCGGCTGGGCTCAGCCGCGCCGCGGCTCCGACCGAAGAGCTGCCTGACATCCGCACGATAGAACCGGACCTGTCGACGCCGCCCGTATCCGGAGGAGAGGCCTCGCCCGGCAACCGGGTCCGCCAGAGCCTTCCGGAATACGAAGGCTCGGCGGTACACCACGCTCTCTATCTGCCGCCCGAGTGGAAGCCGGGCGGGCGCTACCCGGTGATCGTCGAATACGCCGGCAACGGGAACTACAGGAACCGCTACGGCGATGTGTCGGAAGGTACGGTGGAGGGATCGAACATGGGTTACGGAATCTCCGGCGGGAAGGGATTTCTGTGGCTTTGCGCGCCCTACGTGAACCGGATGGAGCGGCGGAACGAAAGCCAGTGGTGGGGGGACGCGCAGGCGACGGTGGACTATTGCAAGAAAGCGGTCAAGCTGGTCTGCGGGCGTTACGGGGGCGATCCAAAGGCGCTCGTGCTGGCGGGATTTTCCCGCGGCGCCATCGCCTGTAACTACATCGGACTGCGGGACGATGAAATCGCGGCCCTTTGGCGCGGATTCATTCCCTATAGCCATTACGATGGAGTGCGCGGCTGGCCTTATTCCGATTCAGACCGGGCATCGGCTCTGGTCCGTCTGAAGCGCCTCGGGAACCGCCCGCAGTTCATCATCCATGAGAACTCCGTCGAAGAGACACGCCAATACTTGCGTTCGACGGGTGTGGCCGCGCCTTTCACTTTTCGCCGGCTGGATTTCCGCAACCATAACGATGCCTGGACGTTGCGCGACATCCCGGAGCGCCGCGAGGTCCGGGCATGGCTGCGGAAGCTGATAGCGTAGCCCAGCCCCGGAAACGCGGCCCGGCGCGGCAGCCTCTTTCTGGCGACGAGCCGCGCACAGAGGAACCCTCTCGAACAGCTCTGACTTTGGGCGGCCCGGCCGATATGTAGATTCGAGACAAATGGCCGGCCGCTTCGCGATCCTCTGGTTCGTCGCCTTGATGCTGCCCGGGGCTTTCGCTGACCCGCGAGCCGGTGCGCCCAAAGGGACGCTGACCACGGCTGCGCAGGTGCGCCGTCTTCCGCCCGAGGAGGCGGAGGCCAAAATACCGGTTCACGTACGCGGCGTAGTGACCTTCAGGGGACCCAGGGAGGGCTGCTTTTTCTTCCAGGACCACTCCGCCGGCATTTATGTCGAATCGACCCATCCCGAGATTGCCGCCGGCCAGATGGTGGAGGTCGAGGGATTCACTACGCCGGGACTGTTTACCTCCAACATCCGGGAGCAGAAAATCACGGTGCTCGGCCCGGCGCCGTGGCCGGCGGCGAAAATGGCGCGATATGCGGACATCAGCGTCGGACGCGAAGCCGGCCAGTGGGTCCGGGCCGGCGGGATCGTCCATGCCGCCAGGCATCTGACCCGGGGACGGCTCGAGCTAAGGGTGGCGCGCGGTGTCCAGCGTTTTCTCGTTCTCATCGACAACGCCAAGGACACAGATCCGGAGTGGTTTGTGGATGCCGAAGTAGACTTCGAGGGCGTCTGCGGAAGCCTGTTCAATAAAAGGCGGCAGTTCCGTGGCTTTCGGATCCTGGTTCCAGGGCCCGAACACCTGTTCATCACCCGCCCGGCGCTGCCCGATCCGTTCAGCGCGTCTGCCCGGCCCATCCGCTCTTTGCTGCGGTTCTCCACCAACGAGGACCATCGCCTGAAAGTGGAGGGCGTCGTTACGCTGCAGCACGGCTCGAGCGTATTTATCAGCGACGGTCAATACGGGATGCGCCTGGAACTGGCCGATGCGGTCCAACTGGCAAGGGGCGACCGGATCGCCGTCGTTGGCTTCGCCACGGTCGGCGAGTACTCACCTGTACTGCGAAACGCCCTGACCCGGCGCATCGGGACGGCCGTTTTGCCGGCGCCACGCCCGGTGAAGGCGGAGCAAGCGCTGAGCGGGGATTTCGACGGCGATCTGATTTCGATCGAAGGGACTTACCTCGATCGCAGGCGGCGCGGAACAGACGAGGTGCTCTCTTTCCGCTCGGGCGACGTCCTGTTTGAGGCCACCGTTCCACAAGCGAGTGGGAAATCGGCCGGGCTCGAGCCGGGCAGCATCGTACGTCTGTCTGGCGCCTGCACGGTTCAGGTGGACGAAAAGCGGGCGCCGCTCGCGCTTCACGTCCTGGTCCATTCGCCGGAAGATCTGCGTGTGATCCGGCGGCCGTCGTGGTGGGGCACGCAGCGGATCCTGCGGGTCGCCGGAATCGTGAGCCTCGCGATCATCGCCGCGCTTGCCTGGATCGTTCTGTTGCACCGCCAGGTCCGGCGCCAGACGGGCCAGCTCAGCCAAACCACGGAGCGTTGGCGGCTGGCCAAGGAAGACGCGGAGTCCGCGAGCCGGGCCAAGAGCGAATTTCTGGCCAACATGAGCCACGAGATCCGCACCCCCATGAACGGCGTGCTGGGGATGATCGGGCTCCTGCTGGACAGCGCTCTCAAGGCCGAACAGCGCGAACAGGCCGAGATCGTCCGCACTTCCGCCGAGGCGCTGCTGATGATCCTCAACGACCTGCTGGATTTCTCGAAAATCGAAGCCGGTAAGATGACCCTAGAGCCGATTCCGTTCGACCTGTATCTGACGGCGGAGGACGCGGCCAACCTGCTCTCGGCCAAGGCCCACGAAAAAGGACTCGAAGTGGCGCTGCGGTACGCTCCGGGCACGCCGCGGCGGGTCATCGGCGACGCCGGGCGAATCCGGCAAATCCTGGTCAATCTGGTGGGCAACGCGATCAAGTTCACCGAACAGGGCCACGTCATGATCGACGTGGAATGGGGCGAGGCGGGCTTTTGCATCTCCGTGAAAGATACGGGAATCGGTATTCCGGCGGCCAAGCAGACGTCCTTGTTCGAGAAATTCATGCAGGCCGACAACTCGACCACGCGCCGGTTTGGGGGCACCGGCCTGGGCCTGGCGATCTCCAAGGAGCTGGTGGAGTTGATGGGCGGCGCCATTGGCGTCTCGAGCGCTCCGGAGCAGGGCTCGACGTTCTGGTTCACGCTGAAACTACCCCTGGACACGACGGAGCCCGCCTCGCAAGAGCCGGCCGGGTGCGATTTGACGGGGCAACGCCTTCTCGTGGTCGACGACAATGCCGTGAACCGGCAAATCCTGCGCGAACAATTACTAAGCCGGAATCTCCGCCTCGATCTTGCCGGATCCGGAAAAGAGGCTCTGGAATTTCTCGAGGCAGCCTGCCGCGCAGGAGATCCGTACCGGGTGGCTTTGATCGACTACATGATGCCGGACATGGACGGCGAGGCGCTCGGCAGGCGCATCAAGGGCGATCCGTCTCTGCGCGATACAGTTGTTATCGTGCTCACCTCGGCGGGCGTGCAATGCGACCGGGGCCGCTTCCGGGAAGCGGGCTTCGCAGCCAGTCTGACCAAGCCAGTCGATCCGTCGCTTCTTTTCCGTACCCTCGACCGGGTCTGCTCGATGGAACCGGGGATCGAAGCCGCCGATCCTCCCATCGAAGACAACGCCCGAGTGTCCGAACCTCAGCCCTACCGCATTCTGCTGGCGGAGGACAACCTCGTGAACCAGAAGGTGGCCGGCAAGATCCTGGAAAAGCTGGGCTGCCGCGTAGAGATAGCCGCCAACGGACACGATGCCTTGGCGATGTGGGAAAGCGGGCGCTACGACCTGATCCTGATGGACTGCCAGATGCCCGAAATGGACGGTCTCGAAGCCACGAGGATAATTCGCGAACGCGAGGGCGCCCGCGGCCGCATCCCGATCATCGCCATGACGGCAAACGCCATGGTCGGCGACCGCGAGAAATGCCTGGCCTGCGGAATGGACGATTATATTTCGAAACCTGTCCGGAACAGCGAGCTGGGGCGGATGCTGGAGCTGTGGACCGGATGCCGTACGCCGGCGGCGTGAGGCTTCGGCGATCGGCAAAATCGCGATTTCAGGCCAGGCCGCTGCGCTTCACGGCGTACTCGATTGCCGCCGCCGGGACACTGAACTCGGCCATTGCGCCGTTGCCCATGAATCCGAGGTCGTCCATTCCTATCTTGCTCGTGTAGTAGGCATCAACCGTCATGTTCCGCACCCAGCTGAAGAAACGGATACCGGGTCCCAACTCCGGCGAATCGTTCTTGCGGTAGGCGATCAAATCCAGCATGGCGGTCTGCTGGTCGGGCGTGGAGGCCACGAAGCTGGACGAATACACCTTCTGCATCTGATGATCGAGCCAGGCCAGTCCACCGGCGAAGATTTCCGCCAGTTCCCTGCTCTGGCTGGACAGGAAGTCGATGAACTCCGGAGCCCCCGCTGCCAGAGCTCCGGGCGAGCGCTCGTCCGCCGGTATGATCAGGTCCGCCAGCCGCTGCAGCGTCTTGTATTCCGCTGCGTTGAAATACGCGGGCTTATACGGTCCACCGGCCTTTTTTGTTTCGGTAACGGCTTTGTGGACATGCTGGGCTCCTTCGGCGCTCACCACGTGCAACCCGAAAGTCGATAGCGAAATCGTGCCGATGTTCCTCAGCAGTTCCCGCCTGGATACGTCGTCCTGGATTGGATCAGACATTGCCTTTCCTCATCTCTTCCGCAAGGTATTCCGATGCCCGCCAGGCGAACGCGATGATGGAGAGCGTCACGTTCTTGTCCGGGTTGCTGGCGAACGGCGCGGCATCGGTCACGAACAGGTTCTTCACCTCGTGCGCCTGGCAAAACTTGTTGAGCACGCTCTTGCGGGGGTCGTCTCCCATGATGACCGTGCCTGCTTCGTGGATGATCGTGCCGCCGACTGAAATACCCGCGCTCTCCCGCTCGGGATTCTTGAGGCCGGTCGACTTGCCGCCCAGCGCTTCGATGATGTTCACGAAGGTCTCGTGCATATGACGGGCCTGCTTGATTTCGTGCTCGCTCCAGCGCCAGTGGAAGCGGAGCACCGGAATTCCCCACTGGTCTACCGCGTGCGGATCGATGTCGCAATAGGTGTGCTCGTTGGGAATCATCTCGCCGCGCCCCGCCAAACCGATACTGGTCCCGTAGCCCTGGCGGATATAGTTCTTGAGCGCCTTGCCGTAGCCTTCGTGCGATTTGCAGGCGCCGTGGAACGATCCGATCTGCGGCATGCCGAAGCCGCCGCCGATCTCGATATGGTAGCCGCGGGGGAACTCTTTCTCCTTCTTATCGAGGAGCCACCAGGGAACGTACACGTGCATGCCGCCGATGCCGTCCGAATTATGCCGGGGCAGGCCTTCCAGCGCCGGAATATGCCCGCCAAGTCCGTAGCCGACCGTGTCTGTAAGATTGCGTCCAACCTGTCCCGAGGAATTGGCCAGCCCCGCCGAAAACCGCGCGGATTTCGAATTCAGCAACAGCCGCGCCGATTCGCAGGCGCTGGCCGCAACTACCACGGCGCGGCAGCGAATCTGTTTCTCCGTTCGGGTAGCCTTGTCCACGTAGGACACGGCGGTGACCTTGCCCGATCCGTCCGCGATCAGCTCACGCGCCATGGCGCCGGTGAAAACGGTAAGCTTGCCGGTCTTCATCGCGGGGAAGATCATCGCCTGGCTCGACGAAAACGCCGACGCCGTCTGGCAGCCGCGCCCGCACTGTCCGCAGTAATGACAGGCCGCCCGCCCGTTCAGCGGCTTCGTCAGCATCGCCATGCGCGAGGGGATGCACGGAATATCCAGCTTCTTGCAGGCCTTCTGGATCAGCACTTCGTGCACGCGCGGCGGAATCGGCGGCAGAAAGTTGCCATCGGGCGCGCTGCGGATTCCTTCCTTGGTGCCGGTCACTCCGATGAAGCCTTCGGCTTTGTCGTAGTACGGCGCGATTTCGTCGTAGGTAACGGGCCAGTCGATGCCCAGTCCGTCGGTCGAATAGGGTTTGAAATCGTAATCGGCGAAGCGGAGCGATATGCGTCCGTAATGATTTGTGCGGCCGCCCAAAATTCGCGAGCGAAACCAGCGGAACTCGTTGTCTTTGGCGACCGTATACGGCTCGCCGTCGATGTCCCAGTAGCCGTTGGGAGCGCTGAAGTAGCCCCACTGCTGGCGTCCGAAGTACTGCTCGGCGTGCGGGCCCGCGCCGCGATGGTCCACCTGGTAGGGCAGGACGTGCTCTTTGAAATCCTTGACCGGATTCAGCATGGGCCCGGCTTCGAGGAGCGCCACGCTGATCCCCATGTCCGTGAGGACTTTGACCGTAGTGCCACCGCCGGCGCCCGAGCCGATGACCACCACGTCAAAAACGTTAGGACTTCGCTTCACCTGGAACATGTCTCATTACGAATATCACACATCGCGGCCGGAGTCTGCCGTTTTCGTGAAATGCGCGGCCTTCAGTCGGGGGCGCTGGCCGAGGCCGATCTTTCGAGTGGGAGCAGAATCGCAGTGAGCGCTCCGATGGCGGCTGAGCCGGACAGCGTCCGCGCTGGCGTGTCCGGCTCCGTCCGGCGTTTTATCTAATCGCTGAACGGGTCCGGCGTACTTGGCGCCGGAAACGGGAAAAACATCCGAAAGGCTGGTTGCCGTCTACCGTCCCGGAAGTTGGGATGAGATGCATACGGTCGCCCGGGCGGTCCATTCCGCACCGGCAGAAAGGCGAACAACCAATGACACCAGCGAGCCGGTCAGCGGGGTCCATGGCCCTGACCGGCTTGCGTGCTCCGGCCGAGGCCAGCGCGAAAAAACACGGTGCTGCAGCCCCAGATCGGATCCCGATCAGAACCGCCGGCGAGTCATGCCCCCGCGCCAATTCGTTGACTTTCGGAGCCTCGTCGCGGTATGTTCCAAAGAGAGATCTCTCCGCAGGGCGCGGTAGCCAAGTGGTAAGGCAGAGGTCTGCAAAACCTTTATTCAGCGGTTCGAATCCGCTCCGCGCCTCCATTAGACGCCCGCTGCCCAGGTGTTTCCTCCGGCTCGCAGGCGGCCGCCCGGACGCAGGATCTCGGCGCCGTGTGCCGCTCCGGCGACTTCGTCCGGCACTTCGATTCGATGGCCCATCTTTTCCAGCGCGGCTCGCGCCTGCGGGCTGAAATCCGCCGAGATCTGGACCGGCTCATCCCTCAGAACGTGCATCCTGGGCGCCGACGCCGCCTCGAACGTGGAGACGTCCAGATCGACGATCCGCTGCGCCAGTTGCGCGCAGACGCTGACCATGCGGCGTCCACCGCGCGCTCCGATCGCCACGTCCCGGCTCCCCGTGCGTATGATCATCGGACACACGTTGTTCAGCGGCCGCTTGCCAGGGCCCGGTGAATTCGCCAGACCGGGGTGGGGATCGAAGCGGCACATGCCGTGTCCCAGAATGATTCCAGTCCCGGGCACCGTCAGGCAGGAGCCGAACAGACCGCCCTGCGAGATGGTAACTGAAACCAGGTTGCCTTCGGCATCAGCTGCGGCGACGTGGACCGTGCCGCCCTCTCCCCGGTCCGGAAGCCGGCGCCGCCACATGCGCTTCAGGACATCTGTCAGCCCGTGCCAGTAAGCATCCGGAGGCGGATCGCTCAGCGAAAGCCCGACCCGTTCCATCTCTTCCAGCGCCCACAGAACGCTGAACCCGCCGTTCGGCGCAATCGCGGTATGGACCCTGGCTCCACGGTACTCGGCCGAGAGCGGCTCGGTGACCCGGACGGTAAACGCCGCCATATCCTCACGCGTGACGATTCCTCCCTGGGAGAGCAGAAAGTCCGCGATCCTGCGGCCGATTTCGCCTTCGTAAAAGTCCCGCCATCCGCGGGAGGCAAGAGTGCGCAGCGTCCACGCCAGGTCGGAGCGGATCCAGGGCTGCTCCGGATCCGGCGGTCGTCCGCCGGGCAGCAGGATCTCCGCCGTCGAGGGGAAGCGCTCGATGGCCTCACGCCGAAACACGATCGCATCTCGAACCGGCGCGTACGTAAGACCGCCCTCGATCAGTTCCTGCGCCGGAGCGACAATCTGAGGCCAGGGCAGGCGGCCCCAGCGCTCCCAGAGGGTCCCCACTCCTGCCATGAATCCCGGCGTCGCCACCGAAAGCGGACCGAACACGTTGGCGTCATCCCGCACCGAGCAGCCATACTCGCGTTCGGTGATCCCCATCTGTCCGGGCCTGCGCGGCAGGATCTCGTACATGTCTTCCCGGGATGCGGCGGGAGCCACGGAATTGGCGTCGAGGGACCATATTCGCCCGGTCCTGCCGTCGAGCACGACTCCCGCCGCGACGTATCCACCAATGTCGACCGCCTGCGGCTCCATGACGGCGCAGGCCAGGCAAGCCGCCGCGGCTGCATCCATGGCGTTGCCGCCGCTCCCGAGAATCCGCGCGCCGGCCCGCGCTCCCTCTGCCGGTCCGGTCGCGACCGCGCCGCGCGCGCATTCGATCGACCGGCCCTCGATCACGTTCCCTCCGGATGCTGGAAGCGGAACCACAGGAAAAAGCTGTAAATCGAGAGAACGGCGCCGATGAACAGCAGCCACCACAGCCGCAGGTCCTTCCATCCGCTGTAGCGCGCCTGTTCGGCCGCCGGCAGCGCCGCATACTGGGCGCTCCAGATGATGCCGCGCGTCTTTTCCTCGGGCGGAGGAGCGGTCAGCAGAGATGTGGAAATCATCACGATCATGCAGAACGCCCAGGCGATGAGGGCGCGGTGCAGGTAATTGGCGTACGGGACCAGAAACGCCAGGCGCTTGAAGAGGTAAAACTGCAGCAGGAGCGTGAAGGCGAATCCGGTGGCGATGGTGGTCAGGGCCGCCGTTCCATTCGCTCGCCGCCACAGCAGCCCGGTAGTGAAGATCACCGCGAACGGCGGAGCGATGTAGGCGAACCCCTCCTGGATCAGAACGAACAGCGATCGATTCGTGGTGCTGAAGTAGAGAGCGATGGCGATGCCCAGCGCCATCACCAGCGCGCCGCTCCATTGCCCGAATGCGACCAGCTTCTTCTCGCTCGCGTCCGGCCGCCAGAGCTGCTTGTACAGATCCATGGTGAGGATGGTCGACGTGGAATTGATCATCGAGGAGAGGTGCGACATCAACGCGGCCGCGATGGCCGCCAGAATCAGCCCGCGGAGGCCCTGCGGCACCAGCGTCTTCACCAGCAGGATGTAGGAATGGTCCGGCCGCGCCAGATTGGGAAACAGCTTGTACGCGATGATCCCGGGCAGCACGAAGAAAAAGGGCGTCACGATGTGCA
>DATJFH010000353.1:0-55060 GCA_035495815.1 Bryobacteraceae bacterium
GCCCTTCGTGCAGCGCTAGCGGAATCCCGACCGGGAGTAATATTACAAATGTAGTTAACCAGATCACCAAAGTCACGCCCGCCGCGGTTTCCACGGGCATATCGAAGATCTCATGCAAGACTATCACGGAAACCACTTGCATCCCACCTCCGATCCCGGGCAATTGTACTATGGTCCCCATCGTCACGAAACCCATGTAAATCAAGACATCTACCAAGCCAAAAGTCTTATTTGCGCCGAACGACCAAAGAACAGCCAGATTGGAGGCGGCGATCAGCATCCACTCGACGGCCGTCAAGGCAATCGTCCAAACCACGGCCGGAGTGCTGCGGATGGGCCGGATTCCTTCGACGAACGAATCCACCAGGCGTTGCGTCCGGGCGGCGTACCGGTCCGGCAACACGTCCAGCGCGGCATTGACCCGTTCCCGAAAAACTTCCGGATATTTGCGTAGAACCACCAGCAGAATCAGGCAGATTGCGCTGAGAATCCAGACCAGGCTTCCTCCCGTTTCGAGCAGCCACTTCAACGGCCCACCCAGCCTGGTTCGCGACACCGACACCAAGCTCAATCCAAAACCAAAAATACCCAGAGCAAACACCATGTCGAACATGCGTTCCAGAAACCAGATGGCCAGTTGCGATGTGAGCGGAGTCCCTGTCTTTACCGAGATGAGATAGGGACGCACAATCTCTCCCGGTCGGCCAAGCAGCAATATGGCTGTAAAGCCAATGAGATTCGCCTTGGTCAATTCCCATAAATCCGGGTTCGGCCGGATCGCCCGCAGCAGGACTGCCCAGCGGAGCGCCCGCCCGAAATACGTCGCGTAGGCCAGCAGGCAGCCGAGAATCAGCCACCGCCATTCGAGCCGGGAAAACGTAGCCGCGAAGATTGCCCAGTCGAACAACGGTCCGCTGGCGCGAAAGCGGAGCACAATGAGGATGGCGGCCGCAACGGCGCCGGCGAACAGCGTCAGACGCCACTGTTTTCTGGTGATAATGTCTCCCTTACGCGGTAGAATGATTTCCGCGCGGCGCGAAAAGTGAACTTCTCATGATAAATCCTCGTTATTCATACTGGAAGAGGCATCAGAGCAGCGCATGGCGGCAATCGCACATCAACTGGGAGCGCCACTGGCCAATAACCCGCACTGGGACGAATCGTCCGCCGCGGGTCCCGGGGCGGCCGCTCAGCCGCTGAACCGAAATCGCTTGGATCCCGATTCCAACCTCGTCGAACGGTGCCTCAATGGGGACGAGGCAGCCTGGGAGGCGCTGGTCCGCACGCACTCCCGGAGGGTTTATGGCTTTTGCTATCGCTTTACGGGAAAGGATTCCGAGGCGCAGGACCTGACCCAGGAAATCTTCCTGAGGGTTTTCCGCTCGCTCAAAAGCTACCGGTCGGACGAAGGCGCGTTCGCCACCTGGCTGGCCCGGCTGAGCCGGAACCTGTTGATCGATCATTACCGGCGTACGCGTCAGGACCGCTCCACCGATTCGATCGAGGAACAGCTTCCGATGATCGAGGAGCGGGCGGCGACCTCCGCCCGTCCGGAGGGGCTGCTGGCCGGACGGGAAGCGAGTGAGATACTGCAGGCGGCGCTGCAGAAGCTTTCGCCCGACCTGCGGGAAGCCGTGATCCTGCGCGATCTGCAGGAGATGGAGTATCGTGAAATCGCTGATGTTTTGAAAGTGCCGGAAGGGACGGTGAAGAGCCGGCTGAGCCGGGGCCGCGCCGAGTTGGCGCGGGTGCTGCGGAAGCATAGGGTAGTGCGATGACCTGCGGCGAACTGGAAATGCTGCTCGCGGAATATCTGGAGGGCGCGATGGATGCCGCGCAGTCCGCGGCCGTCGAAGCTCATCTTGGCGAATGCCCGGGCTGCGCCGAACTGGCGCGAGACTCCCGGTTGGCCCTGTCGTTCATGGAGCGGACCGCCGGTGTAGAGGCCCCGCCCGAGCTGCTGACGCGTATCCTGAATGAGACCGCCTCCGGCCGGCACGGGTCGCTTGGCCGGCCCGGCGGTCTGCGCTCATGGTTGAGCCGCGTGGCTTCGCCGTTGCTGCAGCCGCGCCTGGTGATGGGCATGGCCTTGACCGTGCTTTCGTTTTCCATGATGGCGCGCTGGGCCGGAATCTCGCCGCGGCAGTTGAAGGCCGCCGATCTGGATCCGCAAAAAATCTGGGCCTCGCTCGACGACCGGGCGCACAGGACCTGGGCGCGGTCAGTGAAATTTTACGAAGACCTCAAGTTTGTCTATGAAATACAATCGCGTCTGCGGGACTGGACCGAACAGCAGGATGAGGAGGAGCGGAACGCCGCCGCGCGGCGGCCGGTGGAGGAACGGCGCGTGCCGGCTTCCGCTCCTCCCTCCGCTTCCGGACCGGCGCCCGCGACGGCGAAGGGAAGGTGATCGCGATGAATTGTTCCACTCACAAGGATGAGCCTGCAGTGGCCTTCTGCCGCACCTGCGGCCGGGCGCTGTGTTCCGCCTGCCGCCGGTCGGAGGGCGGCACTGTCTACTGCGCCGAGCACGCGCAGGACCCGGAGACGGCGCCGGGACCCGGCCGCGGCGACCCACCCTACTTTTCTCCCGCCACGGCCCCCGGACATGCTCATCCGAGACTGGCGTTTCTTCTGGGATTGATTCCGGGAGTCGGCGCGATCTATAACGGACAATATGCCAAGGGCCTGATTCATGCTCTCATCTTCGGACTGCTCATCAGCATCCTGGATTCCCATTCCGCGCACGGGCTGGAGCCGCTGTTCGGAGTTCTGCTCGGAGTGTTCGTCCTCTATATGGCATTCGAGGCGCAGCACACGGCTCGCAGCCGGAATTCGGGGCAGCCGGTGGACGAATTTTCAAGCCTGTTTCAGGTTCGGTCGCGGCGGTCGAATACGGGCGCCATCGCTCTCATCGTGATCGGGTGCGCATTTCTGCTCAACACGCTTGACGTCATCGAATTGCGCCAGATTCTGCGCTTCTGGCCGCTGCTGCTCATCGGCATCGGGATCAATATGCTGCACTCGCGACTGGCGGACGATAGAGATTCGTTGCGAAGCAATCCGGGTCGAACCGGCGAGGTGAATCATGAACGGTAATCATGGGGGCCTGGTACGCGCCATCCGAGGGCCGATCATGCTGATCACTATCGGCGTGTTGTTCGCCCTCGATCACATGACCCGCTTCAGTTTCGGCCGCACGTGGCCGGCAATCCTGATCGTGCTGGGCCTGCTCAGCCTGGGCGAGCGCGCAACCGCCCCAAAGACGGAGCTGACCAGCCGCCGCCAACCCGATTTCGGAGGCGACCAGTGAAGGGACGCTCGGCGGTCGGGCCGCTGATCCTGATCCTGCTCGGCGCCATCTTCCTCATCAACAACATTCGCCCGGAGCTGAACATGTTTCAGCTCTTCGCCAATTACTGGCCGTTTCTGCTCATCCTCATGGGTGTTCTGCGGCTGATCGAAGTACTGGCCTACGCGGCCCAGTCAAAGCCGCTGCCGCAGCAGGGGCTGAGCGGCGGCGAGATCTTACTGGTGATCCTGGTCATCATCTTCGGAACCGCGATGTACGAGATCCGGCGTGTCAACTTTCCCTTTCACTTCGGGCGGCGCACCATCGAGGTGTTCGGCGAGTCGTTCGATTTCCCGATCTCCGTGCAAAAGCCTGTCGGGGAGAAGCCCCGGATCTTGTTCGACAACCTGAAGGGCAATATCCGGGTGAACGGCGGGGACGAGTCCGAAATCCGCATTACCGGCCGCAAGACGATCCGCGCCTACACCAGGTCCGACGCCGACAAAGCCAACGCGCAAAGCCAGCTGGAGGTCGTCATTCAGGGCGACCGGGTGTTCGTCAAGACCAACCAGGAGCGTGTTCCGGCCGACCGGCAGATCTCGATGGACCTCGAGGTGACCGTCCCGCGCGGCGCCAGCATCGAAGGCCGCGGCCGGGTGGGTGACTTCGATATCACCGATATCGCAGGCGCGGTGCTGGTCTCCAGCGACAATGCCGGCGTGCGGCTGAACAAGATCGGCGGGACGGCC
This sequence comes from Bryobacteraceae bacterium, assembly GCA_035495815.1. Classification (GTDB taxonomy): domain Bacteria; phylum Acidobacteriota; class Terriglobia; order Bryobacterales; family Bryobacteraceae; genus DATJFH01. The sequence goes on from DATJFH010000353.1 coordinate 4,042, forward strand.
AAGGTGGACGTGAAGAAGAGCGATATCGTGCGCGCCGTGAATGTGGCCGGCTCAGTGGAAGTGACCGGGCGGGGCAGCGATCTCGAGCTGGAAAACGTGCAGGGGCCCGTGAGCATCAACGGGGCTTTCTCGGGCAACATGGAATTCAAGAACCTGGCCAAGGCGTTCCATTTCGAATCGCGCAACACGGACCTGCGGGTGGAGCGCGTGCCCGGCCGCATCACCATGGACCTGGCGACCCTGACTGCCGTCAACCTCATCGGTCCGGTAACCCTGACGACGAAATCGAAGGACGTGAAGCTCGAGGATTTCACGCAGTCTCTGAAGGTGGATATGGAACGCGGGGACCTGGAAATGCGCCCGCGCCAGACGCCGCTGGCCCGCATCGACGCCCGCTGCAGGAGCGTAGGCAATATCGAGCTGGCGCTGCCGCCGGCGGCCCATTTCGAACTGGTGGCCACGACGGAGAAGGGCGAGGTGCAAAACGACTACGGCGGCTCGGTCAAGATGGAGTCGGAGGGCCGGCTGCAAACCATGCGCACCGCGTCCGGAAGCGGACCATCGATACACATATCGACAGCCAGGGGAACGGTGACGGTCAGGAAGGAGTAACGCGCCTAGCTCCCGGCGCGCGCGTCCCGCGGTCAATGACGCAGGATTAATCTGTCGTGACGGTTATCGGATGGCATCCCGGTCGAGCGGCCGGGTTATCCGGAAATCTTTTGCACTCCACGGCGGTTGTTCTCGACGACCCAGGCTGCACGGGTTTGCACAGGCGATCCCGGTCGAGTGACGTAGGGCACGATGCGGTAGTCCGCGCGGCACTGATCGGCAGTCAAGGTTACCAGGACGTACCCGCGTTGACCATTGAACATCTTCAGATGCGGGTTCTCGCGATAAATGTCTTTCGTGGTGGGGCGCTCGTCCGAACCATCGCCGCCGGAAGAGATTGACGTACCGACAAACTCCGTCCCCACCGCGGGCGATTTCTCGTTCTTCCAATCGGCTTTCAGATCGCTCACCCAGTTGGAGTGGATGTCTCCCGTGATCACAATCGGATTGGACGGCTTCCGCTCGGCAAGGAATTTCATCAGCCGGCCGCGGCAAACCTCGTATCCGCTCCACTGATCCATCGAGAGGGCTTCCTCCGGCCCCGGCTTCATGTCGATGCGCGCCATCAGCACCTGATTGGCGATGATGTTCCAGCGCCCGCGGGATTTGTCCAGGGTTTGCTTCAGCCAGGCCTCCTGCTCGTCGCCCAGAATCGTGCCTTTCGGATCGTAGACCCCCTCACAGGGCGGCTTCGTTCCATCCCCGCAGGGCTGGTCGGTACGATACTGCCGTGTATCGAGCACGGCGAACTCGGCCAGATCGCCGAACGGCAGACGCCGGTAGAGACTCATCTTCGTGCCCTTGGGGAGGGACGACAGCCGCAGGGGCATGTGCTCGTAGTAAGCCTGGTAGGCGTTGGCCCGGCGCTCGAGAAAGGCCTCGCGCGTCTGCTTGTCCTCCGGCGCATCACCGGCGTAGTTGTTGTCGACTTCGTGGTCATCCCAGGTTACGATCCAGGGACAGTGGGCGTGCATCTTGCGGATAGCGTCATCGGTCTTGTAGAGCGCATGCCGGTTGCGGTAATCGGACAGCGACACAATTTCCGCGCTGTTGTGCCGGCGGACGCCGCCGTCGCGCGTCGGGCCCTCGTAGATGTAGTCTCCGAGGTGCACGACCAGATCCGGATTATCGGCCAGCATGTGGTCGTAGGCGGTCCAATAGCCTGTCTCCCAATGCTGGCATGAGGCGAAGGCGAATTTGAGCTGGGACTGGCTGTCGCCCGGCTTGGGTGTGGTCAACGCGCGTCCAACAGGACTGATCTCCCTACCCGCCTTGAACCGGTACCAATAGGGCCGGTTTGCCTTCAGCCCGGCGACCTCGACATGTACGGAGTGGACCAGCGCCGGGGTCGCTGCGGCTTTGCCCTTTTTTACGATTCGACGCAATGCCTCGTCCTCGGCGACGAGCCACTCGACCTCGATCGCGGTGTTGTCCATACCCCCGCCATCCACCGGTTCGGGCGCCAGCCGTGTCCAGAGGACGAATCCATCCGGAGAGGGGTCGCCGGACATGACGCCAAGGGAAAACGGATACTTCTTGAAACTCGGGGCGGCGTAAAGCGTGGAGGCAAACGCGGCGCTCCGAATCAGAAAAAGACGGCGGCTCGTGGTCATCCGTCCGATTTTACCCGGTTCTATGCCAACAGGGGACGGACCACTTCTCCGTGCACATCCGTGAGCCGGAAGTGGCGGCCCTGGTATTGGAACGTGAGCCGCTTGTGGTCGACGCCCAGCAGGTGGAGCATGGTGGCGTGGAGATCATGCACGCTCACAGGGTTCTCGGCTATGTTGTAGGAGAAGTCGTCGGTCGAGCCGTAGGTGAGGCCGCCCTTGACGCCACCGCCCGCCATCCAGATGCTGAAGCAGCGCGGATGGTGATCGCGGCCGTAAGTCTCCTTCGTCAGCGCGCCCTGGCAGTAGACGGTGCGGCCGAACTCGCCGCCCCAGACGATCAGCGTCTCGTCGAGCAGCCCGCGCTGCTTTAAATCCTTGATCAAGGCCGCCGAAGCCTGATCGGTTCCCCTGCACTGGGTCGGGAGCTCCTTAGGCAGACCGCCGTGGTGGTCCCAATCGCGGTGGAAGAGCTGCACGAAACGGACGCCGCGCTCCACCAGCCGCCGGGCCAGCAGGCAGTTGGCGGCGTACGAGCCGGGGTGCTTCGCCTCGGGCCCATACAGGTCGAACACCTTCTCCGGCTCATTGGAGAAATCGGTGAGCTCGGGCACCGAAGCCTGCATACGAAACGCCATCTCGTACTGCTCGATGCGGGTCTCGATCTCCGGGTCTCCGTATTGCTCCTGCCGGATGCGATTCATGGCCGCCAGCCGGTCCAGATAATAGCGGCGGTCTTCGCGGTCGAAACCGGGCGGGTTCGAAAGATACAGCACGGGATCCTTGCCCGACCCGAATTTGACGCCCTGATAGCGCGTAGGCAGGAAGCCGCTGCCCCACAACCGGCTGTACAGCGGCTGCCCCGCCTTCGTGCCGCGGGAAATCATGGCGATGAAGGCGGGCAGGTTGCGGTTCTCGCTGCCGAGCCCGTAGGAAAGCCACGAGCCCATGCTGGGACGGCCGGCCAGCTGATGGCCGGTCTGCAGGAACGTCGCCGCGGGGTCGTGGTTGATCTGCTCCGTGTTCATCGACCGTACGATGGCGAGATCGTCGGCGACTCCGGCGGTGAACGGCAGCAGCTCGCTGAGCTCCTGGCCGGATTTGCCATGCCGCCCGAAGGCGAATTTCGAGGAGGCCACCGGGAAGCTGGCCTGCGCGGCCGTCATCCCGGTGAGGCGCTGGCCCTTGCGGATCGAGCCCGGCAGGTCTGTGCCCTGCAGCTTGCCGAGTCCGGGTTTGTGGTCGTAGAGATCGATCTGCGAAGGTCCGCCGGATTGAAACAGGTAGATGACGTGTTTGGCCTTTGGCGCGAAATGCGGCAGTCCCGGCAACCCCGGCTGACCGGACCGGCCAACCGTGGGGGCCGCGCCCAGGTCCTGGTCCAGCAGGCTGGCCAGGGCGATCGCGCCCAGGCCGCGTGCGCCGCGGCTGAACAGTTGACGTCGCGTAAGTTCGATCAATGCGCGGTTCACCGGCTACTCCTTCGTGATGGTCTCATCGAGATTCAGAATCATGCTGCCGACGGCCGCGTACGCAGCCAGCTCGTGCTCCGGAATCGACTTGTCGCGTGCGTGCTCGCCTTGCGACAGATACTGCCCTGCGTCGGCCGGGCGGGACTGGTAGCGGTCTTCGTAGCCCTTCAACGCTTCAACCAGGATCCCGCTCTCCTCGGCGGACGGCTTCCGCGCGGTGGCCAGCCGGAAGCCGTACGCCAGCCGGTCGGCCGCTGTGGCGCCGCCCTCGCGGATCATTCGCTCGGCAAACACGCGTGACGCCTCGATGTAAGTGACGTCGTTCATCAGGTTCAGCGCCTGCACCGGAGTGTTCGTCCGCGTTTCGCGCACCACGCAGGTCTCCCGCGCCGCCGAATCGAAGGCCAGCATGGCGGGAGGACCGAGCGTGCGTTTCCAGAAGGTGTACAGGCTGCGCCGGTACAGCTTCGCCCCATGGTCGTTCTTGTAAGCGCCGGCGTTCGACAACTCTTCCCACAGTCCTGCGGGCTGGTAAGGCTTCACGGAAGGACCGCCCACCCCCGGCGTCAGGAGCCCGGCGATCGCCAGCGCCTCGTCCCGCAGCGATTCGGCGGGCAGCCGCAGCCGGGGCGCCCGGGAATAGAGCAGATTTTCCGGATCCCGCTCCAGCAGCTCTTTCGTGACCTTGGCGGATTGCCGGTAGGTGGAGCTCATCACCAGCGTCTTGAAAAGGTGCTTGACGTTCCAGCCCGATTCCATGAACTCAACAGCCAGCCAGTCCAGCAGTTCGGGATGGGAGGGCGCGGCTCCCTGCGACCCGAAGTCTTCGACCGTGCGGACGATACCCGTCCCGAACAGCATCTGCCAGAAGCGGTTCACCGTGACACGCGCAGTGAGCGGATGCGTCGGGCTGGTGAGCCAGCGGGCGAGCCCCAGGCGATTGTTGGGAAGACCCTCGGGCATCGGCGGCAGAGCCGCGGGCAGACCCGGACTCACCACGTCCCGGGGGGCGTCGAACGCGCCGCGATACAGGATATGCGTCGGGCGAACGTTCGGACGCTCGTCCATCACCATGACGGTGGGAAGGCCGGCCACGAACTTGTCGCGCTCCAGTTGCAGCCTGCGCGCGCCGTTCCAGGCCTCCCGCACGTCCGAAGGGCCGTATTGCGAGTAGAACGCCCAAGCCAGCTTCCGGTTCTGTGCTTCCGTGCGCCGGCCCGGGGGCAGAGAGGCGATCGCGCCTATCGATTCCGGCACGGCCACCACGCCTACTTCGTCCGGGCTCAAGGCGCGGTCGTAGACACGGGCCTCGCCGATCCAGCCTTTCAACCGCTCGCCCTTTCCCGGGCCGTGTCCCAGGCGCAGCGACGTGTCCTTGCCGGCGCGGGTGTTGTTCAGCGATTCGTCCACCAGCACCCGCAGCTTCGCCTCGCGGCCGTTGACGTAGATCTTCATGCCGGCGGCCAGCCGTGAGCCGTCATAAGTCGCGGCGACGTGCGTCCACTCGTCCGGAGGAATGGGATCGACCGTTTCCACGCGAACACGGTCGGAGATGCTGGAAGTATCCACGCGAAGCTGCAGCTTGCCGTCAATCAGAAAAAGCCCGTAACCGCGCTCGGTTTCATGATAGCGGCCGATGACGCCGCCCTTCGCCGAAGCGGGATGCAGCCATGCAGCCAGCGTGAACGAGTCCTCGAAGTCGAAGTCCGCCGCGGCCCCGAGGTCAATCGACTTCTGGCCGTCCAGCACGGCGGCGCGGCCGACCTTGCCGGGGACCGCCGCGGGGTCATCCTCGAATTCGCGATGCGCCACCAGGCGTTCGTCGAATGTCCATTCCGCTCCCGAATCCGGCGTCCAGGTATCCAGCGCGCTTTGGGCGGACGCTGTCAGAGCCGCCGCCCTGGCGCGGGACTGTTTCAGGCGGGCATCGAGAGCGTCCAGCTTGGCCTGCTGGTCGGCCGTAGGCGCGGCTATGAAAGGCGGGGTATTGCCGTATTTGAAGTACCGGCCGCGGTCGGAAACGTTATTGAAATAGGCGTAGAAGCGGTAGAAATCCTTCTGGGTAATGGGATCGTACTTGTGATCGTGACAGCGGGCGCAACCCATCGTCAATCCGAGCCACACAATGGAAGTGGTCTCGAGCCGGTCCACTGCGTACTCCACCTGGTATTCGTTGGGATCGGTCCCGTTCTCGGCATTGCCGCGATGGTTGCGATTGAAACCGGTGGCGATGCGCTGCTCGAGAGTCGGGTTGGGCAGCAGATCGCCCGCCAATTGTTCCACTGTGAACTGATCGAACGGCATGTTCCGATTGAAGGCGTCGATTACCCAGTCGCGCCAGCGCCACATGTAGCGCTCCTGATCGTTCTGATAGCCGTTGGTGTCGGCGTAACGCGCCGCGTCCAGCCAGCGGAAGGCCATGCGCTCTCCGTAAGCCGGCGAAGCCAGCAGCCGGTCGACGACCTTTTCGTACGCCTTGGGGGACAGGTCGCTCAGGAACGCGTCCACTTCGGCCGGTGTGGGCGGCAGCCCGGTCAAGTCCAGGCTGGCGCGGCGAATCAGCGTGACGCGGTCCGCCTCCGTGGATGGCGCGAGCTTTTCGGTTTCCAGACGTTTGAGGATGAAGGCATCGATCGGGTTCGCCACCCAGGCCCGGCGCTGAACGGCCGGAGCCGCGGGACGCTTCGGCGGAACGAGCGACCAGTGCGACTGCCAGCGCGCGCCTTCCCGGATCCATTGCTCGATCCTGCCGATTTCGGCCTTGGAGAGGCGGGCATGCCCCATGGCCTGCGGCGGCATGCGCCTGGCCGGATCCTGCGTCCGGACGCGTTGAAAAAGCAGACTCCGCTCCGGATCGCCGGGGACAATGGCGGCGCCCTCCCGCAGCGGCGCGCGCGCGCCCGCTTCGGAATCCAGCCTGAAATTCGACAAGCGCTTGGAAGCATCGGGCCCGTGGCAGGTGTAGCACTTATCGGAAAAAATAGGCCGGATGTCGCGGTTGAAATCGACGGCTGCCGAAGACGTGGCCGAGAGGAGAAGGTAAATGGCGAATGGGACGCTTTTCAGTGTCGCCCGGGCGAAGTTCAGGGTTTCCATCGGTTTACCGCACTTGAAGTATATCGAAACGAGGCCGGCCGGCGCTTGCCTGCACTTTCCGCCGACAGGGTCGGACGACGGGCTTGCTGGGCCCCGCGAGGGAGCCCGCGGCCGCCGCGATATCGATATCCGCCACAAGCAGGCCTTCCATTCCGTATGGCTGGCAGCACAGCAGCGTCCCGTCGGGGGGCACCACCGCCGAAGTTGTCGGCGAACCCGCGATGGCATGGTTTACCGTCGCGAAATAGCAGTGTTTTCGGCGGCTCGGCACAAGGCTGCAGGAATTGGCGGGATCCGCGAAACTCGAGGGCATATTGTGGAGACAGTTTGCCGAAACATGAAGCGGTGGAGGGCTGGCGATCAGATCGAGCGCTTGGGCCGGCGCTGGCTTGCTGGGCGCCGAACGGCAGTTGCAAAAGGTAATTGGTTTTCGACAAATTCCTCAACTGCTCTACTCGCGGCCCATGCTTCTGCTACTACGAAGTCGGTTGCGAAAGGAGCAGCTGTAGCGTAGCCCATGAGGGCGAGTGTCGTACTTTCAACAGAGTTCCGGGCAATTTCAAGTCGGCCGTTTCGGTGCTTGCTTCCAGTCCGCCAACCCTTCCGACGAGCCTTATGGCAAGCCCTTGCCAGATCGGGACAATTGGTCACTCTTTGCGCCGAAGACTCTCGTCCGCATGAGAACGAACGCTGGACTCCGCCTGGATCGATCCCTTAGAAGTTCACGGGCGACCCGCGCGAGTGCAAACTCCGGTCGCCGCATGGCGTGCTGGTAATCCGCCTCACCGGAGCCGGGTGAAGATCATCAGCACATTCGTGCCGTCCGCCGGGTTGGCTGCCGCGCCGACCAACACGCGGCCGCCCGCAGCGACCCTTACTTGGAAGCCCCCGGGAACAGTGAGCGTACCGTCGGCATACGTCCACGCGAGGGGTTGAGTTTCTGGGGGGACGTTGTGGGGGACCAGCGAATTCGGGGAGCCGAAAATCAGTCTGTGCCCATTCTCCGATCCGCTGAAAGATCCGGCGCCGTCGGCCGCCAGCACAACCGTCCCCACGAACACGTAGGACGCTACTTGGGTCGGGATCCCCCGCGCCGGCAGCACGCAATTCGCTCTGAAAACCGTGCAAGGCATAGGTACCAACCAGGTCGGCTGCTACGATCTCTCCCTCCAGTTTGGCGACACGCGTCGCCCTGGCCGCCAATTTGTCGGCGAGCGACTGGATGTTTTCCCCGGCTCCGGGAGGCGGGCCGCCGGGACCTTGCGCTTGAGTAGTAAGGGCGGCGAAGGCGAACACGCAAAAGAGGGAAGCTGCGCGAAGGCTCATCAGACGTGCATTCAATATCGGAGGCGAGCCATCAGGTTCTTATCTAGTTTGTTCATGAAATCCTTGATATCCGGGATTTGTTGGCGCCCCGGGACGCCCAGGTATACACTGGTCCGACTTTTTTAGAAGCTTTTTAAAGGAAATTATTCCTCCGGCCCGAGAACAACCGCCAGACCGGCCTTTCGCGGCGGCCACTGACACCAGCCACCAGGCGCGTTCGAGAACGCCCGGTCCGATGGCGGTACCGGCTTCCCACTCCGGAAAACAGATCAGGTCCGCGCCTGCCGCCGACGCCTTGGCGATGGCTTGCCCCGCCAGAGCGATCGATTCTTCCGCGGTCGCCGGGAATCGCAGTTTCGCAAGTGAGATTCGAAACGCATTCATGGCGGAACTCTTGTATCATGATCCCCGGTATCCCTCATCCGTGGTTTCGCCACAAAAGGAGATAACATGTCGAAGAGTTTCGCGTTGCGTGGGATCGTACTCTTGACCGCGGCGGGGCTGTCCCTTTTCGGTCAGGACGAAAAGGCCTACAGTCAGTGGATGAAAGACATTGCCGCCGCCAACGGGCAGGCGCGAAAGGCGCTCGAAGCCAAGACTTCCAAGCAGGACGTCGCCGACGCCGGGCAGAAGCTGGTGGCGCTGTTCACCCAGGTGGAGGCGTTTTGGACTCAAAAGGGCGCGGCTGACGCCATCGCGGCGTCCAAGGCGGCTTTGGCGGCGTCCAGGGAATTGGCCGATCCAAAGGGAATAGGGCCGGCGCAAGCCGAGCTCGGGAAGTTGAACGAGCAGTGCAAAACATGCCATGCCGCTCATCGCGAAAAGGCGGACGGAGGCTTCAAAATCAAGTAGGATTCGATGCGGAGGCCGCGGCCATTTCCTTCAAGCGCGCTTTCCAGTCTTCGAGGATCGTGACCGTGGCCGTGGCCCCGAAGCGTGCGCAGCCGGCCTGGTAAACTTCCATCGCCTTGTCCAGTGTCCTCACGCCCCCGGCGGCCTTGATCCGGATGTTGGGATTGGTATGCGCCCGCATCAGGCGCAGATCCTCGAGCGTGGCCCCGGTTGGCGCGAAGCCGGTGGAGGTTTTGACGAAATCCGCCCCCACGCGTCCGCAAATGCGGCAGGCGATGATCTTCAGCTCGTCGGTCAGGTACGCGTTTTCGAAGATCACCTTGAGGATGGCGCCCTGCTCGTGGCAGGCGTCCGCCATTTGCTGCAGTTCCGTCTCCACGTGCTGGAACTGGCGCGAGAGCAGCTTCGGAATATTGATGACCATGTCCACTTCGCGGGCGCCGCGGCGGAGCATGTCACGCGTTTCATAGAGCTTGGTGGCCGTGGTGTTCGTGCCGTGGGGGAACCCGGCCACACCGCCCACCGGTACGCCGCTGTCCTGCATCTGGCGAACGGCGAAATCCACGTCGCACGGGCGCACGGTCACGCTGGCCACCTGGTAATCGCGCGCGATCCGGCAGCCTTCCGCCACCTGATCCTCGGTCAGCTCCGGCCGCAGGAGAGAGTGGTCGATCATCTTGGCGAGTTCTTCATAGGTAGTGAGCGGCGGTCGGCTATCAGACTGGTTCTGATCCATGACGCTCTTATTGTAGGATAGTGCGATGCGATGTTTGATGAGAGTTTCCATTCCCGTGGAGGGCGGTAATGCGGCGATCCGCAATGGCAGTCTTCCCAAGACTATTCAGTCGATCCTGGCGGATCTGAAACCCGAAGCCGTTTACTTCTGCGACTGGGCCGGTGTGCGGACGGGATTCATCGTTTTTGACATGCAGGATGTATCGCAGATCCCGGCCGTTGCCGAGCCCTGGTTTTTGGCGTTCAACGCCGCGGTCGAGATTCACCCGGCGATGACGCCCGCGGACCTTGCCAAGGCCGGCCCGGGAATTGAGGCAGCCGTCAAGAAGTACACGTGATGATGGGTGGAGCGCCCTTTTCTTCGAGCCCCGTGGGAGTCAAACGACTGAGCCGACCGCCTCGAAAGTGCTTGCGCCGAAAACGCCATTTTCGAGGACTGGACCGCACCCGTGCTGGTTCACGCGACCTCTGAATAGCAGGACGCTCGCGGAATCTGGGGAGCCGACGCCGATAATACGGCAGGGGAAAGGTACGGTTCCCCGATTGATCGGGCGGAATTTCAGGACCGGTCAGAGGCTGGCTAGAACTTGCGCGGCGTGCCCCTGCGCTTTTACTTTGGGGAAAATCCTTGCGATTCGGCCATCCGCCCCGATCAGGAACGTCGTCCGCTCGATGCCCATTACCTTCTTCCCATACATGTTCTTTTCTTTATATACGCCGTAAGCCTCGGCGGCTTTCTTGTCTACGTCGCAGAGCAGCGTGAAGGGCAGCTTGAATTTATCTTTGAATTTCGATTGGGCTTTGACGGCGTCCGGCGAGAGCCCCACGATCACCGCGTCTTTTTTCGAGAATATTTTCGACTGGTCGCGGAATTCGCAGGCTTCCACCGTGCAGCCGGGCGTATCCGCGCGCGGATAGAAATACAGCACGACCTTCCTGCCCTTCAGATCCGACAGCCGGAACGGTTCTCCCGTGTCTGTTTCGAGCTCGATTTCGGGCGCCGGATCGCCTTCTTTCAGGGCCATCAGCTTAGCCTCTTCCGCAGCAGATCGTTCAGCGCGCCCGGATTGGCCTGACCGCGCGAGGCCTTCATTGCCTGTCCTACCAGGTATCCCAGAACCGTGACTTTACCGCTCTTGTACTGCTCCACCTGCTTGGGATTGGCGGCAATGACGTCCTCGATGATCTTTTCCAGCGCGCCGGTGTCGCTGATCTGGGTCAACCCTTCCCGCTCCATGATCGTCCGCGGCGCTTCGCCGCTTTGGAACATTTTCGGGAAGATTTCCTTGGCCAGCTTGCCCGATATTTCGCCCTTGCCGATGAGCGCGACCAACTCTCCCAAATGGGCGGCCGGCAGCGGCGATTCGGCGATGTCCTTACCCGCCGCGTTCAGCGCCCCCATCAAGTCGCCCATGATCCAGTTGGCGGCGGCCCTCGGATCCCCGGATACGGCTACCGCCGCCTCATAGTATTCGCTGATGGCGCGGGTCTGAGTCAGCGCCTGCGCGTCATATTCGCGCAGCCCATAGCTTTCGGCGAACCGCGCCCTCTTCCGGGCAGGAAGTTCCGGCATCTGGGACTTTACGTCCGCCAGCCAGGACGCGCTGACTCGCAGCGGAACCAGATCGGGCTCGGGAAAGTAACGGTAGTCGTGCGCGTGCTCCTTGCTGCGCATGCCGGCCGTCTCGCCGGATTCCACGTTGAACAAGCGTGTCTCCTGAAAAATCGTTCCGCCGCTCTCGACGATAGCCACCTGCCGGGCGATCTCATAGTCGATGGCCATCTTGGCGAAGCGGAACGAATTCAGGTTCTTCACCTCGGCCCGGGTTCCGAATTCCGCAGCGCCCTTCAGCCGCACCGAAACGTTGGCGTCGCAGCGCAGGTGGCCTTTCTCCATGTCACAGGTGGACGCTTCGACGAACTGCAGCACCTGCTTCAGCTCGGTCAGATACGCGTGGGCCTCGTCGGAACTGCGGAGATCCGGCTCGCTGACGATCTCGATGAGCGGCGTGCCGCAGCGGTTCAGGTCGACATAGGAATAGCGGCTGGAGTCCGGGAATCCGTCGTGGATGTTCTTGCCGGCGTCGTCTTCCATGTGCACGCGGGTAACGCCGATTCGCTTCTTCGTACCGTCCACGGTGATGTCGACATAGCCGTGCTCGGCCAGCGGCTGATCATATTGCGAAATCTGGTAGCCCTTGGGGAGGTCGGGATAGAAATAGTTCTTGCGAGCAAAACGCGAAACCGGCCGGACTTCGCAATTCAGCGCCAGAGCTGCTTTGATAGCGAGGTCGACCGCCTTGCGGCTCAACACCGGCAGCGCTCCCGGCAACCCCAGACAGACCGGACAAACGTTGGAATTCGGCTGCGCGCCGAAACTGGTGGGACAGCTGCAGAAGATTTTCGTCTCGGTCGCGAGTTGGACGTGCACTTCCAGGCCGATCACCGCCTCATAGCGCGCAATGTCCTCGGGCGTAGCGATTCCCATGAAACTGGCAGACATTTTCTTATTATAACGGCGCGGCGCATCCGTACTCCTTCCCGTCGGCTATTCGCCAGGGCGCGGCCTACCAGGCCAGCTTCATGGCGAATTGAATCAGCCGCGGATCCCGGGCGTTGCGGATCTTGCCGAACAATGGACTCTGCACGCTCATGTTCGGCACAACGAACTGGGCATGATTCCAGGCGTTGAAGAACTCGCCCCGCAGTTCCAGATGCGTGCGCTCGGTAAGGGCGGTGTTTTTTACCACGCCGATGTCCCAGTTGTTGAGGCCCGGCGTCTGAATGATGTTGCGGCCGCTGGTTCCGAAGGTCCCCAGCGGCGTGATCGAAAAACAGTCCACGTTGAAGTAGCGCTCGACGGTACGCCCGGAACGGGGCAGGTTCCCGTTATCGGCGCAACCGGGTAAAATGTTGCCCCGCTGATATGGCGCTCCACCGGTGTTCGCGCGATCGCCCACCACGCGCACCGTTTCGTAGTTGCCGGTAAGCAGCGTCGTGATTCCGTTAACTCCCCAGCCGCCGATCAGCTTGTCCCATCCCGATCCGGCGGCGCCCAGAAAACGCTTTCCTTTGCCGAAGGGAAGCGAGTAGGTGTAACTGAGGACAAAATGATGCCGCACGTCGAAATCGGAGCTGCTTCTGTCGCCGTGGAGATGACGCACGTCCTGATGCCAGCTGGCGGCGCCGGCTCCGCGCGAGGACGTATCGATCGAATGCGACCAGGTATATCCGGTCATGAAGCTCAAGCCGCCGCTGAAGCGCTTCTCGAGGCGCGTTTGCAAGCCGTTGTAACTGGACTGCTCGCCGTAATTGAACGAAAGGATGTCGCCCCAATCGGCGAACGGCCGGCGCGAAGCAAGGGGCGTGGGATTCGCCGGGTTGGGGGGCGGCGCGGCCTGGTTGATGTTCACACGATCCGCCAGATGGATTCCATGGCTGCCTATGTAACCGGCCTCGGCCACTATCGAGCCTCCGATCCGGTGTTGCAGGACAAGATTCCACTGCTGGAAGTACGGCGTGCGGTCTTTCGGGTTGATGGAGTACGGGGAGAGGGTTCCCAGTTGCACTTGCGAAACGGGCGGAAACGCGTCGCGGTCGATCAGCAGATTGGGCGTCGTGAGCGCTCCCGTCAAGCTGATGGAGAGCACCACCGGTGGATTGTTCAGCTTTCCGTTCAGTTCATTGGCCTGGGTTTTCGAGTAGAAGATGCCGTAGCCTCCGCGAATGGCAGTGCTGTCGCCGGCACGATACGCAAATCCGATTCGAGGCGCCCAATTATTGTAATCAGGCTCGTAAATACCCCGCCGGAAGCCGGGATCGTAGGTGATCTTCGAGGCTGGGAGTTGCAGCGAGGAATAGTTCGCCGGCGCCCGCGTGATCAGCTTCTGCAGGTTCGTGTCGAAATACCCTTCCTTGCCATTGATCTCATAAAAGGGCTGCTCGTATTCGTAGCGCAGGCCCAAATTCAAAGTGAGCCGCGAGCTGACCTTGAAATCGTCCTGAACAAAAAAATTATAGGAGTTCGACCAGGAATTGGTAATGCTGATTCCGGGCTGCGTGGTGGCGGCGGCCATCGTTCCAAGCAGGAAATCCGCGACCGAGCTGCCGGAGTAGCGTCCATCGAAGGTGAAAAACCCGGTCGGAGAGGCTCCTGCCTGAAGCTGAAACTCGGTCTGCCGCAGATCCATTCCAAACGACACGTTGTGGCGGCCGCGATTCCAGTTCACCTCGTCGCTGATCTGATAAATGTTATCGATGTTGCCGCCGGCGAACAGCGGAGCTCCGAGGGTGGCATACCCCGCCACCACGAAGGTCGGCAATCCGAATTCCAGCGGTCCCTGATTCAGATTCTTCAAGCCCAGCTCGGCCGCGATGCTGTTCGGTGTCCGCTCCCATCCGGTCAAGGCGATGCTGCGATTGTAGCCGGCGCGAAACACGTTCAGAAGCGTGGGAGAGAACAGATGTGTCTCCTGCACGCTGACGGTCTGCCCGCGAAACGGCAGAATAGTGCCGTAGAGCGGCGCGATGCCGGGCTGGAACAGGTCGGAATCGTACCAGATGTAGCGGCCCGAAATCGTGTCACTGGCGCTCAGATTGGCATCCAGCCGTCCCGTCAGTTGATTGTCATCGTTCCTGCGGCTGCGAGTCAGCACCAGGTTCTGTCCGCCGATATTCGCGTTTGGCTGGGGAATGTATTTCAGGAACTTCGAGACCACGCCGGACAGCAATGGAGCTGGAATGCGATTGCCGGGGAACGGCAGGCCGGTGGCCGGATCGAGAATCGCCGGCTGTCCGGAGGCCGGATCACGCTTCGTGCTGGGCAGGCCTGACAGGTCTCCGCTCAGTTGGGCCACGGTGGGAACGATCGCCCCCAGCGTGGATGATTTCCGGGATCGAAGGCCTTCGTAGTTGAAAAAGTAGAACAGCTTGTTCTTACGCAGCGGCCCGCCCACCGTGCCCCCGAACTGATTCTGCCGGAAAGGCGCTTTTTTCTGGCCAAGCGCATTGTCGAAATAATTGGCGGAGTCGAAGACATCATTGCGAAGGAACTCGTACAGGGTACCGTGGAATCCATTCGAACCGGATCGCGTGACCATGCTGACGATTCCCGAGCCCTGGCCGTAGCGGGCTTCGAACAGATTCTTCTGAACGCGAAACTCCTGGATGGCGGCCGGCGAGAGCAGGATCGAGGGCGGACCGAGCTGCGCGCTGCGCGTCTCGATCCCATCGATCAGATAGCTGTTGGCATCCGTGCGTCCGCCGGAAATGTGTACGCCCATATCCGATCGGCCGGTCCCGTTGTTGGCCGTACTGCTCCGGTTCTGATAGGCAGGCACGACCCCGCTGCCGAGCACGGCAAGCTGCATGAACTTCTGCCCGTTGAGCGGCAGGTTCTCGATCAGCCGGCGGTCGATCACCTGCCCAACCGACGAAGTCTCGCCTTCCACCATCGCGGCTGAAGCCTGAATGGTCACCGACTGAACGTCCTGCGAAAGCGCGAAATGCGCATCCGCCCGGACGGTCTGGGCCACAAGCAAATGGATGGCGTCGATCTCGACGCGCTGGAATCCGCGCGCCGCCCCCTCCAGTTTGTACGTCCCTGGAGGCAGCGCTGTAAAACTGAAGCTGCCGCGCGCATCTGTCAGCGTCTTCCGCCGCAGTTGCGTCTCTACATTGGTGACAATAATCTCCGCCCCGGCGATGACCGCGCTGGTCGGATCGACGGCGTCGCCTATGATTGCGCCACCGATAATCTGCGCCGGTAGCGGAAGGATGATGAAGTATAAGAACAGAGACAGCAAATACCTGGAGGAACCCATGAGATAGACTTTTCCCTTTCGAAGTATATATCACGTCCGGGCGGATTGACGCTGGAATGCGCTGGCCTCGACGTGAATCTTTGGCATACTGTAGAGGATTTGATCATAAGGAGGGATTCATGCGGAGCGTTCTCTTTTGCGCCGTTCCGGCGCTGGTTCTGGGGCTGCTGCTGCCCCCGGTCTCCGCTCAACAGTCGTGCGACAGCCTGACCGGTCTGAAACTGAATCATGCCACAGTTACTTCGGCTGTCCTGGCGCCGGAAGGGCCTGTCGCGGTTCCTGGTCCCGCGCAGGCGAATCCTCCAACCGCTCCGGCGCGCTGCGTGGTCAAAGGAACGGCCCGACCCACGGCTGATTCCGAAATCAAGTTCGAGGTCTGGATGCCGGCCTCCGGATGGAACGGAAAATACAGGCAGGGTGGAAATGGCGGATGGGCCGGGTCGATTCCGACGCAGTCCCTGATCGAGCCGGTGAGGCGCGGTTACGCGACGGCGGTGACCGACGACGGCCACGAGGGTAGTGACGCCGCCTGGTCGATCGGACATCCGGAGAAGCTGGTGGACTTCGGACATCGGGCCGTGCATCAGACCAGCGTGCAGGCCAAGGAGATCCTTCGCGGGTTCTACGGCAAGGATGCCTCGCGCAGCTATTTCTTCGGCTGCTCGGATGGCGGCCGCGAGGCGCTGATGGAAGCGCAGCGCTACGCCGACGACTTCGACGGTATCATCGCCGGCGCGCCGGCGAACGACTGGTCGCATCACTTCACGGGATTCGTCTGGAACGAGCAGGCGCTGTTGAAAAACGCCGATAGCGCCATTCCGCCGGCGAAGCTGCCTCTGATTCAGAATGCGGCCCTGGCCGCATGCGATGCTTTGGACGGCGTGAAGGACGGGCTCGTGGAAGATCCGCGCGCCTGCCGCTTCGACCCCTCGATTCTGGCGTGCAAAGATTCGGGGCAAACCGAGTGCCTGACGCCGGGGCAGTTGGAAGCGCTGCGGAAGATCTACGCCGGCCCGACGAACCCGCGCACCGGGGCTCGCATTTATCCGGGCTATCCGCCGGGAACCGAAGCGGGGCCGGGCGGGTGGGCCGCCTGGATCACGCCGGCCGCGCCGGAGAAAGCCATTCAGTTCCGGTTCGGCAACACCTATTATGGACAGGCCGTGTTCGAGGATCCCAAGTGGGATTTCCGGACGCTGAACTTCGACAGCGACGTGGCCTTCGGAGATCAGAAAGCGGGCGTGCACCTGAATTCGAACAATCCGGATCTACGATCGTTTCGGGCGCGCGGCGGCAAGTTGATCCAGTATCACGGTTGGGGTGACGCCGCGATTGCGCCGCTGGGGTCTATCGAATATTACGAGAAGGTACGGTCGTTTCTGGGGAGATTTCCCGATGCCAGAAGCGACGCTTCCAAGCCGGTGCAGGATTTCTACCGGCTCTTCATGGTCCCGGGCATGGGGCACTGCGGCGGCGGGGTGGGCCCGAACAGCTTCGGCAACCGGCCGGGCGCGGACATGGATCCGGAGCACGATGTATTTTCCGCGCTGGAGCAGTGGGTTGAGCAGGGAAAGGCGCCGGAAAAACTGATCGGTACGGGAACCGTGGTTGGGCAGCCGGGGAAAAAATTGACCCGGCCGCTGTGTCCGTATCCGCAGGTGGCGAAATACAAGGGGACCGGCGATCCGGATACCGCCGCGAGCTTTGCTTGCGTGGCCGCTGAATAAGGGCGATAACGTATCCTGGCCGCGGGCCCCTTGGCGTGCCGTGTCGCGGCCCGTCCCGGCGCCGGAGAGGGAGCCGAGCCCTGCTCGTCAAGCGTCCGCCTTCAAAGCCTGCAAATCCACCCCCAACTGCTGGCACTTCTTGTACAAATGACTCCGCTCGAGCCCCAGCGCCTTGGCTGCCTCCGTCATGTGATACTTGTGCCGTTTCAACTCGGCGACGAGCAACTCCCGCTCGAACGACTCCACCCGCTCCGCCAGCGTCCCGCCGCTGCCCGGCGGCCCCGCCGGAGCCTGCGACGCAGGCAGCGCCATCTCCACCGCCCGCCGGTCCACTCCGCTCTGGTCCGACAGCAGCATCAGCCGCTCCACCACGTTGCGCAGCTCCCGCACATTCCCCGGCCATGCGTACCGCTGCAGCTCCGCGATGGCGTCCGCCTGAAACGGAATGGGCTTCCACCCGTTCTGATCCGCCACCTGCCGCGCGAAGTGATCCACCAGCGCCGGAATGTCTTCCAGGCGCTCCCGCAGCGGGGGCAGCAGCACCGGAAATACGTAGACGCGGTGGAACAGATCCTGCCGGAAGCTGCCGGACTTGACCAGCGCCTCCAGATTGCGATGGGTCGCCACCACCACCCGCACATCCACCTGCACCGCGCGGTCACCGCCCACCCGTTCCACTTCGCCTTCCTCCAGCACGCGGAGCAGCTTCGCCTGCATCGCCAACGGCATGTCGCCGATCTCGTCCAGAAACAGCGTCCCGTGGTGCGCTTGCTCGAACTTCCCCGCGTGCCGCACCGCGGCCCCGGTGAACGACCCCTTCTCGTGCCCGAACAGCTCGGACTCGATCAGCTCCGCCGGCACCGCCGCGCAGTTCAGCGTCACGAACGGTCCGTTCCGCCTCGGGCTCTTCTCGTGTATCGCCCGGGCGATCAGCTCCTTGCCCGCGCCCGTTTCGCCCAGGATGCACACTCTCGATTCGCTGGCCGCCACCCGCTCCACCTGCGCCATCACCCTCCGCATCGTCTCCCCGGCCCGCACGATCTCGTGCTTGCCCACCCGCCGCCGCAGCTGCCGGTTCTCTTCCTCCAGCCGCGAAATCTTGAGGACGTTGTCCACCGTCAGCAGCAGCTTATCGGTCGAGAGCGGCTTCTCCAGAAAGTCCACCGCCCCCAGCCTCGTGGCCCGCACCGCCATCTCCACGCTGGCCTGGCCCGAGATCATCACGGTCGGGATGGAAAGCCCGAGCGCCTTCATATCCTCGAGAAATGAGATGCCGTCCTTCCCCGGCATCACCACGTCGGAGAAAATCAAATCGAAGCGCTGCGACTTTACCAGCTCGATCGCCCGCGCCGCGCTGTCGCAAACCGTGGCTTCGTGACCCGCCATGCGAAAAGCCCTTGCCAGCGAAGCCAATGTGTTCGCGTCATCGTCAATGATGAGAAGATGTGCCATTTTGTAGTTCGATTCGGAAAGTCGCTCCGCGCCCCGGCTCGCTCTCGACCGAGATCCTGCCGCCATGATCGCTGACCACCGACTGCACGATCGCCAGCCCCAACCCAGTCCCGTGGTGCTTCGTCGTGTAGTATGGCGTGAACAGCCGCTGGCATTCTTCCTTCGTAAGGCCCGAGCCGGTGTCGGAGACCTCGAGCAAAACCACGCTCTTTTCACGCCGCGTGCGCACGGTGAGCCTTCCTCCCGACGGCATGGCGTCGAGCGCGTTCAGCACCAGGTTTTGCAGCGCCCGGTGCAATTGCGCCGCATCGGCGTCGATCTCGGGCAGCGCTCGATCCAGCTCCAGCCGGGCCTCCACACCCTGGCCCGCAAGCTGTCCGTCCACCAGCTTCATCACTCCCCGCACGATCTCGTTCAGGTTCGCAGGCTGCAGGTCCGGCGGCGGCATCTTGGAAAAATCGCTGAAGCGGTTGATGATCGTCTTCAGGTTCGCCAGCTCCGCCAGCAGCGTCTCCGATCCTTCGCGAAAGACTTCGTCGAACTGCTCCGGGTACTGCTCCCTTGCGCGCCGCATATTCTCCACCGTGATCTGCAGCGGAAACAGCGGGTTCTTCAATTCGTGCGCCAGCCGGCGCGCCAGCTCGCGCCAGGCCGCCACCCGCTCGGACTGCACCAGCCGCTCCCGCTGCTCGGTCAACTGCCGCGTCATGGCGTTGAACGCCGACGCCAGCTCGCCGATCTCGTCTCGCGAACGGATATCCACGCGCGCATTCCAATTCCCGCCGGCGACCTCGCCCGCCGCCGCCGCCAGCTCGTGCACCGGTCGCGTGATCCGCGCCGTCGCCCACCACGCCAGCAGGAGCCCCACCAGCACCCCGGCCGCGCCCACCGCCAGCCCCAGATTCCGGATGAACACTTCGAGGCTGAGCAGCGCCGCCCGCGAGCTGCCGATCAGCAGCACCGCCAGCAGCTCTCTTCCCGCCCCCACCAGCGGGAACGCGTGGAAGCTCTCCACCCCGATCGAAGCGGCCGCCTCTTTCTGATCGCGCTGCACCTTCTCGATCAGCGCCGCGAACCGCTGCGCGTCGTGCGCCGGACCCGACGGCGTGGTCAGCGACTGCGCCGAAAAGCCCGGCTGCAGGTTGCGGTAGAGCAGCACCCGCATGCCCTCCGGCAATTCCAGCGACGCCAGGAATTCCTTGTCCAGCTTCAGTCCGCCCGCCACCAGAATGCTCTTTTCCCCCGCCGTGACCGCCCGCACCGCCACCAGCGCCAGCGCGATCTCCTCCGGCAGTTCCTCGCGCTTCAGCATTGCCAGTTGGATCCCCGACGCCCCCGCGCGCGCCACCCACTCGTCCTTGTAACCGAACCGCGCCGGCCACTGCGCCGAGGAGATGATGCCTCCATCCGGCGTCGTCAGAACCACCATGTCCAGCCCCTGCGCCGCCGACAAAGCGCGCGCCTCGTCGAGATAGGCCGCATAGTCGGACTCGACCGCCATGCGCTGCAGCACCTCCGACGCGGCCATGCGCTCCGTACGTCGAACCACCTCCTGCTGCCGCCGCTCGAACTCGCGCCGGAACTGCGCAACCAGCGCCGAGGAGCGCTGGCCGTCCAGCCGCTCGAACTCCGCGCGCGTCGTTTCTTCCACGATGAGGCTGTCGATGCCCACCGCCACCACCACCGTCGCGGCGAAGGCGACCAGCAGCTTGCTGCGAAACGTCATGGCCTCTCCGGCGCCAGCCAGACGCTTTCCAGCTTCCACACGCCGCGGCGCGAGGGCGCCCAGTTCCGCACTCGCGACCCCAGCCCGTAAATCTCCGGCAGGTGAAACAGCGGAACCACGCGGGCGCCTTGCAGCAGCGCACGCTCAACCCCATATGGCGTGTCGGCCGGCGCCTGCGCCATCGCCTCCAGCCCCAGCGCGGAGGCCAGCGCGGCCAGCGCCAGCCCCGCGTCCAGCGAGCGGATCCGCGCCCGCACCAGCCGCACCGCTGCCGGCTGCAAGCCCGCCGAGGGACGCAGCGTGATCCCCGCCTCGCGGGCGTTCACGGCGACCCGCTCCGCAATCGCGCGGGTCACGCTATCGAGCGCGTCGTAACCGGCCAGGATCGGCGCCGGATTGCGCGCCAGCGAGCGCGCCCGCTCCAGATCGCGCGCGTCGGGAAACAGGAACGCGTAGCCGCTCAGCCATTGCGGCAGCAGCGCGGCCGTCGCCTGGCCCTGCTTCTGCAGCAGCACGGAGTGAATCGCGGCCCGGTCGATCGACAACGCGATCGCCTCCCGCGTGCGATCGTCGACGGAGCCGTCGAACACCAGCGCCAGCAGATCGATCGGGGCTGATATCCACGTCTTCCGTCCGCCCTGAGCCGCCCGGCGCAGATCGCCGATGCCCAGCTCGACCAGGTCCGCCTTGTTGAGATCGAAATCGAGGGACTGTTCGCGCGCCCCGCGCCCCATCTCGATCTCCACCCCGTCCAGGTAGGGCCGCCCGCCCCAATACTCATCGTTGGCCGCCAGCGCCACGCGTCTGCCCGGCTCCCACGCCGACACCCGGAAAGGACCCGTGCCGACGGGCGCTCCTTCCGCATTGCGCTTCAAAATGGAATAGCCGCCGCCCGCCAGCATCGCGGCCATCTTCGGCGCCGGCTGTTCGGATCGGATCACCAGCGTGTCGCCCTGCGCCGTAGCCCCCAGCCGCTCGAGCGATGCAGCCGCCGCGGAAGCGGAAAGCGGAGAACCGTCGTGAAACCGGACTCCGGGCCGAAGCTGGAACTCCCACCGCCTGGAATCGGCGTCGTGGCGCCACGAAGCGGCCAGCGACGCCTGCGGCTGCCCCGCGTCGTTCAACGTCACCAGCCGGTCGAACAGCAGCGCAGCCAGGTTCTCGTGCGCCGCCAGCTCCGCCGGATCGAGAGCCGTCACCCGGGCTTTCATCTGAACCCGCAGCGTCCCCCCGTATTGCGGACGCGTTACCGCAGGCGACGGGGCCGAAAGAACGCTAACGATCGCAATCAATCGACAGACTGTAAGCCGCATAGCGTCCTGTTTCGAGGCTCCGGGCAACGGCCACCGCCTCGCCCTTCCGCGCCGAGGGCCACAGCGCCACTACCGGTCCCGCAAAGGTAGCCGGATCGCCCGCCGGGGTCGCACGCCGGTCCGTCACCTCGTAGACCTGGACCGCGTCCGTCTCGCCGTAGTCGCTCCGGCGCGTCGCCAGCAACTGCGCTCCCATCCGGCAGCCGCTCTCCACTGCGGCGATGTCGCTGCCCCACCCGCTCACGCGGCTCAGTTCGCGTGTCGAAGCGTCGTAAACCCGCGCCTGCCCGTCCAGACCGGCGGCGATCAGGTATCCCGGCAGCGCGGCGGCCGAAAAAAACATGCCCAGCCGCGGCGCGCTGAAGTAGTTCTTTCCCGCCACCGGCTCCGCTGCGATTCCGCCCAGCGGCCACGGCGCATTGCTCTCCCCGCACGACAAATTCGGAGACGAAAACGAGCCTGTGCACACGATTCCCGGCAAAAACGCGCGGAACGTGTCCCGCTCAACGGCCAGCCGCCCCCGCGGATCACGCGGCATCGGCTTCCAGGAGGGTATCGGCAGCCAGTGCGCCAGTTGCCGTTCACGATACAGCGCCACACCCATCGGATCGAGAACGATCATCGTCGAGTCCACGACCGCCGCATCCAGAATCGGACGCTCCTGTTCCCACAGCAGACGCTTTCCGATGGACATCGCGCCGGACGAAGCCGCCGCGGACGGCCGATCCACGTTCACCATGGCCACTTCCCGCTCCTCGCCGCGCCGCGTCTCCGCTACCCACAAATAAGAATGGATGTTTTCGGAAAGAGTCACGCTCACGTTCAGTCCCGGCCGGTTGGAGCGAACCCGCAGCTCGCTCTCCAGCATTCTCGCGATCTCCGCCGTTTCCGCCGCTGTCAACGACGATGCGTTGCGCACCGTGAGCGACGCCACGTCCTGCCGTCCGGGCGCAATCCGCCGCGCCAGTTCCCGCGCCGGCGCGGAAAAATCTTGCGCGCGGCACAGCGCGGCCCAAAAAAACAAAACCGGGAGGAACACGATTTCAGTGTAAAGCCTCCCGGTCTCGAACGCGCGTCCGCGCTATCTGTGGGCCTTCCCTTCCCTCTCTCCGCTTTCGACCGCCGCCCGCGTGATCGGGCTGCTCTTCAGCACATCGTTGGCGAAGAAGAACTTCCCGTCCGCCGGCACCATCATGATCTGCACCTTGTCCGACAGCCTCTCCGCGATGATCTTCTGGATCAGCAGCGGGCTGTCCTTGAGCGCGGCCGCTTCGAGCCGGAGCTTCTCCGCGTCGGCCGCCGAAGTGACCCGGATCCGGTTCGCCTCCGCCTCCGCCATCATCTTGCCCCGCTCCAGCTCCGCGCGGCTGTCGATCACCTTCGACTCCGCCATCGCCTCGGCATTCTTCACCGTAGATTCCTTGCGCGCCTCCGCTTCAAGACGAGTCGTCTGTATCTGCTTCTCCTTCAGCGGCAGCGTGTATTGCATCGCGTCCGACTCGGCCTTGGCCCGCAGCACCGTCACCTGCGACTGTCCTTCCGCCTGCTTGATCTGCCGCGCTTTCTCGGCCTCGGCTTCGAGCTCCGCCGTACGCACCAGCTTCTGCTTGATCTCGATCTCGAACGTCAGCCGCTCGTTCTCCTGCTCTTTGAGCAGCATTCCTTCAAGGCCCTTGGCGTATTCGACCGGCAGCGCCAGGTCGCGCAGCATCACCTGCTTCACCAGGATGCCGTCCGCCGCCAGCTTGCGGGTAATCATGTCGGCCCCGCGCGTGCGGATCTCGTCCCGCTTTCGCGAGAAGACATCGCGCACCAGGTAGCCCGGGGCGATCTCCCGGAACGCGCTCGCCACCACCGGAGCCACGATGTCCTCCGGGATAGCCGCCGGCAGGTTGGCGTGAATCGAGTCGAGCTGCCGCGGATCGAGGCGATAGCGCACGGCTATCGCGAACCCGACCTCCAGCCCTTCCCGCGTCTGCGCTTTGAGCGCTTTGGCATCGGTCGTGAACAGATGGTCGCGAGTATCGTACAGGGCCACGCTATCGATCAAGGGCGCTATGCAATGGACGCCCGGATACAGTGGCCCCGGCCGCGCGCCCCAGATCTGGCTGACCCGCACACCGGCCATCCCGCTGGGGATCACGACGATGCTGTAGCCCGCCAGGAGTGGAAGCCACGCGGCTCCGGCCAGCTTTCCCGCCCTTCCCCAGTGGACCGGCAAGGCCTCCGACTCTTCGGCCTCGGGGGCACGGTACCGGGTCCACCGGCGAAAGGCGTCGTACAGCAACACGGCAGCCGCGGCGGCGAACAATCCAAAGCCGGCGGTGAGAAGAATCATCCTGAGCAGTAACACGTTCGTCCTCCATTAGCGGGCGCTCGATTGGGCCCGAACCCACATCGCGCGGAACAGCACGTTCAGCGCGAAACGTGAAGTAATCAGCGCCAGCCCGAAGGAGCCGGCGGTGGCAATTGGGATCAGCAGGTTTTCCATGGTCTTCACTCCGCGGAGGCAGCCGTTTCAACGCCCGCCGCAAAAATCCAGGCCAGCCCCTCGGCCGGCGCGTCTACCATTTCCACCTGGTCGCCTATTTTTGCAATCTCGAACAACTCCTCCACGTCCGCCTTCCGCATCCGGATGCAGCCGTGCGACACGTTGCGGCCGATCGAGCGCGGATCGTTGGTCCCGTGAATCCCGTATCCCCGGTGGCTCAGACCCATCCACCGCGTCCCCAGCGGGTTCGCTTTTCCCGGAGGCACGACGTTGTGATGGGGACCATACCAGGTCGGATGTGGAATCCGGTTGGCGATCTTGAAAACGCCGGTCGGGCTGGGCGTCGCCTTGGCGCCGACCGCGATCGAGTAAACCTTCACCACTTGGCCTCCCTCGATCAGCGCCAGCTTCCGGTCGGAGATACTGATCACGATGCGCCGCGCGGGCTCTTCGCAATCGTCGGCCGTAATCGGATGTTGATCCTGGGCCAGCGCCTCCGCGGCGCCCAGGAGAACGGTGGCCGCCAGGGCCGCCATGTTTGTTTGTCGCCTGTTTCTCATGCCCGCGAAAAGGCACGAGCGTTACCAGCGACTGTGCTGTTGATTCGAAAGATCTTGCGCCTTGGGAGGCCTTTTCTGCCGTGTCAGCGCGTACACGGCGTGTCTACGGCTAGTCGCGGACTTTTCGCAGCCACCGGTCGAGGCTGATGCTTCCGCCGCCGGCCGTCGCCAGGTACAGGAAAAGGAAGCAGTACAGCGCCGCCAGCTCCCCGCCATTCTGGATCGGCCAGAATCCGCGCACGGCATGCCGCATGAAATAGGCGAATGCCATTTCCCCGCTCAAAATGAACGCCACCGGCCGCGTGAACAGCCCCAGCATCAGCAGGGCGCCGCCAAAAGTCTCGAGAACGCCGCCCAACCCGGTCAGGGTCCAATAGTCGTGTAGACTGCCCTTGCCGAGATGCCCGCCGAAGGCTCCGAACAGCTTCTGATAGCCATGTAACGAATAGGCGAACGCCGCCACCACACGTAAGAGCGAGAGGGCCGGCGATTGCATCGAGCGGAGCCTGGACATCACGGGAGGAATGGTAACCTGCTGACGAAGGCGAGGTCAAGCAGACTGGATACGCGCCTGCCAAAAGCTACACTGGAGTCCTGTCAAACGCCCGGCCTCAGCTTCGCTCGATAAACTTACGGCAGTTTCCCGCATAAGATGGCGAGGCGTCATTTTTTCTTCTCTTTGGGCAGCGCGAACGCGACGTAGGTGTCGCCCATCGGCCCGCCCAGCTTGCCCCCGCCCGTAGCCGCGATCACGATGTACTGGCGGCCGCCCGTTTCGTAAGTGGCCGGCGGCGCGTAGCCGCCGAACGGGAGTTTGGCGTCCCACAACTCGCGGCCGTCCCGCTTGTCGAAGGCCCGTATCTTGAGGTCCTTCGTTCCCGCGCAGAAAACCAGCCCGCCGGCGGTGACCATCGCGCCGCCGAAATTTTCCGTGCCAGTGCGGGGCAGACCGCGCTTCACCAGCTCTTCGTCGTCGCCGAGCGGAATCTTCCACGCGATCTTCCCCGTGTTCAGGTTGATGGCGTTCAGCGTACCCCACGGCGGTTTGCAGCCGGCCCTTCCGTCCTGATCGAGCAATTTGGGATAGCCGTTCGATGCATAGATCTGGCGCGCGGCCGATAGGGCCTGCGGCGGCAGGTCGCGGTCGAACAGGTAGTCGAGCAGGATCCTGGATTCAGGCAACGCGGCCGGAACCGGCGGCATGCCGTTGCGGCCCCTTTCGATGAGCTGCGTTACCTCCGCGTCGGTCAGCCGGCCCGCCAGCCCGTCCACCGCCGGCGCAACTCCGCGGCCTTCGCGATTCGCGCCGTGACAGGCGGCGCAATGCTGGCGATACACCTTCTGCCCCCCGGTCACCGGCAGGTTCGGACTCCGCAGCGGCTTGCGCTTCGACACCGTAATGATCGACGGCAGTTCGTTGGCGCTCACGTAGAGCCAGCCTGTCTCCGGATCGAACGCCGCGCCCGTCCATTCGGCGCCGCCGTGCACGCCGTAGAAGATCGTCGGTTTGCCCTCTTCGAAGGGAGCGAACCAGCCGTAATTCGACTTTTCCACCTGAGCCATCACGAACGCCTGGGATTGCGGCGAAATGTCGGTGACGTCGTCGGGCGTGAACAGATGCCGCGCGAACGGCTCCGGCAGCTCCGGATCGGGCTGATAGGGCGCGGTCTCCTCGCCGGGCAGACGCGAAGCGGGCGCGCGCCGCAGCCGGAACGGGAAGATCGGTTTGCCGGTCATCCGATCGAGAAGAAGCGTGTTGCCGAGCTTGCTGACCTGTGCGACGGCGTCGTATTTCCTCCCGTCGCGCAGGATGGTCACCAGGTTCGGCGGCGCCGGCAGGTCGAGGTCCCAGATATCGTGCCGGATCTCCTGGAAGTGCCACAGCCGTTCGCCGGTCCGGGCCTTCAGCGCGATGACGCAGTTGGCGAAAAGGTTGTTTCCCAGATGATTCTGTCCGGCAAAGTTCGGATGCGGCGAGCCGGTGGATATATATGCCACCCCCCGCTTCTCGTCCATCGCCATGCCGCCCCAGCAGTGCGCGCCCCTGTCGTCGGCGCCTTTCCAATACTCACGCCCGAAGCCGCCCTCGCGGGGGATCGTATCAAACGTCCAAAGCGGCCGGCCTGTAACCACGTCGAACGCCCGCACTACATTCCAGCAGGGAACGACGATCGTGTGCTCGAAAACCGCCGGGGCGACCACGCCCTCTGCATTCACACGCCCGCCGTCGCCGAACTCCGCTACCGGCTTGCCCGTGGCCGCTTCGAGCGCGTAGAAACTCTTTCCCGCATTGAAAAAAAGGCGCGCCGGATGGCCGTTCTCGCCCTGCCAGTAGAGCAGCCCGCGCTGCGCCACCAGCTTGCCCTCGGGCTTGAACCGCCAGATTTCGCGGCCCTCGGCGGCGTCCACCGCGACGATGTAGCCGCCCACGGTCGGCGCGTACATCACGCCGCGGACAATCACCGGATTGCACTGGATGTTCCCCTTCCCGTCGCCCGAGTGGTAAACCCAGGCGACTTCGAGGCGGCTCACGTTTTCCCGCGTGATCTGACGGAGATTCGAGAAGCGGCGCGAAGCGGCATCGCCGTGTGAGCGGCTCCAGTCGCCTCCCTGGTCAAGCAGCGGGAACCCGTTGGCCCGAGTCAACTCGCTGGTTCGGGCTGCGGGGATCACCTGATATTCCAGCGGCGAAGCGCTCCACGAGGAGCACCACACTGCCATCCCCACAGCCGCAAGCCGCGCCGGCCGCATGTCAGGCCACCGCCGCCGCCGCAATGCGCTTCAACTCGGCCACGCTGCGGGCCACGGCGGAGTCCTCATCGTCGTTGTAATCCGGATGCAGAAAGTCGATCTCCACCGCCAGGAAGCCACCATACCCGGCACGGCTCAGCAGGCGCGCCAGCTTCAGGTTATCGACGATTCCGTCTCCCACCGGCGCGCTCGAAAAGAAATACCATTCGTCGGCGGCGACGCCCTTCTGGATCCGCAGATCCTTGATATGGGTAGCCAGCACCCGCCCGGCGAGCTTCTCCATCCCTTTGACCGGGTCGTCCAGAAGGCGCACGAAATTGCCCGTGTCGAAATTCATGCCCAGGTAGGGGGAGTCCACGGCATCCAGCAGTTGCAACATTTCGCCGGCCGTGAAATCGATGTGGTTCTCCACTGCCAGGCGCACGCCGTACTGCTCGGCCGCGCGGACCGCCTCGCGGAATATTGCGGTGAGGCGCTCGATTTGGGGTTGATGAGGCAGGTTGCGGAACATCAGGCTGCTGCCCACCACCCGCATCACGCCGGCGCCGATGTTGCGCGCGTGTTCGAGATTGGCGAGCATGTCGGCCTGCGCGCTGCGGTTCGAGCCGCCCTCGAGGCCATCCGGATGCCCCCAGGCCCAGACCCGGTCCAGCCCATATCCGTCGAGGCGGCCCTTGATCTCCAGCAGATACTCGCGGTCCACCCGGGGAATGAAGCAGGATTCCAGCGACACGCCATCGACACCAAGCTGGCACGCCCGGTCGATAAAATCCTCGACCGTCATTTTTTTTGCAGGCTGCCTCTGCTGGGGATAGACTTCGCCGAAGAAGCGGTGATAGCAGTAGCTGTCGATGCCCGTCTTCAGGGCGGCGGCAGGTTTGGGCATCGTCATGATAGGATGACAGGATTGTACTGATTGGCAATTACCGAAGTCAAGTTCAGACCGGCATATCCGACGATGGCAACAGGCGCACGTGGAACTTGCTGCGGTCGCCGCGGTGCCTGGCGACAAAGTACTCGAGCGGCGTGCCGTCGGCGAGCAGTCCGATGCTCTTCAGCAGGAGAGTCGGGCTTCCGGCGCGCAGGCGAAAGAGCTTGGCGTCGGCGCGGTCGAGCGGCGTGGCTTCGATCGTGCGGAATCCGTGGGTGATCACCAGGCCGTACTTGCGCGCCAGCGTCTCGTAAAGCGAGGCGTTCGTAAGATCCTCCTCGAGCAGACCCGGGCACTTCTTCTCCGGCAGATAGGTGACCACCACCACTTCCGGGTCGCCATCGAGACAGCGCAGTCGGTTCAGCATCACCACGGGCTCGCCGTCCTTCATCTGCAGGGCTTCGGCCACCTCCGGCGTGGCGCCGGTAAGCTTGAACTCCAACACTCTGGTCGAAGGCGTCTGCCCCTTTCGAACGGCATCCTCGTAGAATCCGCGCAGGTTCTGAATCAACCCGCCGTCGTACTTGGGATAAGCGATCGAGCTGCGCTTCCCGTTCTGCTTGGTGACGAGGCCTTTGCGGTCGAGGTCCGCCATCGCCTGACGCACCACCGTCCGGCTGACGCCCAGCTTCTCGCAGAATTCCTGTTCGCTCGGCAGCATCTGCCCCGGCTGCCATTCTTTCGATTTGATCCGGGACTCGATGTAGGTACTGAGCTGGTAGTAATACGGAACCGGGCTGTTATGCTGCATGACGCCCGCGCCGGCAAAGACGATATCGGACATAGGTTCAACGAGCTATTATCCTATCCTGCCTTCCATACATCAAATCCCTGCCTTGCGGGCGCCGGAGGCTGGAGCGGCAACGCCGGAGAGCACAGTAGCGCCCGCGCGATAACCTGCTCCAGCCGTGCAGGAAATAGATCCAGCCATCCTCGGCGCGCACATTTCGGGGACTTGCGCTGCGTGACGGCCGGCCAGCGGAGCCCGAGCTCGCCGCGGGACGGACAGGACGCGTGTTTCTGGCGGAGCGGCGCAGCAGGAGACGGATCTTCAGGCTGTTGAGCAGCGCGGCTTTCGTCCACCGCCTCGCCCCGGATCCGTTTGACTCCCGGACTTTTAGCATGCTTTAATCCTATAGGAATAGCTATTGAGATTCCGGCCGCGTCAGGGGAGGTTCTCCATGTTTTCGAGACGTCATTTCAGTGCAGTTGTCCTTATTCTGCTTCTCGGCGGGGTGCCCGCCTTTTCCCAGGCAATCAAAGGCAGTCTGCTGGGCACGGTAACGGATTCCTCCGGGGCAGCCGTTCCCGGCGCCGCGGTCGAAATCACCGAGGTTCAGACCGGCGTCACCCGGACCACCACCACCAACCAGAGCGGCGCCTACACTGCCCCGAACCTTGCAGCCGGAGTCTACCGCGTCTCTGTCTCGCACTCCGGCTTCCGCACCATCCGCCGTGAGGCCGTCGAAGTGCTGGTCAACACCACGGTACGCGTGGATATCGAGCTCCAGCCGGGACAGGTCAACGAATCGATCGAGGTCACCAGCGACACCCCTCTGCTGCAAACCGATCGCGCCGACGTCGGCCGCCAGATCGAGACCCGCCAGATCACCGACATGCCACTGGCGTTCAACCGGAATTTTCAGGGCCTGCTGAATCTCGTGCCCGGCGTGAATCGGGTCGTCCGCATCCACTCCGAGTTCTACAATCCGCAGGACGCGCTCTCCGCCCGCGTGAACGGGCAGGCGCGGCAGGGCAACAACGTCCAGATCGAAGGCGTGGACGACAACTTTCGCAATAATCGTCTCAGCGTGATGATCCCGCCGATAGAAGCGCTGGCGGCCGTCGACATCACCACCAGCAATTACGAGGCGGAACTCGGCCGCGCCGGCGGCGCCGTCACCAACGTCACGCTGCGCTCGGGAACCAACTCGCTGCACGGCAGCTTGTTCGAGTTCAATCGCGTCAGCCGCCTGGCCGCCCGGAACGTGTTCGCCAACAGCAAATCGCCGGTGACCTACAACCAGTTCGGCGTTACCATCGGCGGTCCGGTGATGCGCAACCGCACCTTTTTCTTCGCCGATTACCAGGGCATCCGCGATCGCCGCGGCGACCTCACGCAGGCCAGTCTCCCCGACGCCGCATTGCGCTCAGGAAACCTGTCCTCGGCGCCGACCGTGATCTACGACCCGGAGACCGGCCTGCCCGATGGCCGCGACCGCCAGCCGTTCGCCGGCAATCTCGTTCCGGCCAGCCGGATCAGTCCGATTTCGCGGCGTATCCTGGAGCTGGTCCCGCCTCCGACCAGCGGCGGACTCGCCTCCAACTACCAGCGATCCACGGTTCGCAAGAAGGACATGAACTCGACCGACGGCAAACTGGACCATAATTTCTCCTCCTCGACGCGCGCGGCCGTGCGCTACAGCTTCCAGCGGGCGGCAACCGATCAGCCGCCTGTATTCGGCCTCGCCGGCGGGCCGAGCCTTGGCGGAGGACCCGCCGGGACTGCCGGCAAGGGGTTCTTTCAGGCCCAAAGCGGCGCGGTGAACCTGACGCAGGTCTTCTCTCCGCGCCTCATCGGTGACTTTCGCGTGGGCGTCAGCCGCTACGTCAACGACGCCGTGCAGTCGGACTTCGGGGAAAACACGGCGACGCGGCTCGGCATCCCGGGCGTGAACATCTCCGACTACACTACCGGGATACCGCAGATCAATATCGACGGTTTTTCGGCGCCGCTCGTGGGTTTCACCAACAGCCTGCCCTGGGTGCGCGCGGAGACCGGCTACTTCTATGTCGGCAGCCTCACCCGGATTGCCGGAAATCACACCATCAAGGTCGGTGGAGAATATCGCCGCCAGGGAGATGTGGCGGATCTGCCCGATACTTACGGCGTGCGCGGCGGCTTCCAGTTCTCGGGAGGTCCGGCGTCGCGCAACGGGGACGCGCGCACCGGCTACGGCAATTCGTTCGCCGCCTTCCTGCTTGACGCGCCAACGCGCACATCCCGGGAGCTTCGCGGCGTGGTGCCCCATCTCGAACAGAACTCGCTGTTCACATACATCCAGGACAAGTGGCAGATCACGCCCCGCGTTACGCTCGATTTCGGCGTCCGGCATGAAGTGTACCTGCCGCCCACGCCTCGCCATGCGGGCGGCCTGTCCAATTACGATCCGGGCACCAACACGCTGCGCCTCGGCGGCATCGGCCCGATTCCCGCGGATACCGGCGTGCAGACCGACTGGACCGGCTTCGCGCCGCGCATCGGCGTCTCCTGGCGCATCGACAGCCGCACCGTGTTTCGCAGCGGCTTCGGCGGCAGCCTGTTCACGCCCGGCGCCGAAGTGAAGGGCTACTACAATTACCCGGTTCGCCAGTATTTCCTCACTACCGCGCCGAACACGTACACGGCCGCCGGCGCGCTGGCCACCGGGTTCCCGCCCCCGCTTCCGCTGGTGTTTCCCTCGACCGGCGTGATCGCCAACCCGCCGGACGCGGGTTTCCGTTTCGTGTCGAAGGATTTCCGGAACGGCCGCCTGCGCGCCTGGAACGTCGCCCTCCAGAGGATGCTGCCGGCGAAGTTCGTGCTCGAGGCCGCTTACGTCGGCAATCACGGATCGCGCTCCACCGTCGCGCGCGACGTGAACGCAAGCGAAACTCCCGGCTCGGGCCTCAACGGCCAGCCGCTCTACCGCAAATTCGGCGTCCGCAGCACCGTTGTCGACGATTACTTTCCCACGGATGTCGATTATCACTCACTTCAGGTCAAGTTCGACCGCCGCTTCTCCAACGGCTTCCTGTTGACCACCGCCTACACTTACAGCAAGGCGATCGATTACGCCGGCGATTACGGCGGGCTGCTGATCAATACCTTCCCCGAGATGAACCGCGGCCGGAGCAACGACAATCCCACTCACATCTTCGTGCAAAGCTACATCTGGGAAGTCCCCTTCGGCCCCAAGAAGCGCTGGCTGCACAGCGGGCCCGGACGCTGGCTGCTCGGAGACTGGCAGGTGAACGGCATTCTCACGCTGCAGAGCGGCCTGCCTCTGAACATCACCGCGCCCTCGGCCACGCTGAACGCGCCGGGGAACGGGAACCGGCCGAACGTGAACGGCAATCCCGCGATTTACGAGCGCGTCGGGGTCGGCCAGCTCTGGTTCGACACGTCGGTATTCTCGGCGCCGGCTGCAGCCACCTACGGCAACGTGGGCCGGAACATCCTGCGCGGCCCCGGCTTCGCCAATCTCGATTTCTCGCTCTTCCGCCGCTTCCCCGTCACCGAGCGGGTCTCGTCGGAGCTGCGCGTCGAGTCTTTCAATTTCACCAATACGCCACACTTCAACAATCCCTCCGGCTCGTTCGGCAGCGCGGCCTTCGGGCAGGTGACGTCGGCGCAGGCGGATTCGCGCCTGGTGCAGTTCGGATTGAAGGTGACCTTTTGACCGGCCCGAGCAAACATCACCCGCTTCCGGATATTTCGATCAGGCGCCGTAGTCTGTTTGCGGGAGCGGCCGCTTTCCTGCCGCTTCCCGCCGTCCTGGGCGCCAGGACCGGGAACACCGGATTGAAACTCGGCCTAGCCACCTACTCTCTGCGCAAGTTCTCCCGGTCGCAGGCGATCGCCATGATAAAAGAGCTCGGCGTCGCGTCGCTCAGCGTCAAGGAGCTCCATCTTCGCTATAGCGACTCGCCGGAGGCCCTGGCCGCCGGCAGAAAGGAGTTCGACGACGCCGGCCTCGAGCTCGTCAGCGGCGGCGTCGTGGTCACTTACAAAGAAGACGACGGCCGTCTGCGAAGCTACTTCGATTACGCGAAAATCTGCCGCTTCCCCATGCTGATCATGATGCCCACCGCCCGCCAGCTTCCGCTCATCGAGAAGCTCGTTCAGGAGTACGGCGTGCGCGTGGCGATTCACAACCACGGACCGGAGGATAAGAATTTCCCGACGCCCGATTCCGCCTACCAGGCCATTCGCGGGCTCGACCACCGCATCGGATTGTGCGTCGACGTCGGACATACGGCGCGCACCGGGGCCAACGTGCTCGAATCGATCGAGCGCTGCGCCGGCCGCATGGTAGATATGCATATCAAGGATCTGCGCGACACCGGCGGCCATACCGACTGCGAGGTCGGCCGCGGCGTGCTACCCATTCCGGCGATCCTGAAGCTCCTGCACCGGTTGAAATTTCAGGGCAACATCGCGCTCGAGTACGAAGCCGACCCTGACAATCCGCTGGCCGGCATTCGCGCCTCGCTCGCCTACATGCGCGGCGTCCTCGACGGGATACGCGGATGAATCCCTCGGCAGCCCTGCCGCGTTACGACATCGCCGAAAGCTACGACTGGAACTACCTTCACGCGCCCGAGCCGGCCGCGATCGACGTTCCGGCTTGCCCGGGCGCCTGGGATTTCTGCGGCATCCCGATCGATTCGCCCATCGGGATTCCCGCCGGGCCCCTGCTGAACAGCCGCTGGATCCTCTATTACGCCAGCCTCGGCTTCAGCGTCCTGACTTATAAGACCGTCCGCTCGTCGCACCGCGATTGCTACGATCCGCCCAACCTGGCGCCGGTTGAGCCGCATACACTCGCCGGCGGGGGCGGCGATCTCCGGCTGGCAGCTCCGGGCGCCGCCGTGGACTCCTGGGCCATCTCTTTCGGAATGCCTTCGAAGGACCCGTCCGTCTGGCGAGAGGACGTCACGCGCGCGCGCCGCGGGTTGCGCAGAGGCCAGGTTCTCTCGGTCTCGGTGGTGGCCAGCCCGCTGCCGGGTTGGTCGCTCGACGAAATGGCCGCCGACTTCACGCGCTGCGCCCGTTGGGCGGTGGAGGCTGGGGCCGAGGCCGTCGAGGCGAACCTCTCCTGCCCTAATGTCTGCTCGCAGGAAGGGCAGATCTTCACCTCTCCGGAGGCCTCCGCCCGGATCGCTTCGGACATGCGCGCCGCGATCGGTAGGACACCGCTCATTCTCAAGATCGGGCTATTCGACGGCCGTGAGGCGGCCGAGGCGTTCGCCGCCGCTGTCCGTCCGTACGCCAACGCGCTAAGCACGGTGAACAGTATCACAGCGAAGATTTCCGGCGCCGGCGGCGCGCCCCTTTTTGGCGGACTGACGCGCGGAATCGGGGGCGCAGCCATCCGCGCGCGGTCAAACGCCGAAGCAGCCATGCTACACGACGCGATAACCGCGGCCGGCGGAGGCCTTCAAGTCATCGGAGTGGGCGGCGTTTTTACCGCGGCGGACGTACGCGAGCGGCTCGCCGCCGGAGCGCGGCACGTACAGCTTGCTACAGCTGCCATGCTCGACCCGGAGTGCGGTGTCCGCATCCGTCGCCAGCTTGCGTCTACCTGACTTGCACAGACTCTCCAGCGTCCGCCGGCGGGTCGCATTGGTTTGTGACCCGCGCCTACAGGTGGGCGCGGCCTCCGGGGCTTTCCGGCAGGCTCGGCGATAGCGGGACCGCTTCCGTTTTTTACGCCGCATTTCGCCGGCGACCACGACCGTCCCGCGCTCAAAGCGGTCTTGGACCGGTGGCCGGTATATACGGCATCCCAGGAGCGCGGTGTCTCGAGGACTGACTGGCAAAGATTCTCCGAGCCAGATCCGCAGCCCAATCCGCACCCGTAAGATGATCGTTGAGCCGTGCGCAGAGAAACTGGCCAGCACTGTTTGAAAGGGCTTTGTTGAAAACGGGTGGCGATATCGCCAGTACGGCGTCAAAATCTACCTATGCGTGTCATTGCTGGAGAATTCCGCTCGCGGCGTCTGAAGACACTGCCGGGACTCGACGTCCGTCCGACGCCGGACCGGCTGCGCGAAGCGTTGTTCAACGTCCTCGCGCAGCGCATCGGAGATGAGACATTCGTCGACGCCTATGCCGGGAGCGGGGCTGTGGGGATCGAGGCGCTCAGCCGGGGGGCGGGCCGGGCTATTTTCATCGAGAAACATGCGGTCGCCGTGAGCCTGATTCGCGAGAATCTGGCCGCGCTCGGCATCGCGGACCGCGCGCAGGTGATCCACCGGGCCGCCGCGTCCGCGCTGGCGCAGGTGGAGGCCGATATCTATTTCCTCGATCCGCCCTATACATCGGAGGGCGAGTACCGTTCCGCGCTCATCGTGCTGGGCGAACGCGCCCTGCGCCCCGATGCTCTCGTGCTTGCTCAGCATTCCAAACGTTTCGAGCTCCACGAAACATATGGAGACCTGCGGCGCACGCGCGTGATGACGCATGGAGACAATGCAGTCAGCTTCTACGTAGTATCCTGAGGCGATGCGTCGATCGGCTTATGCCGCGCTGCCCGCGTTGAGTCTTGCCTGGCTAGTTTTCACGGCGTTCCAGACTCCGCCGCTGCATTCGCAGAACGGATCGCAACCCGAGCCCGCGGCGCAGTTTCGGATAGTTCTGGGGCTGAAAGATTCCGCGCCGAAATCCTGGAAGGGCGAGGTGACGGTAGCCGGCGCCGCGCTCGATTCGGTCTCCGGCTGGCGCTTCTCGCAAGCGGACAAGGCGGGTCCTGCCGGACGGTTCGATTTCACCAGCAAGGCCGGGCCCTTCGAGAACCAGCTCGCCTCCGGCCAGAAATACGGACAGACAGACTGGAACGACCCCCGCATCCGGCGTCTGATTCCGGAGGGCCTGATCGTGCGCACGCGCGGCGGCGACGGAGGCCGCATCCGGTTCGAATCCGGCTCCGGAAATTTCGAATTTGCCGCCGGCGACGCGCCGCTCGGAAAGGTGATTTCCGTGTTGGAAGGTAACGGCAGCGTGGAGCGCCTTCCCCTCGAGGAGAAGCTCTCGGAAGCCGGCAGCGCGGACGATTATCCGTCGCTGGCGGTGGCTCCCGACGGCGAGCGCTGGGTGGCCTGGCTCGCCTACGAGAACGGAGCCGACCGCGTGGTGGCCCGCGGCGGCGGCAAGATGCACGAGCTGGCCGGCCGCGGCGATTATCATACACCAACGCTGGCGGCGGACGGGAAAGGAAAAATTCAGGCTGTATGGCCGGCCAACGACGGCGGCGCGTTTCACCTGTACGCGCGCGCGTTCGACGGAAAGAGCTGGTCGGCGCCTGAAAGACTGACTGCCCAGGGAGGATCGAACATCTGGCCGCGGCTCGCCTCGGACGGCAAGGGGAGGCTGGCGCTGGTCTGGCAGGGCTTTCGCGACGGCCGCTCCGTGATTCTGGGGCGGCTGTGGGACGGCTCGAAGTGGTCCGCCGAAACCCGGCTCAGCGATGGATCCGGAAATTGCTGGACGCCGTCGGTGGCGTTCGGCGGCGGCAAGCCCTGGGTCACGTGGGATTCCTACGCCACCGGGGCCTACCAGATCTACGCGCGAGCCTGGACCGGTCCCGTGCAGCGGATCACGCGCGGGGAGAATTTTTCGGTGCGCCCCTCGGTGGCGGTGAGCGCGCGGGGCACGCCCGTAGTGGCCTGGGAAGAATCGGCCGCGCTGTGGGGGAAGGATTTCACGTTTCTGTTCGATCGCCGCGGGACACCCCTGTACACCGACCGCCGCGTCCGCGTGGCCGTGCTGGAAGGTTCGATCTGGAAGGAGACAGCGCCGGTGGCCGACTCGATGCCGGCCGAAATACGCCGCTTCATCCAGCAGCCTTACCTGGCAATGGACGAAGCCGGGCGCGTGTATCTGGCTCTGCGCTGCCGGACGTCCGCGGCGACGGCGCGAATCGATTACTGGGCCTCCGGAGGCCGGTGGGAGACCTTCGTCACCAGGCTCGATGGGGACCGCTGGGCTCCGGCTGTTCCGATGCCTTCGAGCGTGGGGCGGAACAGCATGAAATCGGCGGTCGCGCTGCAGGGCGGACGGGCGCATTTCGTGTGGGCTACCGACAATCGCGCGTGGCCGGCAGGGCGCTACGGCGACCTGGACGTCTACGCCGCGAATGTCGCCGTGGAAGGCGGCCCGGCGCGGCTCACCGGAGGACGGACGATCGAAGCCGGCGCGCCCGTGACGCCGAATCCGCATCCGGCCGAATCGGCCGACACGGGCCGCATCCGCGGGTATCGCATCTCACTCGGCGGCAAGCAGTACCGCATTCTGCGCGGGGACATGCACCGGCACACCGAGCTCTCGCAGGACGGCTCGGGCGACGGCGCGCTCGACGATCTGTATCGCTACTTCCTCGATGCCGCCCAGATGGATTACGCCCACGTGGCCGATCACCAGATGGGAGTCGACGAGGAGTACAACTGGTGGCTGACCCAGAAATCGAACGACCTGTACCACATGCCCGAACGCTTCGTGCCGCTCTATGGATACGAGCGCAGCGTGCCGTATCCGAACGGGCATCGGAACGTGGTGTGGGCCAGGCGCGGCCAGCCGGTGCTGAAGATCGGCGCGCCGGAAAACAGGGGCGAAGCCAATAGCGGGTCCGTTCTCTACCCTTACTTGCGCCAGACAAATGGCATCGCCACTCCGCATTCGTCCGCCACCCAGCAGGGAACGGACTGGCGCGACAGCGATCCGTCGGTCGAGCCGCTGGTCGAGATCTACCAGGGTTTCGAGTCGAATTACGAGCACCCGGGCGCGCCTCGCGCATGGAAAGAAGGCGAAGCCAAGGTACATCAGGGCGTGAAGCCGGAGGGTTTTGTCTGGAAGGCCTGGGCGAAGGGGTACAAGCTGGGCGTGCAATCGAGCTCCGATCACGTCTCGACGCATTCTTCTTACGCCTGCATCCTGGTGGAGGATTTCACCCGCGAGGGGTTGCTGGACGCCATGCGAAAACGGCACGCCTACGCGGCCACCGACCAGATCGTGCTCGATTACCGCATCGAGACTTCGGATAATGGGCCGGCGCTGATGGGCGATATCGTCAGCTCCAAGGCGGCGCCGAAGCTGCTGGTGAAAGCGCTGGGAACGGCTCCGATCAAGCAGATCGACGTGATCAAGAACAACGCGTACATTCATAAGATCCATCCGAACCGGAAGGACGCCGCGCTCGAATACGTGGACAATGCGGCCGGACCCGGCGAGAGTTACTACTATGTCCGTGTGGAACAGGCGGATGGACAGCTTGCGTGGAGCAGTCCGATCTGGGTGAAGCGCTAGGCGCTGCCGGAGCCCAATCTTTTTTGGAAGATTTCCACCCTGCGTTGCGTATGATCTGTCATGGGAACAAGCAGTCCGGCGGTCAGCGCCGAACCGGGTTATGTGAAGCTGCCATCGGGATTTAGCGACCTCTTCCAGCGCTACGGTCAGACCGTCTACCAGGCCGCGCTCCGGGTAACCGGCAACCCGGCCGACGCCGAGGATGTTCTGCAATCCGTGTTTCTGCGGATGATTCATAACCAGGTTGCGCCGGATCCGCTGTCGTCGCCCGAGCATTACCTGCGGCGGGCGGCGACGAATGCCTCCATCGACCTGCTGCGCCGCAAGAACGTTCTGCCGGAAGTGGAAATCGACGAGGGGCGCGACTATAACACCCGGCAGGAGCCGGCGATCTTGAAGGAGCGTGTCCGCAGGGCTCTGGCGAAGCTGCCGCCGGAGGACGCGGAACTGTTCGTTCTCTGTTACCTCGAAGGCTACTCCTACGACGAGCTGGCGGAGCAGTTTCAGGTGGAGCGGGGCACTGTCGCCAGCCGGCTGCACCGGATCCGGGTAGTGCTGCAAAAGCATCTGAGCAGGTGAAGGGAGTACTTTTATGACGGAAGACCGCTTTGACCAGTTGTTGCAGGAGATGCGCCAGGAGAAAGCGCCGCCGGAGCAGGCGGCGGCAGCGTGCGAGCGCGTGTGGCGGCAGATCGGCGCCTCGTCGTCCGCCTGCGCCGAATTCCGGCCTGACTTTTCCCGCTATCTGGCAGGGGAATTGACCGAATCGAGGCGCCTGCTGATGGACGATCACCTGGGCCGCTGCGCCGAGTGCCGCCGTACGCTGGCCGGAGTTCAAAGCGAGCCGAAGGTGATCGGATTACCATCCTCCGGCAGTTTTCACTGGCCCGGTTGGACCCGCTGGGCTGTCGCCGCAGGAGTGGCGCTTACGGCTGTTTACTTCGAGCGGGGCCGGATCGATTCCGCGCTTGCGCCTTCCGGTCCGCGGGCCACGGTGGTCTCCGTGTCCGGCGCACTCTACCGGCTTCCGCAAGGCGCCATCCAGCCTGGCGCGACCCTGTCGCAGGCCGATGTCGTCCGCACCAGCGCCGGATCCCGGGCGGTCCTGCGACTCGCCGACGGCTCGCGCGTGGAGATGAACCAGCGCACCGAGCTTTCGGTGGAGGCGGCGTGGAGCGGCGAGACCATCCGGCTCGACCGGGGCGACGTGATCGTGCAGGCCGCCAGGCAGCGCCGCGGACGTCTCCGCGTGGTCACGCGCGATTCGGTCGCGTCGGTCAAGGGTACGGTATTTGCTGTCTCGAGCGGCGCGGCCGGCTCGGTCGTGTCGGTTGTGGAGGGCTCGGTCGCGGTCTCCCAGCCCGGGGGCGAGCGCACGCTGACGGCCGGTAAGCAATCGGCTACCAATCGCTCGCTCCAGCAAGTCAAAGTGCGGGACGCCGTCTCCTGGAGCCAGGATGCGGAGAAGTATTCCACGCTGCTGTCCGAGCTCATGGGCATCGAAAAGCAGATTGCGGAAACTGCCTCTCCGGCGCTGCGTACGGATCCCGGGTTACTGCAGTACCTGCCGCCTAACGCCATCGTGTACGTCGCCATTCCGAATCTGGCCGGCGCTCTGCGGCAGGCTCTCGGCCTGATCGACCAGCGGGCGCGGGAGAATACGGTGTTGAACGAGTGGTGGTCGTCCGAACAGGGCCAGGAGCTGCAGCGGACCTTCGACCGCTTCCAGGCCGTGACCCCTTTGCTCGGAGAGGAGATGGTGTTTGTCCTGACGGATAAGCGGGTCCCCTTGTTCCTTGCGCGCATCCGTCCGTCCCGGCAGGAAGCCCTGCAGCAGGCCATCGCCCGCGTGGCGGGAGATGGGGCGGGGAAGATACCTTACCGGATCACGCAGGATCTGCTGCTGGTATCCGACAACGATTCGCACCTGGCCGCAGTCAGCGCGCGGCTCGGGGCAGGGGCGGCGACTCCCTTTGCCGCGGAGATCGCACGCCGTTACCAGCGCGGGGTGGGTTGGCTGGCGGCGGTGGACGGAGGCTGGCTCAATTCCGGGTCCGGGCATCAGGATGAGAGCCGTATGCTGGGCCTGCTCAATATGCGGTATCTGTTCTTCGAGCAGCGCTCGGGCGGCGGACGCGACGAGAACGAAGCCACGCTGTCTTTCCATGGCGCTCGAACCGGACTTGCTTCCTGGCTGGCGGCGCCCGGTTCGGCAGGGTCCCTCGAATATGTCTCGAGCGGCTCGGTCCTGGCAGTTTCCGCTTCCACGCGGGACCCTCGCCAGGCTTTTGACGAGATCTTCTCCGGAATGGCGCCCGACAGTCTCGGCGCGGTCATTCGCAAACTACAGTCGGAAACCGGCGTCGATGTCGGCGATGACATCGCCTCCTCTCTGGGCACGGACTTCAGTTTGGCTATAGAACGGCCGTCGCTGCCGGTGCCCGGCTGGGTGGCGGCTCTCGAAGTGGTGCGGCCCGGCGTGCTCGACGACGCGATCAAGCGCCTGGTCGACGCGCACAACCGCTCGGTACCCGCCGACCATGCGGATTGGAAGATGACCCTGTCCCGGGAGACGGTGAACGGAAGGTCGTTCACATCGGTGAAAGCAGGCGCGGCGCCGGTAACGCTCTATTGGACTTATGACCGCGGCTACCTGATCGCGTCGATGGACCGTGCGCTGGCGGTCCGGGCAATCACGCTGCGGGAGTCGGGCTCTTCGCTGCCGCGCTCAGCGAATTTCCAGCAGCGCTTCCCGTCCAGCGGCGGCCTGCACCACTCCGGGTTCCTGTGGTTCAACCCGAACGGCATTGTGGCGGACCTGGCGGGGTTGATCGAGAACCCCACGCTCAAGAACCTGATGAGCAGCCGCGAGCCCGTGCTGGTGGTTCTGGACGGAGAAACGGAACAAATTCGCGCCGCCAGCCGTAATCGATTGACGAGCCTGATTCTGGATTCGATGCTACTCTACGGGGCAGGCGGCGGCCCCGGGCCGATCAAAGGCCAACCGCCGCACAGAAATCAGAAGGTACTGCGGACTTGGGACATGAAATTGTAAGCCTGTCAGCGGTTATTGAGCTACAGGATCTGCGAGTGAAGCTGGGCCGGCGGGAGATTCTCAAGGGGATGTCCTGCCGGCTGGGCGGCGCCGGCAAGGGCAAGGCTATCGGTCTGCTCGGCCCGAATGGGGCAGGCAAGTCTACATTGATTCTCACGCTGCTCGGATTCCACAAGCCGTTGAGCGGCTCGGCGCGGATCCTCGGCCTCGATTGCCACACAAGGTCGCACGAAGTGAAAGCCCGTGTAGGCTACATGCCGGAGAACGAAGCTTTCATCGCCGACATGTCCGCCGTGCGGTTCCTGCGAATCATGGGCGAGCTCTCCGGCCTCCCGCCGCGCGTGTCGCTCGAGAAGTCCCATGAGGTCCTGTTCCACGTGGGACTGGGAGAAGCGCGTTACCGGCCGCTCGGGACCTACTCGCTCGGCATGAAGCAGATGGCCAAGCTGGCCCAGGCGATCATGCATGGCCCGGAACTTGTAATTCTCGACGAGCCCACCAACGGGCTCGACCCGGCGGCGCGCGCCCGCATGCTGAAGCTGATCATGGAGATGAAGCAGGAGCACGGAATTAACGTGGTCCTCTGCTCGCACCTGCTGCGCGACGTGGAGGAGGTCTGCGATGAGGTGGTGATTCTCAAAGACGGCGCTATCGTCCATCATGCCAATCTGGAAGAGGAGCGGCGGGCCAATCTGCGCTTCGTGGAGCTGGAGGTGGCCGGCGCGGACGGAAACCTCCCGGCCGCTTTGCGCGAGCATGGCGCGGAAGGCGTCACCGAAGGTGGGGGACGCTGGCGAATCGTGCTTCCGCCCGGCGTCGAGCTCGACGTGATATGGCGCCTGGTGGCGCGCGAGAATCTCGAGGTGCGCCGTCTGACGCACCGGCGCGACTCGCTCGAAGAGATCTTTCTCAAAGCCGTCGGACACATCCGGCACACCGCGGGCGAAGCCGCCGCCGACGTGGAGGAGGTCGCCGCCGATGGCCGTTTATAGGCGCGGCTACCAGCGTTATCAAGGTCCGCTGAGCTCGCGCTGGGCCCGTCTGTTCGTGCTTCCCCGCTTTGCCTGGGAGCGGCTGATGCAGCAGCGGCTGGTGACGATTCTTTTCGTGGTCGCCATGTTCTGGCCGGTCGGCTGCGCCGGCTTCGTTTATCTTGCCCATCACGCGGAGCTGCTGCAGGGGTTCGGGCCGAATTTGGCCGGCTTCCTCAAAGTGGACGCCACGTTTTTTGTCGTGTTCATGAATGTGCAGGGTGTTTTCGCCGTCATTCTGTCCGCATTCGCCGGTCCCAGTCTGATTGCGCCGGACCTGGCGAACGGAGCGCTGCCCCTCTACTTCAGCCGGCCTCTCTCGCGACCCGAATATGTCCTCTCGCGGATGCTTGTACTGATGGGGGTGCTTTCGCCGGTTACCTGGATTCCCGGGCTGCTGCTCTTCCTGATGCAAGCGAGCCTGGCCGGCTGGACCTGGTTTCAGGAGAACTGGACTATCGGCGCCGGCATGTTCTTCGGGTTTCTGCTGTGGATCCTTCTTGTCGGGCTGGTGGCCATGGCCAGTTCGGCCTACGTCAAATGGCGAATAGTCGCCGGCGCGCTGGTGTTGGGCGCGTTCTTCGTTCTGGCCGGCGCAGCGGAGCTTGCCAATGCCGTTTTGCGCGTGGAGTGGGCGTCGGCCGCGAACCCGGCCCGGGCCATGGACCAGATCTGGCGTTCGATGCTTGGCGCCGAACCGCTCTCGGGGCCGGAAGCGTACGAATGCGCCGTCTCGCTGGCCGTGATGTCGGCGCTCCTGCTGCTGGTGCTGCGGCGCAAGATCCGGCCGGTGGAGGTAGTGTCGTGACCGCCCCGGAAGTGGTCTTCGACGGAGTTTCGAAATTCTATGGCGAGGTTCTCGGCGTCAATCGCATCACCCTCCGCATACCGTCCGGCATCACCAGTCTGGTCGGGCCGAACGGCTCCGGGAAGACCACGCTCATGAACATGATGGCCGGGCTGATCTTTCCCGATTGCGGATCGGTCACCGTGCGCGGGCTCTCCCCGCGGGATCCGGAGCGCCTGATGCGCATTACCGGATACGCCACTCAATACGACGCCGCGCCGCGCGGGTCGACCGGATTCGATTTCGTCCTTACCGGTCTGCTGCTGGCAGGCTATCCCGAGCGCGACGCCGCCGCCCGGGCGGGGATAGCGCTCGACCGCGTCCGCATGACGGAAGCGGCGCATCGTAAGGTGGCGGCCTATTCGAAGGGGATGCGGCAGCGCGTCCGGCTGGCGCAGGCGATTGCTCACGACCCGGAAGTTCTCATCCTCGATGAGCCGCTGAACGGCCTCGACCCGTTGGTGCGGGCCGAGACGATCGCCTTGTTCCGCGAGTTCGCGGCGCAGGGCCGCCACGTGATTCTCTCCAGCCACGTGCTGGGGGAGGTCGACCTGATTTCGGACCAGGTGATCCTGATCGCCAACGGCATGATCGTGGCCGAAGGCGAGATTCGCGGCGTGCGGGAAGAGATCCATGAGCATCCCAGCCAGTATCTGATCCGGTGCCGTGACGCCTCGCGTATTG
The DNA here is from genome assembly GCA_035495815.1 of Bryobacteraceae bacterium. Classification (GTDB taxonomy): domain Bacteria; phylum Acidobacteriota; class Terriglobia; order Bryobacterales; family Bryobacteraceae; genus DATJFH01. The sequence continues at coordinate 48,201 of DATJFH010000353.1, forward strand.
CGTCGCTGCTGTTCGAACAGGATCACGTCACCGAGATCAAGGTGCAGGACGACCGCCTCGGCCTGATGGTGATGACCCGCAGCCGCAGCGAATTCTCCCGCGCGCTGACCCGCATCTCGCTCGCGGGCCACACCGTGGACAGCGTCGTGGCCGCCGACGAAAACATGGACGCGCTCTACGAGTACCTGATCGGAGGCGATCGTTGAGCTTCTCATTTCGCGCAAGGCAGATCTGGATCGTGGCCCGCCTGCAACTCGGACGCGTGTTCTTTTCGAAGCGCAGCTTCTGGGTTTACCTGCTGGCGCTATTCCCGTCGGTAATTTTCATCGGACACGGTATCGAAGCCAAGATCCGGCGTGAGCGCTTAGGGCGACGGGTCGTCATGCCTGCGGCGATCGAGGCCGTCCGCGAGGGGGATACCGATGAGCAGGTGCTCGCGCGCCTGGGCCGTCCGAATGCCGATAACACTTCGAGCCGGCGGCGGCGGGGGAAAGGAGGCGAGCCGCAAGCGAACGAGATCGTGCGCCGGTACATGCAGTATTTCGACGGGGCCCGCCGCTGGGAACTCAACTTCGAGGCAGGCATCCTGCAAAGCAAGCGCAGCCATCAGTTGCTCGACTTCGAGGGAGACCGCCAGGTGTTCGCCGGCGTCTTTCAATATTTTTATCTTCGGCTGGCCATTTTCTTCGGATGCCTGGGAATTTTCATGAACCTGTTCCGGGGCGAGATGCTGGACAGGACGCTGCACTTCTGGTTTCTGGCCCCCGCGCGGCGCGAGGTGCTGCTGGCGGGCAAGTACGCGGCCGGCCTGATCGCGGCTGTCCTGATCTTTACGGGAGGCGCGGCGCTGGCTTTTATCGCCATGGTGTGGCCGCACGACGCCGCACAGGCGCAGGCGTTCTGGCAAACGCAGGGGCCTTCGCATCTGTTCTGGTATTCGGCCGCAGCCGCGCTCGGGTGCGTCGGTTATGGGAGCGTCTTCCTGGCGGCGGGTCTGCTGTTGAGAAACCCGATCATTCCGGCCATCACGATCCTCTCGTGGGAAAGTATCAACGGCATCCTTCCCGCCGTTCTACAGAAACTGAGCGTGTTGTACTACGTGCAGTCGCTGTGCCCTGTGCCAGCTCCCCTGGACGAGAAGGCGCCTCTGTTGATCCGGCTGCTGTCGGCTCCGGCAGAACCCCCTTCCGCGGCGCTGGCGGTCTTGGGCTTGCTTGGAGTGACGGCTGTGGTGCTTCTGGCGGCGTCAAGAGCCGTGCGGCGGTTGGAAGTCAGCTACAGCGTGGACTGAATCGCGGCCGCGGCTGAAAATTCAACATCCGGCATCTCTTCCTGTGGTAGAGTGGGGAGTTCCACTTTATGCCTGCTGTCCTGCCCCAGGAAATCGTAAGCGCACACAGCCCGGATTCCGACGATGCCTTCATGTTTTATGGTCTGGCGACCAAGAAGGTCCGGTCCTCGAAGGTAACTTTCCGCCACGTTCTCGAGGATATCGAGTCGCTGAACCGGCATGCGATGGAGGGCAAGTACGAGCTGACGGCAATTTCCTATCACGCCTATCCTTATGTAGCGGACAAGTACGTCGTGATGGCCAGCGGATCCAGCATCGGCGACGGATACGGACCCATGCTGGTCTCGACGCGTCCGATGGAGCTGGAGGAAGTGAAGGGGAAAAGGATCGCCATTCCGGGGACGATGACTTCAGCCTACCTGGCGATGAAGTTGATCGAACCGGATTTCATCCCGGTCGTAGTTCCGTTCGACAAGATTCTGGAGGCCGTGCGGGAAAAATCCGCCGACGCGGGGCTGATTATTCACGAAGCGCAGCTCACTTACGATCGCACGGGCTTCCACAAGATCGTGGACCTGGGCCGCTGGTGGAAGACCAAATACGATCTGCCGCTGCCGCTGGGGTGCAATGCGCTTTTGCGGTCGCTCGGTCCGGCTATCCAGTCGGAGTGCTGCCGCATGATGCGCGAGAGCATCCAGTACGCTCTCGACAATCACGACGAGTCGCTGAGCTACGCCATGCAGTTCGCCCGCGACATGGATAACCGGATGGCGGAAAAATTCGTCGGGATGTACGTGAATCACTACACGGTCGACTGCGGCGACCTGGTGCCGATCGCGGCCCAGAAGATGATCGACATGGGCTTCGAAGCCGGCATTCTTCCCCGCCGCGTCGAGTTCGAGTTCGTGAGATAGGCTTTCACTCCGCAGAAGACCGCCGGGGAATCCGCTTGTTACACTGACACTATGGCCCCTTCGGACGCGCTGCTGGTATTTGTGTGCTGCGGTTTGCTGACGGCGCAGGTCACGCGCCCCAAAGATGTCCGGGAATTGGCCAAGGGCGGATCGAACGTCATACCCCAGCTTCAGGCGCTGCTCAAGAATCCTGATTTGAGCATCCGGGTGGAAACAGTCAAAGCTCTGGTCGATATCGGGACGCAGCGAAGTCTCGATCCGCTGATCGAAGCCACGGGAGACAACGACGCCGAGATTCAGGCCCGCGCTACTGACGGGCTGGTGAATTTTTACCTGCCCGGTTACGTACGGACAGGACTCAGCGCCAAACTGCAGCGTGCGGGGACGGGTATCAAGGGCAAGTTCACAGACACCAATACGCAGGTGATCGATCGGTACATACAGGTTCGGCCGGACGTGATCGCGGCGCTGGGCAAGCTGGCCCGCGGAGGCGTCAGCATGGAGGTCCGCGCCAACGCGGCGCGGGCAGTGGGGATTTTGCGAGGCCGGGCGGCCGTGCCGGACCTGCTCGACGCGATGAAGTCCAAGGACGACGCGGTGCTGTACGAGTCGCTGATCGCGATTCAGAAAATCCGCGATCAGGAAGCCGCCACCAAGATCCGGTACCTGCTGCGCGATCTCAACGAGCGAGTCCAAATCGCGGCGGTCGAGACGACGGGCATTCTCCAGAATCGCGCGGCTCTTCCCGACCTGGTGGACGTCCTCAACCGGGCGGAAAGCGCCAAAGTGAGGCGAGGCGCGCTGACCGCGATCGCCATGATGCCGGACGAGAGCGTCCGCGCTCTGCTTACCCGCTACCTCACGGACAAGGACGACGCCATGCGAGCCGCGGCCGCCGAAGGCTTCGCGCGTCTGCGGAATCCGCAGGACAAAGCCGCGGTGCAGGCGGCTTACGAGCGCGAAGGCAAACCGTCGCCGCGGCTATCCATGGCCTTCGCGCTGGTTTCGCTCGGATCGGTCGGGGTTTCCGAATTCAGCCCGCTGCAGTTGCTGATCAACACGCTGAACTCGCGCGCGCGGCAGGGCGAGGCCGAGGCGTTCCTGATCGAACTGGCCCGCGACTCGTCGATCCGGCGCTCGCTGTATCCGGCTCTCACCGGCGGGCAGAAGGACGAAAAAGTCTATCTGGCGCGGATCATGGCCCGGAGCGGAGACAAAGATTCGCTCACGCCGCTCGAGACCGTGAGCCATGACGCAGACCCCGATGTAGCCAAGGAAGGACTGCGCGCCCTGCAAAACCTGCGCGCCCGATTGTGATCCATGACGAAAATCGCGCGTTTCCGCTCCCCGTCTTATGAAGGCTTCGGCCTGATCGAAGGCGATACCATCTTCGAGCTGGAGTCGCTCTTCTCGACGACTCGCGGCAGCGCTCATGCCCTGGCCGAGGTCAGCCTGCTGGCCCCGTGCGTGCCTTCCAAAATCGTCTGCGTCGGCAGGAACTATCGCGAGCACGCGAAGGAGCTGGGCAACGAGGTCACGGCCGAGCCGCTGATCTTTTTGAAGCCGCCCTCGTCTCTTCTGGCGCACGAGGGGTCGATCGTGTATCCGGCGATCTCCGGTAACGTGCACTACGAGGGAGAGCTGGGAGTCATCATCGGTCCGCGTCCGGCGCGGCGCGTCCCGGCGGCTGAAGCCGAGAGCTACATCTTCGGGTACACCTGCGTGAACGACGTTACTGCCCGCGACTTGCAGCGCAAAGACGGGCAGTGGACGCGCGGCAAAGGGTTCGACACTTTCTGTCCGGTGGGCCCGTGGATCGTGCGGCGGGAGGACGTCCGCTTCGACGATTTGCGGGTACGTACACTGCTCGACGGCGAAGTCAAACAGGATGCTTCCGTTCTGGATATGATTTTTCCCCTGGGTGCTATAATCGCCTTTGTAACGGAGTTCATGACGCTCGAGCCGGGGGATCTGATCGCGACCGGCACTCCGTCCGGAGTAGGGCCGCTGCAGGCCGGATCGATGGTGTCAGTGGAAATTGACGGAATCGGAGTTCTGCGGAATCGGGTCGTCGCTGCCCAACAGGCTGCCGCGACCCTTTAAAGGAAAGATCACGACATGAAGTTCTTTTTGGACACCGCGAATCTGGATGAGTTGAAGAAGGGCGCAAGTTGGGGCATCGTCGACGGAGTCACCACGAACCCCTCGCTCATCGCCAAGGAAGGCCGGGAGATCTCTGAGCAGGTCCGCATGATCTGCGACATCGTGGACGGCGATATCAGCGCCGAGGTGGTTCAGACCGAAGCCAACGCCATGATCCGCGAGGGCCGCGATCTGGCCAAGATTCACAAGAATATCGTAGTCAAATGCCCGCTCACACGGGACGGGATCAAGGCCACGTCCGCCTTGAGTAAGGATGGCATTCGGGTCAACGTGACGCTGTGTTTCTCCCCCGGGCAGGCGCTGATTGCCGCGAAAGCCGGGGCTTATATCATCAGCCCGTTTGTCGGGCGCCTGGACGATATCGGCCAGACCGGGATGGATCTGATCCGGAGCATCGTGACGATTTACAAGAACTACGGATACAAGACGCAGGTTCTGGCGGCGTCGATGCGGTCGCCGACGCACGTGATCGACGCGGCCACCGCCGGCGCTCATATCGCCACCATGCCGCTCAAGGTCCTGGACATGCTGTTCAACCACCCGCTCACCGACAAGGGCCTGGAACAGTTTCTCAAGGATTACGCGAAGGTCTTTCAGGAAGCGCCCGTCGGCCGCTGAATTTGTTTCGTCAACCCGGGGTTGTATCGATGTGCAAAGCCTCCGCCACTCTGTTATGGTCCGGCGGCGCTGTAGAACTTTCCATTCTGTCCCTCATTGCGCTGGTTCTGATGGCCGGCGGGGCGTGGCTTTTTCTCTCATCGCGCCAGACGGCCCAACAGCGCGAAAGGCGGCGCCGGATCGCGGTCAATAAGAACGGCCGTATGGGCGACGCCATGATCACGGACGTTCGCGATTCAGTGCTGTTTTATAGCTATCAGGTGAGGGGCGTCGGCTATGCCGCTTCGCAGGATGTGTCGGACCTGCAGCACCTGCTGCCCGCCGACACGTCCGTGCTGATCGGTCCGGCGGGCCTCAAATTCACTCCGGGCAATCCAGCCGATTCGATCCTGATCTGCGAGCACTGGAGCGGATTGCGTCCGGCGGCCGTGCAGCTCGAGGAGAGCCGTCCAAAGGAGAACAGTCATCCATGAAAAGACTTGCGATCGCCGCCCTTGTTGCGGCGTCCGTCGCGCTGATTGCCATGGCCGCCAACAAGTTCGCCGCGCCGCGGTCCGTCGTGCACGTGGTAACGATTCTGTGGAAGGAGGATTCGACGGCGGAACAGCAGCAGGCGGCGATCGACGGCGTCAAGAAGATGGCGGCCGACATCCCGGGCATCCGGAGCGTGTGGATCAAGCCGCTGAAGGTTCAGGGCCGGGGCAAGCCGGGTAAGGACGGAAAGCCCGGCCGTCCTTACGACTCGGCATTTGTCATCGAGTTTGCCGATCAGGCGGCGGCGGAACGGTATGTCGATCACCCGGCCCACGTCGAGTGGAACAAGACCTATCTCGCCATCCGCGAAGAAAGCACCTCGCATCAGATCTCGAATTGATAGAATCTTGTCAATACGCTACGTTGAACGTAGCTTCAGAGCGGTTGAGGTGAACGATGAAAACCAGGCTGACGTTGCTGTTCGTGCTTTTCGTCGCTGCGTTCGGCGCGCAGGATAAACCCGCCGAGGCTGAAAAGCTCGCCCCTTACTATCCCACGCCCGAGACGATCGTCCAGAAGATGCTGCAGCTCGGCGCGCTCAAAGCGGGTGAGAAGATGTTCGACCTCGGCAGCGGGGACGGCCGCATCGTGATCATGGCGGCCGACAAATTCCGCGCCGACGCGGTCGGCGTCGAACTGGATAAGGAGCTGTACCGCCAAAGTATGGATAAAATTCAGAGCCTGCGGCTCCAGAAGACGGCCCGGATCATCAACGGGGACGTGCTCCAGCAGGATTACAGCTCCGCGGACCTGATCACGGTTTACCTGCTTCCTCTGTCGAATGACAAGGTCCGGCCGGTCCTGGACAAGCAGTTAAAGAAGGGCGCCCGCGTGGTCTCTCACGACTTCGAGTTCAAGGACTGGAAGCCGGAAAAGGTCGAAACCATAGAGGATGACGGCGAAGGCCGCAGTCATACTTTGTATCTCTATCGCCGGTAGAGGCTTTGGCAACCGAGGCACATTCCCACCGCAAGACATTGGCCCTGTCTCTGGCCACTTCGCGAGCCGTACTGGCTCTGGCTTGCCTGATTTTCCAGCTCTTTCTGGCGCCGGTCGATTATCTTTGGTTCACGATGGCCATTACGCTCTTTACCGCCTCGAGCGTGCTGGCCGTGCTGCGGCCGCAGCGTCTCGAAGGAGTCTTCGGTCTACTGGTGCTGTTCATCGATACAGTCTTCTTCATGGTGCTGTCGAGGTACGGCGCGATCGAGACGCTCTGGCTGGCGACGATCTTCTTCCTTTACCTTTTGATCACGGCCATCACGCTGTTCGGCCCGCGCGAAGTGGTGCTGGTGGCGGCCGTGTGCGTCCTCTTTTTCGCCACTCCTTACCCCGGATCG
>DATJFH010000354.1:0-4428 GCA_035495815.1 Bryobacteraceae bacterium
GGCCGCGATTGCGGGTGCCGCGTGTGCGCTCAGCAATCCTATCCGGTCCATCAGCTTCGAGCTGCTCGTTTCGAAGCCCGATTTGACCACCGCGACCTTCCCGCCGTACTCCTTCACGGCGTCGGCGGAGCGCAGCGAATCCTCGGCGTAATCCCCGCCTTTGATGTACAGATCCGGCTTCCAGCGGAGCAGCAGCGACAACGGACGGTCTTCCTCCATCAAGGTCACCACGTCGACCGACGCCAGGCCCGCTACCACGTACATCCGCTCGCGCTCGGTCACAATCGGTCTCAGCGGGTTTTTATATCGGGACACGGACGCGTCCGAGTTTACGGCGACCATCAGGCGGTCGCACAGCTCGCGTGCGGCTCCCAGATACTGGACATGGCCGGCGTGCAGCAGGTCGAAGCTGCCGCACGTGAAGCCGATCCTGCGGCCAGCCGCCTTCTCGCCCGCGACCCACTGGTCCATCTGCTCCAACGACAGGATTTTTTCGGCGGGATTCATCTGTTCTTCTCATGTTAGAGTAAGCCCGAGTGGGTCTCGCCGATATTCTCAAAAAGTTCCCCGGACAGCGGGTTTTAGTCATGGGTGACGTGATTCTGGACTGGTATTGGTGGGGCCAAGCCTCGCGCTTATCACCCGAAGCGCCCGTTCCGGTAGTCCGTAAGCAGCGCACCACGCTCCAGCCGGGTGGCGCTGGCAACACCGCCGCGAACCTGGCGGCTCTGGGCGCGCGCGTCAGTCTCTTCGGCGTTACCGGTAAGGACGCCCACGCCGAGGAGCTGCGAACAGCCCTCAGCGCCCACAACGTGGACATCAGCGGCCTGATCGCCGATGCCGGCCGCCCTACCACTACCAAGACTCGCGTGATCGCCGCCCATCAGCAGGTGGTTCGCGTCGACGAGGAAGCCAGCCATCCGATCTCAACGGATATCGCGGACGCCGTTCTGCAGGCCGTGAGACAGGATTTGACCAACGCCGGGGCCATCGTGATTTCCGATTACGCCAAGGGGTTCCTCACCGCCCCTCTTCTCGATGCCGTGATCGGCGAGGCTCGCCGCCTGGGGAAACGCGTGTTTGCGGATCCCAAGGGCGCGGATGCGGCTCGTTACCGGGGAGTTTTTCTATTGAAGCCCAACCGCCTGGAGCTGAGCCTCTTGACCGGACTGCCGCCCGCCACTACCCACGAGGAAACCCTGGCCGCCGGAAGCCGCTTGGCAGCCAGCATGCCGGGAACCCACATTCTCGTCACCGAAGGGTCCGAGGGTATGACGCTCTTCACTGCGGACCAGCCCCCGGAGCACGTAACTCCCACGCCCCGCCAGGTTTTCGATGTCACCGGAGCGGGCGACACCGTGCTGGCCGTGATCGCCATGGCGGTTACGGCGGGCGCTTCCTGGAACCACGCCATGCTGCTGGCTGGCGAAGCTGCGGGCATTGCCATCGGCCAGATGGGCAGCGTTGCGGTCAGCCTGAACGAGTTGGCCCGCACAGAGCCAACAAAACTCTGAGATTCTTGGCGCTCTAGGGCGACTAATAGAGCGTGCTGAGAATCATTCTGCTGCTGATACTCGCGCTGTCCAGTCTCAGCGCGCAAACCAAATCCAAGGCGCCTCCCTCGCAGGGCGCTGCCGCCTCTCAAGATCTGCAGATGGAAGCCGAAATCCGGGCGCGTCTGGCCAAATCCAAAATCGGCCAGGACGGTTTCACCGTGCGCGTCCAGGGCGGCGTGGCTTATTGGGACGGAGCCACCAACGTAGTCCAGCACAAGGGCGCGGCCACGCGCATGGCTAAATCGGCGGGCGCCCAGAAGGTGGTCAACAACATCAAGATCGGCGCCGATGCGAAACAGAAGGCCGCTGGAAATCTGGAACAGGGCCGCCGGCGCGTACAGATCAAGCGCAGCGAGTCACGCTGAGCGCCGTCAGGCGGCCTCCAAATCATTCCGGATAATCGCCGGGTAGTAGCTGCACCACTGGCCGCTCGCCGAATAGCACCATCTGGCGAGAGTTCGTGCGGACCGCACGTCGATGTGGATATACTGCTGCCGGTCATCCCGGCCGATGCCGCGTATCGCTGGAATTCTCAGCGCGATCAATTCCAGTTGCGTCGCCGTCATCCCCTCCACGCGAATATCGGCAGCCATTCCCGCAACGTGCTCACTCTTGCCGGCTCCTCCGGCCTGGGCGTTATGTTTCGTACACCTGTATGCCGAGTTGATCCGGACCGGCAGGCCCACCAATGCGCGGATCGACTCCAGCGCATCCACCAGCTCCTGCCGGCAGCCGTTGACATGGCAGTGCGGGCAGGCCAGTTCGGCGTCTGAAAAATGGGGACTCGTAGCACCCATGTTATTGGATCCCCGGAATATCGATCACCGCGGTCATGGGCGCCGCGTCCTTCACAACCCCCGAGGCCAGGTAGCACGTCGCTGCGCCGTAGGCTGCCAGAGCGATATGCGCGCGGCAAAAGTCGGGAAAGTATAAGCTCGGAGCGGGGGCCCGTTGTGCGGCACGCCCCAACAGCAGGGGCGCCAGGGCGATGCCTTGTCCGATCCACGCCTGGCTATTCCTGCCCGCCGCGATCCCGTGCGCCCCATAAGCGGCGCCCGCTGCTGCCAGCAGGGTCGGCCCCCAGCGCACCAGTACGCTCCAGAAGGAATTGGAGGACTGCCGGGTCAGCAGGTCCTCGGCCAGCCGGCTGGGGATGTCCGGAAGCACGGGGAAGCTCTGCGTAATACGTTCCGGAGGCACATCCACAGGAACCGTGTAGCGGCTTGTCAGGCTCACCGTCCACAAGCCCACCTGGTTGCCGCCCAGCGCGCTCCGGGCCCCCGGAATAGAGACAGGTTTCACGGTGACTGTCACTTGAGCCAGGGTGGGCAATGCGGCGAAAAGCAGAGTCACCAGCCGCATCCATAAATTCATTTTTGATGCCATTCATAGGATATTGTCCGGGACGTTCTCCGCACCCCGCGGCTGCAGATCCGTATCTGATAGACCTCAAACCGCGATTCCACCCGGGGAAGTGGGTACGACGCGCATCCGACCCCCAGTGATAAACTCGAAGTGAGTCATGAGTTCCCTCTCCCCCAGACTGCAGGTAAGGGTCCAGCAGAAGCAAATCCTCACGCCCGGCCTGGTCCAGATGGTCAGCCTGCTGCAGCTGAACCGTCTGGAGCTGAAGGACATGATCCAGGCCGAAATCTCCCAGAACCCGGTTCTTGAAGAATCGGGAGAGGGTGGCGAAGAGCTGACGCCTGAGGAATTGCAGCCGCTGCTCGAAGCCGAGCGCATGGCGGATCCCGCCGATCAGTCGATCCTGGATGTGACTTCAGGCCCCGTGGAAGTGGACGCGTCGGATGGCGCCTACACCACTGAAGGTGTCGACTCGGCCGGCGCCGCGGGAGCCAGTCAGACGGAAGCCCCGCCGAGTCCGGCCCCTGAAGCGGGCGACGCAGCTGCCGGCGCCACCGCCCCGGAAACCCCCGAGGCGCCCGCGCCCGCCGATCCTTTCGACGAAATCGACTTCGGGTCCTATTTCGACGACTATCTCGATCCCGGTTACAAAAGCCCGGCTTCCGAGAACGTCGAAAAGCCTTCTTTCGAGACTTTCCTTTCGTCTCCGGTCACCCTTTCCGATCACCTCCATTCGCAGCTGGCCCTGGTTGCCCTCAGCGAACAAGTCCGGGATGCCGCCGATGGCGTGGTCGGCAACCTGGACGAAAACGGGTATCTGCTGTCGAGCGCCGAGGAGATGGCGGCCGAGGAAGGACTGTCGCTGGAGGACGTCCAGGAAGCCATTCATGTGGTGCAGACGCTCGACCCGGCGGGAGTGGCTGCATCCGACCTGCGCGAGTGCCTGCTGCTGCAGCTGGAAAGCCGCGGCGCCAAGGACGGCGTGGCCTGGCAGATCGTCTTCGACCACCTGAAACTGGTGGAGACCCGGCAGCCCAAGGAACTGGCCCGGCTGCTGCGGCGTCCCCCGGAGCACATCGCGGTCGCGCTCGACGTGATCAAGCACCTGGACCCGCGGCCCGGCCTGCGTTATTCCGGCCCGGGAGCGCGCCAGGTGGAGCCGGACGTTTATATTTCCAAGGACGGCGACGATTATCTTATCCAGGTCAGCGACGACGACGTCCCGCAGCTGCGTTTGAATCCGCAATACCGCCGTATGCTCGATCGCGAGCAGGAGCCCAACCGCGAGGTCCGCAGTTATATCAAGGAACGCTACGCCTCGGCCATTCAGCTCATGAAGAATATCGAGCAGCGCAAGCAGACCATTCTGAGAGTCTGCCAGTCGGTGGTGCGCCGCCAGCAGGATTTCCTGGAGCATGGGATCGATCAGCTGAAGCCCATGATGATCAAGGAAATCGCCGAGGAGATCGGCGTCCATCCTTCCACCGTGAGCCGCGCCGTCTCGAAT
>DATJFH010000355.1:0-2532 GCA_035495815.1 Bryobacteraceae bacterium
GAGATGTGGAATCGGCGCAAAGAAGAAGAAAAGCCAGCACCCAGGCCGGTCGCGGCCCCGCCGCCAACCCAACCTGCCCGACCGCAACCCGCCAAGGAGGGTATTCCAATGTCGACCGTTCCGAGCCGCCCCACTGAGTCCTTTGATGCCCCGCGCGCCGGCAATGCCGTGCTCGGAAAATCGGTCATCGTGAAAGGCCAGATCCTCAGCCGCGAGGACCTGACCATTGACGGGGAAGTGGAAGGCACCATAGAAATGCAGGAACATCGCCTGACCGTCGGGCCGAACGGAAAAGTTCGCGCCAGCGTAAAGGCGCGCGAGGTCATCGTGCTGGGCACCTTGCACGGCAACGTGGAGACCGGCGACCGGATCGACATCCGCAAGGAAGCCAAACTGGTAGGCGATATTCGGACCGCGCGCATCGTGATCGAGGACGGCGCGTATTTTAAGGGCAACGTGGATATCGTTCGCGCGGACGTCCCGCGACCGGCGGCCGCTACGCCCGCCGCGACCACATCGGCTCCCCGGCCCCAGGCGTCTCCGACCAGTTCGCCCGCGGCTTCTCCGGCGATTTCTCCCGCTGCGGCCGGTCCCGCCATGGCTGCCGGCGCTGGCGAAATCAAGCGTTAGACGTTGGAGACCCGCAGCAGCAGTGGTCTGGATCAATTCTGCTCTTTGCTGGTGGAGCGGCCCGGGCTGACTCTTTTAGATCTGGCCGGCGTCAGCCAGAGTACCGTCGGATTCGTTACCGAGCAGGGCCATCGCATCTATTCCGACGATTTCCTGCTGCAGATGGACCGCTGTTTCGGCGACGGCGACTTTTACGAAAACCAGTCGGATCCGGAAAAAGTGGCCCAGTTCCTGGATACGGCGCTGGAGTATCCGGCCCAGCACTTCGATGGCGCGCTGGTGTGGGACACGCTGGAGTTCCTGAGCGGGCCGCTGCTCGAAACCGTGGTCCGGCGCTTGCACCACATGCTCCGCCCGGGCGCCTATCTGCTGGCGCTGTTTCACTCCGAGGAGCGAGCCGAGACCATCGCGACCTATTCTTACCGCATCTCCGACCGCAAAACCATCACGCTGGCCCCCCGCGGAAGGCGCCGTCCGGCGCAATACTTCAACAACCGGAGCCTCGAAAAACTGTTTCAGGAGTTCGAGTCGGTAAAGTTCTTCCTGACGCGGGACCACCTGCGGGAAGTGATCGTGCGGCGGTAGACATCGGATCGCTTCGGGCGCAGTCCTTTATACTCCATCTAAGGAGCCTCCTACTTGTCCCTGGAAGACGATTTGTTCGCTCAGCGCCTCCGCCGCACTGCGGAAATCGAGGCGCTGGGTTTCCGCGCGTACGGCCAGCGGTTCGACGCCAGTCATACGATTCCGCAGATTCTGACGGACTATGCGTCCAAGACCGCGGACGAGCAAGCGAAGGCGCTGGAGAGCCAGCCGCACGTGCGTATTGCCGGACGTATTCAGACCATCCGCCGCATGGGCAAGGCCGGTTTTATGCACCTCATGCAAGCCGGCGAGCGCTTGCAGGTGTATGTCCGCAAGGATGCGGTTCCTGAGCCGGATTACGCGCTCTATGAGGGGCTCGACCTGGGCGATATCGTGGGTGTGGACGGCTACCTGTTCCGCACCCGCACCGGCGAGCTTTCCGTGCACGCCGAGAAGCTGGCGTTTCTCTCCAAGATCCTGCTGGCGATGCCCGAAAAATGGCACGGCCTGGAGGACGTGGAGATCCGCTACCGCCAGCGCTACCTGGATCTGATCGCTAACCCGGAGTCGCAGAAGATTTTCATGACACGCGCGAAAATCATTTCTTCGCTGCGGCGCCAGCTGGAAGAGCGCGGCTTCGTCGAAGTAGAAACGCCCATGATGCAGCCGGTCTATGGCGGCGCCACCGCGCGCCCGTTTGTGACCCATCACAACACGCTGGATATGGACCTCTATCTGCGCATCGCTCCCGAACTCTACCTCAAGCGGTTAATTGTCGGCGGCCTGGAGCGCGTGTACGAAATCAATCGCAATTTTCGCAACGAAGGCGTCTCCACCCAGCACAACCCCGAATTCACCATGCTCGAGTTCTATCAGGCCTACACGGATTACCAGGGCCTGATGGATTTGACTGTCGAGCTGCTGAAACAGACCGCCATGGATGCGACCGGGTCCGCGGTGGTCGAGTATCAAGGGACCAAGCTCGACTTCGGCAACATCCGGCGTCTTTCGATGCAGGAAGCCGTGGGCAACTCGTCTCTGCGGGGACACGCGCTGGTGGAGGCGTTCGAGCGGCAGGTGGAACCCACGCTGTTCGAGCCCACCATCATCTACGACTACCCGGTGGAGGTTTCGCCGCTCTCCAAGCACAAGCGCAACGATCCTGCCTTTGTCGAGCGCTTTGAGATCTACGCCGCCGGCATGGAGATCGGCAACGCCTACACCGAGTTAAACGATCCTCAGGAGCAATGCCGCCGCTTCGAGATGCAGCTGGAGCTGAAGGCGGCCGGCGACGAGGAGGCGCACCAGATGGACGAG
>DATJFH010000356.1:0-2220 GCA_035495815.1 Bryobacteraceae bacterium
TTCAGCGGCTGGAGCTGCTGGAAGCGGCTCTGAAGGGCCTCGGGGCTCGGTGCCGGGAGATCTTTCGTCTTAAGTTACAGGGACTTAACTTTATCGATATCCAGAAACAGTTGAAGGTGGGTTCGATTAATACTTTATATACCTGGGAGTTGCGCTGCCGTAAGGAGCTGCGCGAGCGGCTAGGTTCCGGTTGGGAGTCCCAATGAGCAGAGACGAAGCCCGGAAACTGCTGGGCGGATACGCCACGGGGTTGCTGACCGAGGCCGAGCGGACCGCGTTGTTCCAAGCTGCTCTGGAAGATCAGGAGCTGTTTGACGAACTTGCCGGGGAGCAGGCGATGAAGGAAGTCCTGGACGAGCCGGGGGCCAGGCAGCGCCTGATCGCCGCGCTCGAGCCCCCGAGGAGGCATCGGGAGTGGATCTGGGCCGCCGCCGCGGTGACAATAGCGATCGTGATCGGTGTCGTGTTCGTCAATCGAACCCCACCGCCAGAGGTTCCTCAACAGATCGCCAAGGTGATGAAATCGCCCGAACCGGCGGCAGCGCCGGCTCCCGTGCCACCAAAGCGAAAGACTCCACCCGCGGAACCAAAGAAGGAGCAGAACGCGACGGCTGAACGGTCTGACCGGGTTCAGGAAGCCAAACCACAAGCGGCCGCCGGCGTGTTACGCCAATTCGCGTCCGAACCGCCTCCCATTGTGTTTGGGTTCAACTACTCCGTTAGCCCGGACGGATTCTTGGAGATTAAGCCGTCGGTGTCCGGATACCTATCGGTTACATCGAGTGACGCCGTCGTGTTTTCCAGCAGTCTCGTCGGCGTGAGCACCCTCCGGTTTGCGATCCCATCAGGTGCAACCAGCCTGGTGATCTCATTTTCGAGAACCGAGGGCATCACCGGCCCGCCTGTACGGCGGGATGCGCCAACGGGAAGAGAGACCGATCAGGATCCCCCCAACGGGAAGATCCTTATTCAACTCTTCCTGAAACCAGCGACTCAATAAACTTCCGCTCAATCGGCCATGTGCCGATAACCTGGCCCTTCTGCGCTTCGAAATGCCCGGAGACGAGAATTCCAGTGAGATCCGCAGGGGCCGGCTTGAGATTGTCCCGGTGGAGCATTTTTTTGAGGAGGTCGGTGACGCTCGAGAATTGGCCGGCCATCTTTGTGGCGTCGTCGGGAGTTGTGCAGTCGACCATCATGCGCAGTTCGAATGCTTTTTGGTCCGCCTTTTGATCAGAAGATGGACCCAAAGTGAACACGGTGTTGCGCGCCTGCGCGAGTTGCGTCCGGAACGGGCCCAAGCCCGCGGGTAGCGTCTTGGCATCGGCAAATATATAGGGCGGGGCAGAGACCCATACGGCCGCGGTCGGAATCTGGGGAGGATCTTTCCAGAATCCGGGGAAGATCACACGCGAGCCTTGCGGATCGCGCGCCACTGCCAGGGCCAGCACGTCGCGCCGCAGCAGCGAGAACGATATGGTCTTTCCGGCCTGGGAAGCAGGCATGCTGCACACAGCGGCACGCTGGGCGGCCTCACACTTCCCCTGGTGCGATTGCGCGTAGCCCGCCAGCCGGTCCCATTTGAAGCGCCCCTGCGCGGCGAAGTACTCGTCGCCATCACGAAACCCGGCGGCGACAGCGTCCAGATCGGTGCGATAGTTGAATCCGGTTTGTTCGACGAATTTCTGGTAGTCGGGTTCTTCCGCGCCTTGCGAGCCTGCCAGTAAATCCAAAATCCCGGCCGTCCGCAACAGCCCGACATTCAAATAGGCGTGCAGCGACCGGTCCGATGGAAGACACTGCACCAGCCTGGCCGCATCATAAGGGCGGGAATAAAACCAGTATGCCCAGACGCCCAGGACGACGCCCAGCACCGCCGCGAGTGCGGCTCCGATCTTCATTAGACGGCGGCGGCGGTTTCCGCCACGCGCGCCTGTTTCCACAGCGCGATGTACGGCTTCAGATCGGCCATCATCTTGGCGAACTGCTTGGGATCGAGCGATTGTGCACCGTCGCTCACAGCCTTTTCCGGCTGCGGGTGCATTTCGACGATCAAGCCATCGGCTCCGACGGCGACCCCGGCCCGTGCCAGCGCCGGAACCAGGCTGCGTCTGCCGGCCGCGTGGCTGGGATCGAGGATCACGGGCAGATGGGTCATCTCGCTCAAGGCCGCGATGGCTCCGATGTCGCAGGTATTACGCGTGACGGTCTCAAAGGTGC
>DATJFH010000357.1:0-4446 GCA_035495815.1 Bryobacteraceae bacterium
GAAGCCGCTCGGCATGAGTGTCAACCGGCTCGCGATCGAACTGCGAGTCCCGGCGACTCGGATGCTAGAAGTGGTTCGCGGAAGGAGAGGCATCACCGCAGACACGGCGCTGCGGCTCGCGCGGTATTTCAATACCACTCCGAAGTTCTGGTTGAATCTGCAAACTTCGTACGACCTGGCGGTGACGGCGGAGGCTAAACAGGACCAGATCGTGCGCATGGTGCATCCTCGGGAAGCGGCGTAGGGTCGAGAGCGCTGAATGGCTGTCGCGGCTCGGAATCGGCCGCGAATGAACGCAAATGAACGCGAGTTCACCAGCCCGCGGCAGTCCGAGAAATTCGGAGTTTCTCTACCTCGGTCAGGAGGTCGGAGACGACGTTGTTGGAGTTGGCGGGGTCGAGGAGGCGGGTGGTGGGGAAGTCGGTCGCCAGGAAGTGAAGCAGCGCCCGGAAGTCTTTCGGGCGGGCGTGGATGGTGGCGAGCTCCATCAGGAACGACGGGAAGCGCAGAGCGTGGCGGCGGCGCCAGATTTTGAGCGCCAGGATTTCGTCGATGAGGCCGCTGGAGCGAACGTAGCGGATCTGTGCGGCGAAGTCGGTTTTGAGCCAGGTGTTGTAGCGCGCTTGCCACAGAATGTTGCCGCGACCTGGGACCAGGTCGATGAATCGACCGTCGAGCATGATTCGGACGGAGACGTTGCGGACGTGGCCGAGGACGCGATCGGCAAGCGAGGCCTGCATGGCGGCGAGCGATCCGGGTGTGTCGGGCGAGAGGCGGAGGAAGATGTCGAAGTCACTGTCGCGAAGGTCGGTGCCTTTGGCGTGGGAGCCGGCGAGCGTGACGGACTCGAGATATTTGTGATAACGCCAGCCGCGAAGTAATGGCCGCAAATAAACGCAAATGAACGCGAAGGTCAAAATCGGGCGTATTGGGACCAGTCGATGGCGGGGGCGGTGCCCATGGCGCGGAGACGGTCGAGCAGACGAATGATGAAGAAGATCAGGCTCTGGTCGGGGGAACTAATGTCATTGCCTTCAAAGGACCCGTGTTCAAGGCAACATCCGATGTTGAGGTCCTGACGGGCTCGACGGAGGTTGGCGGCGAAGCTGCGCGGGGTCCAGACGGAGGTTGTCGCCAGAAGGCCGGCGAGGATCGGGGGCGGGGTAATTTTAGGACGGCCGATGACGGAGACTGAAGTGCGGCGGAGCGCTCGCACCGAGGCGGCTTTTTCGGCGGCGTCGCGGAGCCATTGGCGGGAGAAGGTCGGTTTGACTTCGAAGACGGCATAGACGCTCTCGGCAGGAAGGTGGAGTCCCGAGGAGTGCGGGAACAGAGGCGGCGTGTAGAGGTTGTCGAAGATGGCGATATCGATCTGGCGGGAGCGGCGGCCGGCGGAATCGATTACGAAAGCGGGAGCGGCCCGATAGCGCTGGGGCAGGTAGCGATCGAAAAGCTGGAGCCAGTGATGCTCGGTGGCGTGACCCGCTGCTGACGGGTGTTCGAAGAGCGCACCGACGGAGAGCTGCGCGAGCATTTCCTGCTGGACGCGGCGGAAGACTTCGGCGAGGTCGATCTGGCCGGAGTCGGGCGGGCGGGGCATGGGCCCCGAGTGTAATGGGACAAACTACCGATCGGGGAGCGGCTGAATGGTTAAGCCCAACGTCGGACGCGTGTTTTGTAGTCGCGATACGCGGCACCGAACTTGGTTTCGAGGTAGCGCTCCTCTTTGTCGATCACCAGGCGGCGCGTCACCAGGGCGGCCGGCACGGCCATGACGATCACCCACGGTGCGTTGGCCGCGAGTCCCACGCCGACGACGATCAGTTCCCAGGCGAGATACATCGGGTTGCGCGTAAAGTGAAACGGCCCGCGGACGAGGAGCGCCGTGGTCGGCCGAGTCGGGTTCGGGGTCGTGCCGGCTTGGGACATTAGAATCGCCGTCCAGACGATCAGCGCCAATGCGATCGCGAGCAGAACATACCCGGCGAGCATGACGGGCCGCCAACCATCACCCATTCGAAAGGGGGCGGCCCACTGGAGCAGGAAGCCGAGGGCAATCGCCACGATATGGATTGCCGGCGGAAAGATCCGCACGCCCGAGCTGGTTTGTTGGCTGGACACACTACTGATGGAGGCGTTCCTACGCGCGAAGTATAAGTGAGAACGAGCCTACCAGCGGGGCTCGCGCCGGCGACCACCGCCACCGCCGCCGCCGAATCCACCACCGCCGCGGCCACCGCCGCCGCCGAATCCACCGCGCTCGGGACGGGGACGCGCTTCGTTGACGTTCAGCGCGCGGCCGTTCAGTTCCTGACCGTTGAGGGCTTCGATGGCTTTGGCCGCCTCGGCCTGATTGGTCATCTCGACAAAGGCGAAGCCGCGGGGCTGGCCGGTGTCGCGATCGCGCACGACGCTGGTTTTCTCAACGGCGCCGTACGCGGCAAAAGCAGCCTCGAGCTCGGACTCCGTGGTCTGATAGGCAAGGTTTCCAACAAAAATATTCGTCACTAAAATTCTCCAATAGGTTCAATTGACCAGGCGGGCTCGGTTCCAATGGTAGGTAACTGGCGGGCTAGGCACGTTCAAGTGTAACACAGGGTTAGGGGTTAGATCAGGGCGCGTTCAACGAATTCACCCCGTTCGTTGATCCAGCAGCAGTAGCGGGTGCGGACCTGATTCTGGTTGCGGGAGCAGACATCGGCTTGCAGCATCACGGACGGGTCGGAGGACTGGACCAGGTGTTTGGCTGCATCCTTGGCGCTCCCCAGGGCGGGACAAGGCAGCTCGGGACTGAAGACGCGGGTGCTGGCCTTATGCTTCTCCATGGTGCGGACAAAGTATTGCATGCTGTTCCTATGTTACCACCTCCATGTTTCGGTAGTGTCAACTGGTAAGATGGCCGCATGAGACTGTTACTCAGTATCGTGCTGGCGCTTCCACTGTCGGCGGCGACGGTGGACGGAGCGAAGATCCACTGGACGTCCCACGGGTCGGCGAAACAGGCGGTGATTCTGGTGCACGGCTGGACCTGTGACGACACGTCGTGGGATCCGCAGGTGCCGGTGCTGAGCGAGAAGTATCGCGTGATCACGCTGGATCTGCCGGGGCACGGCCAGAGCGACCCGCCCAAGGACGGGAAATTTTCGATGGCGGTGTTCGCGCGGGCGGTAGAGGCGGTGCGGGTGGAGGCGAAGATCGACAAAGCGGTGCTGGTGGGGCACAGCATGGGCACGCCGGTGATCCGGGAGTATGCGCGGATGTATCCGCTGCACGTTGTCGGGCTGGTGCCGGTGGATGGGTTGCTGGTGATCTCCGGTCCGCCGCCGGCTGCGGACTCCAAGGCCGGGAAGGGCGGCGGGCGGGGTGCGCCGGATCCGGCGGCGATGTCGGGACCGGACGGCCTGAAGGCTCGCGAGACGATGATCCGGGGAATGTTTACTCCGGCGACGCCGGCGGCGGTCCAGCAGCACGTGTTGAAGATGATGCTGGCAGCTCCAGAGGCGACGGCGGTAGGCGCGATGGTCGCGACGTTCGACACGACCGACTTGAACGGCTTCGTGACGACGGTTCCGGTGCTGGGGATCTATGCCGGCAATTCTCCGATGACGAATCGCGAAAATCTGAAGAAGGTCTTTCCGAATTCGGAGTACGTGCAGGTGGCCGGGACCGGGCACTTCGTGATGCTGGAGCGTCCGGAGGAGTTTAACCGGCTGCTGCTGGCGTTCCTGGGAAAGGTGAAGTACTAGAATCAGCGTGGGTCCGGTGACGGTTCGCAGTCGCATTGTGTTCCTGGACTGGTTGCGGGGGTTGGCGGCCATTGTAATGATCCAGGGGCATGCCTTCGATTCGCTGCTCCGGCCGGAGCTGCGGGAGCAGCCGGCGTACATCTTCTCGCAATTCTTCGGCGGGCAGGCGGCGGCGATTTTCCTGTTCCTGACGGGGATCACGTTCGGGCTCGGGATGAATCGGCGGGACGATCTGCCGGGGTGGCAGAGGATCGCGGGCGCGCTGCGGCGGGCGCGGTATCTGTTCCTGCTGGCGATCGCGTTCCGGCTGCAGATGTGGCTTTTCGCGTGGCCGAATCAGCCCTGGACCGACTTGCTGCGCGTGGACGTGCTGAACCTGATGGGCGCGACGGCGGCGCTGCTATCGGTGACCGCGCTGGCTCGGGGGATGCAGCGGGTGCGGTGGGCGGTATCGGCGGGAATCGTGCTGGCGGCGCTGGCTCCGGTGATTGCGGGATTAGAGACCGGCGGAATTGCGGTGGGGTTGCGCGATTATTTCGTGCCCAGCGCGCGGGCGTTCAGCATGTTCCCGTGGGGATCCTATCTGGCGTTCGGATTGGCGGCAGGGAGCGCGGTGCCGCTGGTGAGGCGCGCGGACTGGGGCCCGGCAATGCAGTGGTCGGCGCTGTGCGGGTTCGGATTGCTGCTGGCCGGGCGCTAT
>DATJFH010000358.1:0-8674 GCA_035495815.1 Bryobacteraceae bacterium
CCGCATCCCTGCCTGGTGGTCGCCGCCCTGGGACTGGCCGCCGGGTTGTTGCGCCTCGGCGGCTGGCGGGTCCCGGCCGACGGGCTGAGCCGCGCGATCCTCCTGTTGTTCTTCGTGCTGCTCGCCAGCGCCGCTCTGGCGGCGTTCTATTCCGGCCCGGTAATCGCCGCCGGAACGCTCGCCCGCGTGATTCTGTTCGGCACCTCCGTCTACGTGTACTTCTACATCACCAGCGGACCTGGGGCCCCGGAATGGAGCGCCGCGCGGACCCTATTCCTGGCGGCGTCCGCCTCCGCGCTGTTCGCCTGCGTCGATTTCTACTTCCAGTTCCCGGCCCCCGCCGGCTTCGGACCCCAATACGTCTGGCTCGACAGCGGCGTCTACCGCCGGGCGCAGGGTTTGTTCTACGAGGCCAGCACGCTCGGAAACTTCTGCGCGTTCTTTCTGGTGATGGTGGCCGTCTCGCTGACCCGCCCGCGGACCGAGGCTTTCGTCAGCCGCCCCGTCCTGCTCACCGGCGGAGCGCTGCTCGCCACCGCGCTGGTCCTTTCCTACTCGCGGGCTTCTTTGTTAAACCTGGCCGCCGCGTCCGCGGCGCTGCTATGGATTCAGCGGCGGCGCCGGCGGCTGTCTCAAGCCGGCTGGGTCGCGCTCCCCGCCGCGATGGCCACGGCCGCGGCCGCCTGGTATCTGTTTCCTGTCTTTACCGGACACTATTGGGACCGGCTCTCGGCCTCCGCGCAATTCCTCTTCTCTTCCACCGAGGGAGTGCTTTCGGGCCGGCTTTCCAGCTGGCGCGCGCTGGTGGATTTTCTGATCGCCAATCCATCCTGCGCGCTGCTCGGCGTCGGCTACAAGACGCTGCCCTATTCGAACGTGACCGGCCAGCCGGTGGTCGGCGACAACATGTACCTCACGCTGCTGGTCGAAACCGGAATCGCGGGTCTGGCGGCGCTGCTGACGCTGCATGGCGCCATCCTGAAAGCCGCCTGGCGCGCGGCCGGCCACGCGGACTCGCGGGTATCCTTCTTCGGAACCTGGATCTTCTGCTTCTGGATCGGACAGATGTTCCAAATGCTGTCCGGCGATCTGCTCACCTACTGGCGCGTGCTGCCCTTCTATTTCTGGGCGCTGGCCGTCGCCGTTCGGGCCGCCGATGAACATTCTCTTTCTCGATCAGTTCAGTGATCTGGGCGGCGCGCAGCGCTGCCTGCTCGACCTGCTGCCGGCCGTCCGGGAGCGCGGCTGGCAAGCCCACCTGGCTGCGCCCGGCGCCGGAGAGATGCGGCGGCAGGCGGCAGCGCACGGGGCCGAATTGCATTCCATCCTCTGCGGGCCTTACGATTCGGGACGCAAGTCGGTCAGCGATTTCGCGCGATTCATCTGGGAACTGCCGCGCCTCGGCCGGCAGATCGCGACGCTCGCCGAGCGGACCCGGGCCTCCATCGTCTACGTGAACGGACCGCGGCTGCTGCCCGCCGCCAGCCTCTCTTCAACCCCCCTCGTGTTCCACTGTCACAGCTACCTGTTGCAGCGTTATGCGGCGGCATTGGCAGGCGTGGCGCTGGCCGGGGCGCAGGTGATCGGATCCTGCCGGTTCGTGCTGGAGCCCCTGCGCCTCTTCGTAGAACCGCGCCGGATGGAAGTGGTCTACAACGGGTGCGCCGCCGGCGAGTATCCGGCACGGCCGGCCAGAGCGCGGCCCACCATCGGAATGATCGGGAGAATGGCGCCGGAGAAAGGACAGCTGGAGTTCCTGCAGGCCGTGCGCCTGCTGCCGCCCGACTTCCGTTTCATTCTGTGCGGCGCGCCGCTGTTCTCAAACCCGGCCGCCGAAGCTTATTACGAGCGCGTGCGCGAGGCTGCCGTGGATCTCCCGGTGGAATTCCAGGGCTGGCGCAACGACATCGGGGCCGCTCTCACCGAGATGGACCTGCTGGTGGTTCCCTCCGCGCCGGTCGAGGCCACTACGCGCGTCATTCTGGAAGCCTACGCCGCGGGCGTCCCGGTGGTAGCCACGCGCTCCGGCGGTATTCCGGAAATCGTGGAGGACGGCGTGACCGGGTTTCTCGCGCCTCCGGGCGATCCGGCGAAGCTCGCCGCCCGCATCAGCGCGGCCCTGGCCGATCCGGACGCCTTGCGCTCCGTCGCCGGGAATGCCCGCCGCGTCTGGCGCGAGCGATTTACGCTGGCCGAATATCAGAACCGGGTCCTGAGCATTCTGGAGAGAGTCGGCGCCAGCGCGCGCAGGTGAAACCAGGCGCGCCCGGCGGCATAACGCGCGTACTCCCATTGTTTTCGGATCCGCAGCGCCGGCGTCATCTGTTTTTCCGGGATGAAGATCACGTCCAGCGGGCCGGGCAGGCGCGCCGGCAGCAGCCGCCGCCGCAAAACGGCCGCCTTCTTGCGGAACGAATCGAGCAGGCACAAGTGCAGCCACAGCTCGTCCTTGTTCGGCCGGAACAGGGACTCGGCGGGCGACGCCGCGAACTGTTCGAACCACTGCCGGATGCGGCGGCCCAGAGCCTCGGCTTCGACCCGCGCGATGGGGTGCATCCGGCAATCGAACCAGGCGGCCGCCAGACGGAAGCACACGGCTTGCAGGCGCCGCAGCTCCGCGCCATGCAGATCCCGCCAGGTGGTCCAGAACGCGTCGTTCGACGCCTGGGTCTCGAGGAACCAGGCTATTTCGTGGACATTGGCTCCGCGCACGTCCCCGCGCAGCAGATGGCGCAGCAGGTGCAGCGCCGAGTAGCCCAGCGCATCGGCCGGATGCAGCGCCTGATAGGTCGCCCCGCCCAGCTTCTGCTCCACCCGGCGGCTCCAGAAATTCTCTATGCCGGGCGCCGGGAAACCCTCGGTTTCTTCGTCCCACAACCGGAAATGCAGCTCGACGGAGAGTGGAATCTCGGGGTCGAAGAAGTCGCCACGCCACTGCCAGCCGGTTTTGCGGACCAGCCGCGGCAGGTGATCGGTCGGAAATTTTTCCCCGCCCGGCGCCGATTCGTAACCCAGCGCGAGAAGCGCGTCGCGCGCCTGTTCCGCCGTCTCCGGGCAGAACAGGTCCAGATCGTACTGGACGCGGGCGTAGGGATCCGGCGTGAATCGCTCCCAGTTGGCGAAGCCTTTCAGCGCCAGAAACGGCGTCCGGATCGCGCCCTGAATCTCCAGGAACGCCTGCTCCAGCCGGCGGATCCGCTCGCGATTGTCGCTGGCGTTGCGTTCGAGACGCTGGAGCGCCTTTGCCGGGAGTCCGGCCCGCGGAAGAAGCAGGGTGAGCTGCTGGCGGTCGAAGTAGTGCAGCGCCCTGTCCCATTCAGCATCGCTGAAAGGCGGGAACCCGGACCCTGCTCCGGGCTCGGCCAGCGCCGCCATCAGAGCCGCCACGCAAGGCGGCAGCGCCCGGTTCTCCTGCCAGCGCACCGGTCTCAAAGCAACAGGCTCTCCAGCTGGAACAGCCCGTCCGCCAGCGTGCCATACCGCAGTTCGACCGGATTCAGCCCGGCGATACGGCGCAGACAGGCGGCCTGCTCCCGGCGGATTCCAGGATCGTAGACGGGCAGCTCCGCCAGCAGCCGCGCGAAGACGTCCTCGGGGCGAAGGGGATGCACGGCGCCCTCCGCGGCGTCCTGACGCGACAGCATCACCAGGCGATCGACGCACGTCCGGTAGGCGATCTCGATTCCCTCCGGAGCGAGCGCAACCGACATCTTCCCGTTCGCGTCCCACGCAGGCGCCAGCCCCGAAAGCTCCGGAAACAGCTCCCGCGCAGTGTCCCGAAACCGCACGCGGTGCGGATTCCCCAGCGCCAGCCGCCCGCCGCTCTCCCGCACCAGCCAACTGTCGTTATCCGAAACGAACGTCCACCCGTTTCGCGCGCAATGGTACGCGAGCGACGTCTTCCCCGCGCCCGAAGCGCCGCATAGCAGCACGCCGCGCCCGTTCCGGGCCACGCACGCGCCGTGCACCGGCGTCAGGTAGAGCTGCGTGAGCGTGTAGTGGGCCATGGCCTCCAGAAAGTAATATCCGGTGAAAGCGCGGTCGCGCGCCGTCTCCTCGGTCAGCCAGCAGAAGGCGCTGGAGCGCGTGTGGTCGCAGACCGCGAAGTTTTCGCGGCCGGCGGCGATCAGCATGAGATGCTCCTGCCCGCGGTAGACAGGCGCGGCAGGAGGGCCGCCTCCCGGTTCCACCGAAACCCGCAGCCGAAGCGGCGGCTTCTCGAGAGCCTGCCGGAAGCGCCCCCACTGCTCCGCGGCCGATTTGTGAATTTCCGGGCTGTTAGTAGCGAGACGGAGCGGAAATCCGAGAGGATAGTAAACGGATTCCAGGTCCAGCGCGACTTCGCGCCGGAAGGGATCGAATCCGGGGATTTCGTCGGCCACAAGAACAAGCTACCAGCTTTCATGCGCTCCGCCATCGTCCATTACTGGCTCCTCAACCAGCGCGGCGGGGAAGCCGTGCTCGAGGCGCTCTGCCGCCTGCTGCCGGACGCCGATATCTTCACCCTGTTCTATGATCCGGAGCGGGTGAGCCCCGCCATACGCTCGCGCCGGATCACCGCGTCTTTTCTGAATCCGCTGCGGCGGCATTACCGCTCCCTGCTTCCGCTGATGCCGATGGCGCTCGAGCACTTCGACCTTCGCGATTACGATCTTGTCATCAGCAGCGAGTCCGGTCCGGCGAAAGGCGTGCTCGTTCCCTCCGGCGCGCGCCACATCTGCTACTGCCATTCCCCCATGCGTTACCTGTGGGACCTCTACCCGGCCTACCTCCACGAGTGGACTCCCTCGACGTGGAAGCGGGCGCTGATGGCCCCAGTAGCCAACTACCTGCGCTTGTGGGACTACGCCTCGGCCGCGCGGGTCGACGAATTCGTCGCCAACAGCCGCAACGTCAGCCGCCGCATCTGGCGCTGTTACCGCCGCCAGTCGCAGGTGATTTACCCGCCGGTGGCTGTCGAGTCCTTTTACTGGAAGCCGCCCGAGGACTACTACCTGATCGTTTCCGAACTGGTGCCGTACAAGCGCATCGACACCGCCGTGCGGCTTTTTTCGCGGACCGGCCGGAAGCTGCGCATCGCCGGGCAGGGTCCGGAGCTCGACGCGCTGAGGCGGATAGCCGGAAGAAACATCGAGTTCGGCGGCCGCGTGTCCGCCGGGGAGCTGCGCGAACTCTATGCGCGCTGCCGCGCCTTCCTCATGCCGGGCGAGGAGGATTTCGGCATCACGGCGGTGGAAGCGCTGGCCAGCGGCAAAGCCGTCATCGCCCTCGGCCGCGGCGGAGTATTGGAATCGGCGCCTCCCGGCGAGCAATCCGGCGGGTTCCTGTACGAAGCGCCCGAAGAGGCTCAGCTCGAGGACGCGATCCGGCGGTTCGAGCGCGTGGAAGCCGGCCTCGCGCCGGCCGCGCTGCAGGCCTCCGCCGCGCGATTCTCCGAAGCCGAATTCGCGGCCCGGATGTGGGAGGTGATCGACTGTCCTACCAGCCGTCCTTCCCGCTCAGCACGGCCGGAATGGTGCGCAGAAGAATCGCCGCGTGAAGTCTCCAGGAGCGATTCCGCACCAGGTACAGGTCCAGGGCGCGGCGCTCCGGGTAGGTGAGCCGGCTGCGTCCCATCACCTGCCAGAGCCCGGTCACTCCGGGCTTCACCCGCAGCGTCTCCTCGGCGTCGAAGCCGTAGTGCTTCCGCAACTCGCTTTCGGTCAGCGGCCGGGGACCCACCAGGGCCATCTCACCGCGCAGCACGTTGAACAGCTGCGGCAGCTCGTCGATCGAAAAGCGGCGGCAGAAGCGGGCGAACCGGCTGGCGACGCGCGGATCGTCCGAGCTCTTCTGTTCCGGTCCAAGATCGTCGACGATATATTCGATCCACCCCGGACGCGCCGCCCACCCCGACCACATCGAGCGGAATTTCAGCGTCCAGAAGGGCGCCCCGAACTGTCCGGCGCGGCGATGGGCGACCAGCGGAGAGCGTCCACTCAATGCCACGATCGCGATGGCGGTAGCCAGCATCACCGGGGCCAGCGGAATCAGCAGCAGCAGAGCGCCGAGCAGATTCCAGATCCGGCCGCTCCAGGCTGCTTCACGGACCGGGAACGCCGCCATGGCGGGCTGGGACGACATGGAAATCTATCTCCATCCTAGCCCCGATTCGAATGGCCAAAATGTAAAATTCCGCCCCGCGCGGCCCCCCACACGTCAATCGTTCAGCCGGTCTCCAGCCAGCACGAAGCGCAGCGGCAGGTCGACGCTTTTGCGGATGCCGATCCGCGGCGTCACCTCCACCCTCGCTTCCGGCGGCCGCTTCCATTGACGCACCACCAGCGATCCGCGGGTCACATCGCGCCCGTTGTGCGCCCGCGTGATCCCCATCGCCAGCGTCAGCTTTCCGGGGCCCGACGCCAGGTCTTCAATCCGCCGCGCCCCCGGCCTTCTCCGGCGCATGAGCTCGATTCCGCGCACCGGCCGCAGCGCCCGGATCAGCACGCAGCCCGCCGTGCCGTCCGGCTCGGCCACCAGGTTCAGACATTCGTACATGCCGTAAATGAAGTACACGTAGGCATGCCCCGGCGGTCCGAAGATCACGCGCGTGCGGGGAGTCAGGCCGCGCGCCGAGTGGGAGGCCAGGTCGTCGCCTCCCACATAAGCTTCCGTTTCCACGATGACACCGGCGGTGCGGCCGTGCGTCAGAACCGTGCCCAGCAGCTCACGCGCCACCTGCGCCGTGTTCCGCTCGTAGAACTCTCGGGGCAGGACGCTCGAATCCGCTTCCAGCTCCTCGATCGTTACCAGATCCGTTGCGCGGCCGGGATGCTTCATTGGAAAATCAATCTTCGCTCATGCGCCTGTTCACTGCAATCGATTTGCCGGGCGAAGCCCTCCAGCGGCTCGAGACTCTGATCGACAGCCTGCGCCCGCTTGCCCGGCTCCAGTGGAGTCCGGCCGCGAACCTCCACATCACCACCCGCTTCATCGGTGAATGGCCGGACGAGCGCCTTCCGGAGCTGCGGAGCGCGCTGAGCCGGATACCCTGCCGTGAAGCCATTCCCATTCGCGTCGGCGGCCTCGGCTTCTACCCCCACGCCCGGTCCCCGCGCGTGTTCTACGCCGGCGTCGGCGCCGCGCCCGAGCTGGCCGCCCTGGCCGCCGACATCGACGCCTCGCTCGAGACGCTCGGCCTCCGGCGTGAGCCCCGTCCCTATTCGCCGCATCTGACCCTGGCCAGGATCAAGTCCCCAGGAGGGTTGGCCGCCTTCCACAAGGAAGTGGTCCGACTCGGGCAGCCGCACTTCGGCTCCTTCACGGCCGATCGCTTTTTTCTCTATCACAGCAGGACCTCCCCATCCGGTTCCGTGTACACTAAGCTTTCGGACTTCCCGATCTCGAAAGAATGATGCCGGTTCTCGCCCTTGCGGCCGCCTATCTCATTGGCGCCATCCCGTTTGGATTTCTGCTTGTGAAATGGAAGACGGGCGAAGACATTCGCGATTCCGGCAGCGGGAACATCGGCGCCACCAACGTCCTCCGCACCACGGGCCGCTCGGCCGCGGCGGCCACCCTGATTCTCGACATCGCCAAAGGCTACCTCGCCGTGTGGCTCGCCGGCCGCCTCACCAGCGGCAATGAGACCTGGATGGCGGCGTCCGCTCTGGCGGTAATGGCGGGTCACGCTTTTCCGGTCTTCCTCGGCGGCAAGGGGGGCAAGGCCGTGGCCAGCTTCGTCGGCGCCTACCTCTGCCTGACTCCCGTTCCCCTGCTGGCGACCCTCGTGGTATTCGCCGTCATAGTCGCCTGGACGCGCTACATCTCCGCGGGCTCCATCGTGGCCTCCGGCGCCTTCCCGCTCGCCGTGTGGATCATTTGTCATCCACCCGCGCCGGTGCTCGTCGCCGCCGTCGTCAGCGGGGCGTTTATCGTCTACCGGCATCGCGAGAATATCGTGCGCATCCGCGCTGGCGCCGAAAACGTGTTTTCCCTCAAAGGACGCGGCCGTTGACGCGGCTGGCCATCATCGGGGCCGGCAGTTGGGGGACTGCTCTCTCCATCGTCCTGGCCCCGCGCTTCCCCGACGTGCGGCTATGGGTTTATGAGCCGGATCTTGCCGCACGTATGCGCGCCAGCCGCGTCAACGACATTTATCTTCCCGAATACCCGATTCCCGCGAACGTGCAGGTGGTCACCGAATTCTCCTCGGCTCTGGACGGGGCGGAGATTGTCCTCGGTGTCATGCCCTCGCACCGGGCGCGAGCCGTTTACGAACTGATGGCGCCCTGGCTCCGGGAGTCGATGCTGCTCGTCAGCGCCACCAAGGGCCTCGAGAACGGCTCATTACTACGCATGTCGGAGGTGATTCAGGAAGTCCTCGGCGGCCGGTTTCGTCCCAGGGTCGCGGTACTCTCCGGGCCGACCTTCGCCAGGGAAGTCGCCCGCAGTGAACCTACTGCTGTAGTAGTTGCGTCGGCCGAGCGGGAGGCAGCCGTGGAAGTGCAGAAAGCGTTTTCGGGAGCGACTTTCCGGCTGTATACTAACTCTGACCCGATCGGCGTGGAAATCGGGGGCGCGGTCAAGAATGTAGTGGCCATCGGGGCTGGCGTTTGCGCCGGGTTGGGACTCGGCAGCAACAGCCTGGCGGCCTTGATCACCCGAGGTCTGGCGGAAATTACGCGGCTCGCGC
>DATJFH010000359.1:0-15624 GCA_035495815.1 Bryobacteraceae bacterium
TCCGGCGAGAACGAGGTGTTGCTCGACGGCGTCAGCGACGTGGCCGGCGACCGGCAGGTGAAGCACATTCCCAATATCGAGACGATCGAAGAGTTCCGCGTGATCACCAACCCCTATGATGCGCAGTACGGCCGCACCGGGGGCGGCGCCATCAGCATCACGACCAGGAGCGGCGCCAATCAGCCGCATGGCGTCGTGTGGAATTATCACCGCAACAGTTATGCCACGGCGAACTCGTGGTCGTCCAACCGGCTCGGGCTGCCGATATCGAAGCGCCTGGATTCAAGAAGTACATTCGCGAACACGTCCTGCTGGTTACGGCGCAGAAAATGGGACTGGATGTCCAGCTTGAAGTGGGGGCCCAGGCCGAAAGCGTGACGGTAACCGGACAGGCGCAGTTGCTTTCGACCGAGACGGCCATGCGCGGCCAGAACGTCTCCAGCAAGGAGCTGCGCGACGTGCCCAACAATGGACAGATCTTCCTGCAAATGGTCTGGGCGATGGCCGGCGTGGTGCGCACCACGAACGATTGGGGATCCATGGGGGCCCAGGGAGTCGCGAACGCGACCAACTTCTCCATCAACGGCGGGCGTTCCGGGGAGAACGAAGTGTTGCTCGACGGCGTCAGCGACGTGGCCGGCGACCGGCAGGTGAAACACATTCCCAATATCGAGACCATCGAAGAGTTCCGCGTGATCACCAACCCTTATGACGCGCAGTACGGCCGCACCGGCGGCGGGGCCATCAGCATCACCACCCGGAGCGGAGCCAATCAGCCGCACGGCGTCGTCTGGAATTATCACCGCAACAGTTACGCGACCGCGAACTCCTGGTCTTCCAACCGGCTCGGGCTGCCCATATCGAAGCGCCACAGTAATTCGTTCGGCTTTTTGGCGGAAGGCCCGGTCTGGATTCCCAAGGTCTTCAACGGCAAGAACCGCTTGTTCTTCATGTTCACTTACCAGGGCGTTCGCAACCCCGGCTTCGACGGCGCCACCTACACAATTCCGCAGCCGGAGCAGTTTGGCGGAGATTTCTCCAGGCTCTTCGACGCCGGCGGCCAACTCGTCCGGATTTACGATCCGCTCACCACCAGCCCCGACGGACGGGGCGGCTACACGCGGACCGTTTTCGCCGACAACAAGCTTCCGGCGAGCCGCCTGAATCCGATTGCCGTGAAGGCAGCCGGCTTCTATCCGAAGCCGAGCGGCCCCGGCGACGGCCCCGCGCACGTCAACAACTTCAGCCTGCCCACGCCGAATCACCAGAATTACAACAGCGAAGGGGCGCGCATGGATTGGATCGCGAACGACCATAACCGGCTTCACTTCCGCTACTCCAACACGCCGTATGAGGAAATCCGCGTGCTGAAGGGATTTAACAATGAGGCGGAACCGAGCGCCAACGCTCCGCTGACTCGAAACGGAGTCAACTGGAGCCTGAACTGGACCTCCACCATCACACCCACGGCCGTGTTCGATCTGCGCTTTGGTCTGACCCGGTGGGAGGACTTCGCCGGTAACAGCTTCGGAAAGGGCTACAACCCAACCCAGTTGGGCTTTCCCGCCAGCCTCGTCTCGCAATTCAAGGCGCTGCAGTTTCCCGATTTCCAGTTCAGCGGCACGTCCGCTTACGGCGAGATCGGCTCCAGCCGGCCGGGAACGCTGGGCAAGGATTACGCCTATAGCCTGCAGCCGAATATCAACCTCGTGAGGGGCAAGCACGTGCTCAAAATCGGCGCCGAGTTCCGCCGGTTTGAAAATCTGACGAGGGCCCTGGGCCTAATCAGCGGACAGTACACTTTCACCAGGGCTTTCACCCAGGCGAATCCCTTGCAGGCCGACGCCTTCTCGGGCAATGAGTTCGCTTCGTTCCTGCTGGGTTATCCCAACAGCGGCACGGTCGACAATAACATGGATCCGTTTTACAGGGCCTATTACTACGCGGGATTCGTGCAGGACGATTGGAAAGTCTCGTCACGGCTGACACTGAATCTGGGCTTCCGTTACGACTACGAGGCGCCCATGGCGGAGCGCTACAATCGCCAGGTCCGGGGATTCAATTTCGATCAGGCCAGTCCCATCGCCGACAAGGTTCAGGGCCTGGCGCTCAAGGGTGGTTTGATGTACGCCGGGACAAGCGGCGAATCGCGCCAGGCATTCAATCGCGACTTCAAGCATCTCCAGCCGCGGGTCGGTTTCGCCTATCGCGTGGGGCACGACTGGGTGATTCGCGGCGGCTACGGACTGATGTTCCTGGGCCAGTATGAGCGAGGCGCGGGAACCGGCTTCAGCCGCCCATCCCCGCTGACCTCTTCCACCGACGGCGGCCTCACTCCGCGCCTGACGTTGAGCAATCCGTACCCGGAGCCGCTCCTGCAGCCGATCGGCAATTCGCGCGGAGCGGCGACCAACCTCGGGCTCGCCATCACGGCCCAGTATCTCGATCGGCCGCTGCCCTACGCGCAACAGATGTCGCTCGGCTTCGAGCGGCAGTTCCGCGGCGCATGGCTGCTCGAAGCTTCTTACGCCGCCAATTTCACGAAACGGCTGCCGGTGAGCGCGCAGGTGGACAACCTTCCGGTCAACCAGCTGGGCCAGGTGAACACCTATTACACGACCAGAGTGCCGAATCCGATGGAGGGCCTGCTGCCCGACAATCCCGCCAAGAACGGCGCCACGATTCCGCGCCAGGACCTGCTGCTTCCTTTTCCGCAATACACCGGTTTGACGCTGACCAGCCTGCCTGTCGGAAAACAGAACTATCACAGTTTGCAGACCACTCTGAGCCGCCGTTTCTCGCGCGGTCTGAGCTTCCAGGCGGCCTTTACCATTGCCAAGACGCTCGAGGCTGTTTCCTTGCTGAATCCCCAGGATTTTATCCTGTCCGATCCGCTTTCGTCACGGCTCGAGCAGCGCCTCACGCAGTATGACGTGCCACAGAAATTCACCATCCTGTCCACTTATGAACTCCCCTTCGGCCGGGGTAAGTCCTATGGGAAATCGATCCATCCGGTCTTGAACGCACTCGCGGGCAATTGGCAGGTGAATGGGAATCTGACTCTCCAGCGGGGTTTCCCGATCGACTTTCCCAATGCGCTCCCCGTGGCCGCGCGGAGCGCGAAATTGGGGAAGGACCAGCGCAATATGTTTCAGTGGTTCGACACCTCGCTGTGGAAGGATCCCGCTACGAACAGGTTCGTGCCGGCGCAAGCCCCTTTCACGCTGCGCAACTTCGCGACGCGCTTTCCGGATGTGCGCTTTTCCGATTTGAAGAACCTGAATCTGTCCGTCTTCAAGGACTTTCCGATTCGCGAGCGGCTGCGCTTGAACGTCCGGCTGGAGGGCTACAACGTGACGAACACTCCCTGGTTCTCCACGACTGCGGCCGCCAATCTGAATGTCACCTCTCCGACCTTCGGACAGCTGAGCCTCTCGTCCAACAACGCTTCGAGGACCTATTCACTGGCGGGACGCCTGATCTGGTAGCGAGGTGAACCCAAGCCGCGCCGCTACCGCCGCCCGGGCGCCGGACCGCAGTAGATGGCATACTCACTCACCCCTCCGCCGCTGTTCCGCAGGACCGTCAGCCGTATATCCACCCGCTCCGTCCGCCGCCGGTAGTGGAACGATCCGCGCGCCGCGCGCCCGGCGCACCAATGGAGCCGATCGATCCCAGGTGACATGAATTTCGCCCTCCCGTCCCGATACCTCCAGCAGGAGCGGCGCAGATCGCGGCGCCTCGCGGATCGCCAGATACTCCCGGCCGGCAACGGTTGCCGCCGCCGCGCTCAGGCACAACGCCACGATCCACAGTGGCCGCGGGTAGCCGCGCCGCCCCGTCGCCGCTTCCGGAACTTCCGTCGGCGGAACAGCGGCCGGCGCGGCGGTTTCCACCTCCGGCGCGCCCGCGTCCACCTCGAATTCGCCATAGCTTGAATCCTCCCGGACGGCGCCTCTCACTTGCTGCACTTCGGGAAAATACGCGCCGAAGCTCGACATCGGCTCTCGAAAGCGAGATTTCACTGCGAGTGCGCGAGCGGAACCATCCGACCAGCGCAAGACCCGCCAACTCACGCTCCTCCGAGGCCGCGACCAGCATCCCGGCCAGCCGGGTCCGGTCCGCGTCCGAAAGAACGAAGGAGGGCCCGGAGGCATGCTCGCATTCGATCAACCGGAAAGCTTCGATCCGAACGCGGCCCGGCTCGATGACGCCGAACAGCACACCCCCGGTCTCCAGTCCTCCACGGCGGATGGCCAGGAATCCATCCACCGCTGCCATGCGGATCCGGTTCATTATCTCGTCGGAGTACTCAATCGAGAAGGGACACTGTGGAACAACCCAGGAGCGGCGCACGAAAAGGGGACCCGTATTCCATTGTAAGGATCGCCCCCATCCCTGCCAATTCCCCTGTGAATCGGACTAGGGATACCCCCGGAACCGTCTATAATTGAGAAAGTGCCGAAAGTAAAGGAAATCGAGTCTCGGCTCGAGCGCACCGAGCAGCAGCTCCGCCTTTTTCAAAAGATTAGCCGCTTGATGGTCCGGGAGATGAGCCTTCAGGAGGTCCTGCAGGGCATCGTGTCCCTCATCGCGGAGTTCATGGAATGCGATTCCTGTCTGGTCTATCTCCTCCAGGATTCCGAGCTCGTACTCTGCGCCTCGATGACGCCGCATCCCTCCACCATCGGCAAGGTCCGGCTGCGGCTCGACGAAGGTCTCACCGGCTGGGTCGCCCGCGAGCGCCGCCTGCTCGCCATCTCCAGGGACGCCTACAAAGATCCGCGATTCAAATATTTTGGCGATCTCCCCGAAGACACCTACGAAGCCTTTCTCTCCGCTCCCGTCATCGCCAGGAACCGCGTCGTCGGCGTCATCAACGTGCAGCATCGCAACCCGCACCAGCACACCGGCAATGAAATGGAAGTGCTCACCACCGTCGGCGAGCAGGTCGGCTGCCTCCTCGTTCTGGCGCGAATGGCGCCTACCGCCGTCGCCGAGGCCAATCATGTGGAGCTGGTTCTCTCGTCGGCCCCCCTTCTTCCCAAAAGGTAGAGCTCGCATGCGCCTGGCCATTGCCCTGCTCCTCGGGCTGCCGCTTCTGGCGCGGGCCGGGGACGGCCTGCGCTGGCGCCTGCAGTACTTCCATGACAAGGAACGTTCCACCTTCGTCATCTCCGATCTCAAGTTCCCTTCCCCACGCCGCGGTATCGCCGTCGGCGCCATCCTCGAAGGCAGCTCCGTCAAGCCGATGTCCGCCATCACCTCCGACGGCGGAGAGCACTGGTCCCAGGTCCCTCTCCAGGAACCCGGCGTGTCGCTCTTCTTCCTCAACGACAGCCTCGGCTGGATGGTCACCACCAAAGGGATCTGGCGCACCGAGGAAGCCGGACGCGGTTGGCGCAAGCTGAAATCCCTCGCCGGCCTGACCCGCGTCTGTTTCCTCGATCCCGACCACGGCTGGGCCGTCGGCGCCCGCAAACAGTTTTACCGCACCGCCAACGGAGGTTCCGATTGGACCAAGGCGCCCGAATTGGCCGACCTCAAGTCCAGCGACGAATACACCACCTTCTCGGTGATCGAGTTCGCCGGAAAGGACCAGGGAATTGCGGCCGGCTGGAGCCAGTCCCCGCGACGTTCCCGTCAGGACCTGCCCGACTGGCTCGACCCCGAGTCCGCTGCGCTGCGCCGTGAGCGGCCCCACCTCGCCGTTTCGCTCGAGACCACCGACGGCGGCAAGACCTGGAAACCCAGCGCCGCATCCACTTTCGGCCGCACCACCGCCATCCGTTTCTCCTCCGACGGCTGGGGCCTGGGACTCGTCGAATACACCGGCTCGTTCGAGTGGCCGGCCGAGGTCTTCATGACGGATTGGAAGACCCATCGCAAGCCCCGCCGTATCTACCGCGAAAAGGATCGAAAGGTGACCGACGTCTTGATTGCCGCCCCGCCCGGCCCGATCTATCTGGGAGCCCTCGAACATCAGGGCCGCCTGCAATTGCCGATTCCCGCCAAGGTCAAAATCCTCAAGAGCGAAGACGCCGTCAACTGGACCGAGATGGAAGTGGACTACCGCGCCGTGGCCACGCGCGTCATCCTGGCCGCAGCCGGGAAGGATGAGCTGTGGGCCGCCACCGATACCGGCATGATCCTCAAGCTGAAATAGAGGAAGACAAAATGATATGACTCTGTTTTATCCACAGTTATTTCAACTCGGCCATCAGCCATCCTCCTGATTCTTATAGCGGATACACCTGAGGAAAACGGCAGAGAATTCTGAGAATTCGTTTGACTCCGGCTTCGATCGGGAGCATCATGAACTTGGTTCCAAGAGGTACATGGAAACAACGAACCTCGCGGGACGTAGCGAACCTGGAACGTAGATCCGCGGTCGGCATCATGCATAGTGGAGTCTGGCCGTGGGGAGCGAAGGGAAATCGGGCGTTGTGCGAAGGTGGGCTTTTGGAGGGCTGAACCGGTCGAACGCTGAGATCCGGAGGGGAATAAAAACCCCCAAAGGGGAGCGGAGGCTGGAACGGCGTTCCGAAGCATCGGACTGGAACGAATTCAGTAAAGGTCCGGTGGATACGAAAGAAGTAGGCTGGGAGCAACGACCTCGAAATGGGGCCCGGAAACGGGTTCTCGTTGCGGGCGAGCGAAAAGCCGCTTCCGAATATCGGCTCCGGTCAGAAACCGTTAGCAGACGGGCTGCAAAGCGTCGATCTGTGTTGGGCCGGAAGGCTCGGCACGGGGAGCGAAGCAGATGTCGTCCGGCGATTCTGGCTGCCAGAACTCAGACCGTGCATGCCGGTGGTGAGCATCGTTGGGAACGTGGACCTGTTGGAACCATTTTCTTTTGGAGGAGCCTTGCCGCCCGCTCCTCCTCTCTCCGGCTCCCTTACTCCCCTGCCTTCCAGACTTTTACCCCCGAGATGCTCAAGGTCTCTCCCGCCGTGACGAAACGGTAGTTGATCTTGTCCCGGTCGAGAGCCGCGTCGCGGGCCGACAGCTTCACCCCATTATCGGTCTGTACCGTTACCTTGTCGCCCTGTACTTCGACCATCAGCGTGTACCACTTGCCCGGCTCGAATTTGGTGTCCGACTTCGCCAGCACCCCGCCCTTCGACTGCGGGTCGCTCACGTCCTTGTCCTTGTTGATGGAAATTCCGGTCGGTACGACGATCACGCGGAAAAGATGGCCTTTCGCGTGGTTATAGCTCAAGTGGAAAAGCTTGGCTCCGTCCAGCTTGAAAGAGGTCTGGATCACCGAATTCCGGTTCGGCTGCGCCAGGTTCAGCACCGCGTTGTGCTTGTCCTCCTTCTTTTCCTTGCCCGTCAGGACGCCGTCCCGGACCTGCCACTCGCCTTTCGCCGCCGTCCAGGGCTTGGCCAGTGACCCGCTGGAGAAGTTGTCCTCGAAGACCAGCTTTCCGGGGCTGGTCAGCGCCGGCTTCAGATCCACGCCTTTGGCGCCGTAAAGAAGAGCCGCCATTCCGAGAGGCGCCGCAAGAATCAGGGATAGCTTTGTTGTGTGCATGCGGTGTGCATCATATCATACCCGCCGCTGCGCTATGCGGATCGCCGCCCGCGATCTTCAGCCCTGCCGCGCCGGCGCCGGCTCCCTCTTCCGCTGGGCGACGTACTCGCGTACATAGCCTGAAAACGCCGTCTGAAGCGCCTCTCGCGTGTGCCCCGAATTCGCGATCTCCCGCTCGCCGATCTTCGATACCGGCAGCAGATCGCGCGTCGTGGACGTGATGAACACCTCGTCGGCGCCCTCCAGATCCGCCGGCGTCAGCACTCTTTCCGTCACCCGAATTCCCGGCGCCCGGACCTCGCTCAGCAACAGCTCCCTCGTGATGCCCGGCAGGCATCCCGAACTGAGCGGCGGCGTCCAGACCTCGCTGCCTTTCGCCGCGAAGATGTTGGCCGACGTGCACTCCGCCACCTCCTCCCGCTCGTTCAACAGGATCACTTCGTCGAAGCCCCCGCACTGCGCCTCTTCGAGCCAGGTCAGGTTCATCGCCCAGGCCAGTATCTTCGTCCCGGCGAACACAGACGCCGCGTGCCGCGCCTGCCGCACCCAGTTCAGCTTGACCGATTCCCCCCAGTCTTTGATATCCGACGTGAACGCGATCACGTCGCTCGCGCGCGCCTGGCCCGGCGCTTCCCACACTCCGCCCCGGTTGCGGACCACAACCACGCGCATCGTCGCCATCGTCACGCCATTCTTCTCCACCAGCCTCGCCAGGTTGCTCTCGAGCTCCGCCGCCCCGCACGGCAGCGCCACCCTCATCAGCGCCGCGTCCCTCGACATGCGCGCCCAATGCCGCTCGAAAGCGAATTGGACTCCCTCGATCACCTTGATCGTGCTGAAGACCCCCCACCCGGAGAGCAGCCCGATCTGGCCGGGCGACAGCACCTTTTCGGAGGCTTCGTGGATTTCGTCATTGTGGAGGATGAAGCGATGCATGGGCGCTTTCATTCTACAATGGCAGGGAAGGAGGCCGTTTTGCCATCGCCATTGCCCGTCCTGCTTACCTTGACCCTCGCCGCCGGCGCGGCCCACGCCGAGTTTCTCCATGTGGAGCAGGCGGTCACCGGCCTCGATTGCGCCTCCTGCGCCCAATCCGTCGACAAGACCCTGATGAAGATCAAAGGCGTCGGGAGCGCCAGCTTCCGCCTGCAGGACGCCACCGCCATCGTCGATCTGAAACCGGCCAATCGCGTTCCCCTCGACGACCTCCGCGACGCTCTGAAGCGCATCGGCTACACCCCCGCGGAGGCCAGGGTTACCGTGCGCGGCCAGGCTCGCCGGGAAGGCGGGAAATGGCTGTTTCGCGTGGCCGGCGGAGCAGCCGAATATCAGCTGGACCCGGCGGGTAAGGATGTCGAAGGCCAGCTCGGGGCAGGCGCGGACGGCGTCCTGATTCTGGAGGGCTCGATTGCCGCCGGCCGTGGCGCGGCGCTCAAAGTCGTCTCCGCCCGCCGCAGCGAGTGATGGAAGCCATCGTCGTCGGCGCGGGCATTGTCGGCTCCTCCATCGCCTGGCGACTTGCGCAGCGCGGCGCGCGCGTTACGCTGCTCGACGCCGGCCGGGCAGGCGGCGAAGCCAGTTGGGCCGGCGCCGGTATGCTCGCCCCCGGCGGGGAAGTCACCGAGCGGACCCAGTGGTCTGATTTCGCCCTCCACAGCCTCCGGCTCTACCCCGATTTCGTGGCCGAACTCCAGGAGGAGACCGGCTGCCCCATCGATTTCCAGCGCAGCGGCGCCATCGAAATTGCCCCCAGCCGGTCCGAATGGCCCGCCCTGCTCGACCGCGCCGAAAGACAAAAGAGCCTCGGCATTCCCTCCCGCCCGGCCGATCGAGAGTACGCCCTCTTCTACCCGGATGACGCCGCCGTAAACCCCCGGGACGTCACCCGTGCCCTGCTGGCCGCCTGCCGCGCGCGAAACGTCGACGTCCGTGAAATGACCCCCGTGACCGGAATCACCGCCGGACACGCCGGCGTCTCGGTCCAAACCAGCGTCGGCCCTTTCGCCGCCGCCCGCGCCGTGCTCGCCGCCGGAGCCTGGAGCGGCGCCATTCCGTTCTCCATCGATAACGCTCCCCGCCGGCTGCCCGGCTCCTTCCCCGTGCGCGGACATCTGATCGGTTACTGGCTCGAGCCCGGCGCCTGCCCCACTATCCTACGTTCCGGCCACACCTACATCCTGCAGCGCTCCACCGGATTTACCATCGCCGGCAGTTCCATGGAGACCGTCGGCTTCGACCGCGCCATCAACCCGGACACCGTGGCCGATATTGCCCGCCGCGCCGCCTCGCTCCTCCCCCGGCTTGCGGAGGCCGGCCCGCCCCAGGCCTGGATCGGTTTCCGCCCCCGCGCCGACGCTCACCAGCCCCAGATCCGCCGCTTCGGCCAATCGGATCTCTGGCTGGCCTACGGACACTTCCGCAACGGCATCCTCCTCGCGCCCGCTACAGCCGGGCGCATCGCCGCCGAAATGATGGCCTGAGCTTCGCTCCTTCCCCAAAGCCCACCGCTACGTCCATTTTGTGAACGGATTCGACTTCGCCTTGCGGCAGTCCTCGAGCAGGTCCGGAACCCGCTTGCGCCGGCGCAGCAGCCGCTCCAGCAGCTTCTCGAACGCTTCCTCTTCCCCTGCCAGCCACTCCGGAGGCGCCTGCCGGTACGCCTCGTCGATCACCTCCTCCGGAAAGTGCACGACCTGCTCGAGCCACGGTTGAAAATCATCCAGCGACCGCACCGTTTCGTACACCACCTTCCGCATGTAGAGCCCCTGCATCGGCGAATCCGGGAAATCCCAGTGCGGCCCGTTGAAGGCGAATCCATGGTCGATCATCATGGCTACGAAGCCCAGCTTCAGGGGTGGAGAGGAGCTCCCCCAGTCCCGCAGCCGCGCCCGGTAGAAGATCGACTGGCGCGCGTCCGCGTTCCCCACCCATTTGTCGAACACCAGGCACCCCCGGAAATCGGACAGATTGTTGACCTGCGCGAGCAGCACGTCCGGCAGGAAATCGTACACCGCCAGCTTCGCCGGATCGCCCGGGAATCTGGACCCGAAATGCCGGCCCGCCACCGCCCGGATCGATTGCGAGCCGAGATTGATCACCACCTCCGGGTTTTCTTCCAGAAACTCCGGCGTGAACTCGATCAGCGCCGTCTCGGGCGATGAAATCTGCAGGTACCGCAGGAATACCGAACACACCAGTTCGTTGATCAGGATGCGCCGGTGCTGTGGATTGTTGAGGAATTTGACTACGTAAAAGTGTCCGTCGTCTCCTTCGATCAGGTGGGACTGGGCGCCACCACGCATCTTTCGGATGTGGCGGCGTGCTTTTATCGGCATCGCAGGGGAGACGGCGGTGGAACAGGACCGGGCTTGTCACAACCAGCCCGGTCCGGCTCTTAAAAGTGGGCGGTCAGCCCTTACCTTCTTTTGCTTTTCGCGGCCTTCTTGGCGGGAGCTTTTTTGGCGGCTTTCTTCGCCGTGGCCTTCTTTGCGGCCTTCTTCACGGGAGCCTTCTTCTTTGCGGGAGCTTTCTTGGCTGAAGCCTTCTTCTTCGCTGGAGCTTTCTTCGCTGGAGCCTTCTTCGCTGGAGCTTTCTTCGCGGCTTTCTTCGCCGGGGCCTTCACGGCAGCCTTCTTGACCGCCTTTTTCGCCGCTTTCTTCGGCGCTGGCTTCTTCTTGGCCGGTGGCTTGGCCGGCGCCGGCTCAGGCTCGACCGCTGCTACCGGTGGTACGACCTCGGCCACAGCCGGAGCGGCCGGAGGCGCCTCCTCCACGTCTTCTTCGTCCTCGTCGACGCCGAAATCGTCCAGTTTCGATCCCCGCTGTGAATGCTCGTCGTCGAAATCTCGGTAGTCGTCTATTTCCTCATCGTTGAGACCGAGCTTTGAGTTATCAAACACTGTGTATGCCTCCAGTCGTCAAAGACAACTTCAACCCTAGAATAAACCTTTTTTTCGAACAGGCAATAGGGCGCTTGAAGAAAGTTTTAAATTCGCCGCTGAAAAGACTAGCTGCGGCCGGCCGCGCCGCTCTTTTTCCGCGTGGACTTGGCGACCGTGCCGCTCTTCGCCTTGGACTTTGCCGCCGGCGGCGCTTGCGACGCCGGTTTCTTCGCGGCTGCCGATCGCCCCGCCGAGGCACGGCGCGCGCCCGTGCCCGGCGCTGTCTTCTGGACTGCGGGTCTTCCCGCCTGAACCGGAGCCGCGCTCTGCGGAATAACCAGCCGGTCGCCCGCCTCCGGTGTCTCGCTCTCCAGCCGGTTCGCCGACGCGATCACGCTCGGCGCCGCTCCGTAACGCTTGCCGATTACCGAGAGAGTCTCGCCGTATTCCACCGTGTGCATCCGCCACGACGCCCGCCGCTCCGGCGGCACCGTCTGCAGCGCCGCGATCAGCGTGTTCGCCGTGCCCGGCGGCACGTTCAATTGATAGCCCGCCGGCGCCACGCTCTTCAGCAGCGCAGGATTCAGCGCCTGCAGCTCCGCCACCGGTGTCTCCGTCAGGTCCGCTACCAGAGCCAGATTCGTCGGCGACGCCATCACCGCCACGTCGTACCGCAGCGCCGGATCCGGTATCACGCCTTCCAGATCGTACTGCTTGGCGTTCTTCGCCATGATCGTCATCGCCAGGATGATCGGCACATAGTTCGTGGTCTCGAGCGGCAGCGTGCGCCGGCTCCGCAGCTCCCAGAAGTCCGCGTAGCCCGTCCGCTCCACCGCCCGCTCCACGTTCCCCGGACCGCAATTGTAAGCCGCGATCGCCAGGTACCAGTCTCCAAATTTCGTGTACAGATCGCGCAGGTGCTTGGCCGCCGCCCGCGTCGCCTTCTCCGGATCCAAACGGTCGTCCGAGTACGGTGTCTGCATCAGCCCGTATTCCCGCCCCCGGAACTGTACGAATTGCCACATCCCCGTCGCCTGCTTGTTCGAAACCGCCCGCGGCAGGAAACCCGATTCCGCCTGCGCCAGGTAGATCAGCTCCTGCGGAACCCCTTCCTCATCCAGGATTCGCTGGATCAGCGGGCGATACTTTCCCGCCCGCTGCATGCCCGCGATCATCGTCCTGCGGCCCCGCCCGGTGAAAAATTGGATGAACCCCAGCACCGAGTCGTTCACCGACAGCGGAAGTTGTGACACGGTGGCCTGCACCTCTTCCTTGAACTTCGGCTTCAACTTGGGATCCACCGGGAAGGTCATCTCCAGAATGTCTTCGAGCGGCGACTTCTCGAATTGCGGCACTTCCACGTTCAAAGCCGGCCCCAGACCCGCCAGGTCGTAGCGGGTGATCCCGTCCACCGTCTCTTCGAACTTGCGCTCGAACGCCCGTCGGTCCGACGGATTCTCGGAAGCCTCGAACAGCAGATCCACCGCCCGGTCGAACTGTTTCCGGGCCTTCTCCTTCTCGCCGCTCTGGTAAAGCTTCTTCCCTTTCTGATAGGCCTCGTCCGCCCGCACGATCAGCATGTCCGAGGGCGTCGGTACCCGTACCAGCCGGTGCTGATCGTTTACCGGGTTGGGGAGACCGTTGTTGAGGTAAATGTTCGGCGGAGGCTCCACCAGCGAGGGTTCTGCCGCCGGCGCTGTGGCCGCCGGCACGAACGGCATCTGAAAACGGCCCTGCGTCGGTACGGAGGCACAGCCGGCCGCCGTCAGCAGGAGCGTCGTGTTGAGTAGTAGCAGGCCATGACTTCGATCGATCACTCTTACTCCTCGAGGGGCGGAATCAGGTAAACACGATCAGGTACCCTGCAACAACCGGACCAGCATATCACACCCGGGGGTCAAGTGTGTCAATGCAACCTCAATTTGAGCGGGGATTTGAAAAGGAAACCGGGCCCTTGCCAGCCCGGTCTGGTGGCAGTTCGGCCCGGTTCGCGAAACGGACGAAATTACCGGTTTCCCCGCCAGAATCCCCAGCGCTGCGGCCGTTGAGAGCCGTCGCCCGGGATCCCCTGCTGCATGCCGTCACCGGACTCCTGCGACTTCGGCTCGGATTTCACGATGTTTTGGGGCGGCGGCGCGGGTGAAGCCAGACGTGGCTCCTTGCGCTGCTTGTCGGCTTCCGTGGGCTTCTTTTCAGCCGGTTCGGTGGCGGTTGCCAGCGCGGAAAGCGAATTGATGGTGACCGTCAAAGGAGATCCCGCAGCCGTATTACCGGATGCCGCCGCCGGAGGCGCGGGTGTCACCGCTGCCGTCGCCGGAACGGCAGGCGCCGCCGGACGCTGGGCCGCCGTCACCGCGGCTGCCGGAGACGCCGGAACAGCCGGAGGCGGAGGCGGAGGCGCCGGTACGGTCGCCGCCGGAGCCGCCGTCACCGGCTGAGGAGCGGCCGGAGTGGGCGGGGTCGGCTGAACGACCGGTTTCTTCTCTACCGTCGGGGCGGAGGACTGCGCCGGAGCAGCCGCCGGCACAGGAGCCGGCACAGGAGCCGGTGTGACGGCCGGAGCCGGCTTCGGCTTCTCCGCGGCCGCCTGCGCGGGAGTCGGAGCCGCTGCCGGAGCCGGAACAGGAGCC
The DNA here is from genome assembly GCA_035495815.1 of Bryobacteraceae bacterium. GTDB lineage: Bacteria > Acidobacteriota > Terriglobia > Bryobacterales > Bryobacteraceae > DATJFH01. The sequence continues at coordinate 14,048 of DATJFH010000359.1, forward strand.
GGTTTCTTGTCGGCCGCGGCAGCCGGAGCGGCAACCGGCGCAGCCGCGGGCTTCTCAGGAGACTTCTCCACTACCACTTTTTTTTCCACCGGCTTCTCGGCCGGGGCCGCCGTCTTGGTCTCTGCCGCCGGGGACGGTTTGTTCTCGGCCGCAGCCGCAGGCCTTGCTTCGGCCGCCGCAGCCGGCTTGGCCTCGACCGCCGGAGCCGCCGGTTTCATTTCTACTGCCGGCGCCGTGGGTTTGGCGGAAACCGCTGTTACCGGCTTCGACGCCGCCGGCGCCTTGCCCGCCGCCGCCACCGAGAGCTTGCCGCGCGACGCCGCCACGAACAGCGGCTTGCTGTACGTTTGCGTGATCGTCGTCTCCAGCGCCATCCAGCTGTCGTCGTCAATCCGGTCCAGGTTCTCCACGAATTGAAGCAGATCCGTCGTCGGATGTTTCAACCCCACGATCGCTTCCGTCTCCGGATGCCGCTGCGGCCATGCCACCGCCGATACCGCGCTCCGCAGCTCGCCGACCTTCGCGAGGCACTCCTGCAGCGGTTTGAAATCCCCTGTCTCCCGATGAATGATCGAGAGCACCCGGTCCAGAATCGCCAGCGCGTTCGCCCGCTCTCCGTCGATCGAGAACTTTGCCTCCTCGGCGACCGCCGACGCCTTCAACAACCCATCCATCGTCGCGATCGAAACCAGTTCCCCCAGCTTCGGCAATGGCGAAACCAGCATCGCCGTGGCGTGGCCGTGCACCGCCGCCCGGACATTCTCGAAGCTCGCGCGCGACGCCGAGATCTGTTCGAGCAGGCTCTCCGAGGGGTTTACGCCCGGAGCCGTTACTTCTTTCGCAACTTCCGACAGGCGTGCGCCCAGGTCGGCGAATACTTTGCCCAGAGCAGACAGCTCCTGTTCGAGTTGCTTATACTTGTAATCCATTCAAGAAGCTCCTTGTGAAGGTAATAAACAGTATCGCGGAAGCTGCTTCTTGCGCCAATGCCTGTTGACCTTAGTAGACTTAGCGGAAAAACCTCATTCCTGAGGGGTCTTCTTCTGGTACTTAAGTAATGTAGCGATTGTTTATCGGGCAGTACCTAGTTCCAGTCTCCGCTGTTGCATCCACTTGAGACGACCCTGGTACTCCTGGTACAGCGTGGCGAAGCCTGCCCAGTAATAACCGGCCACGAACAGCAGCAGAAAAGGTATGGCTAGGAAGTTATTCGATTCGATGGCGAACAGCACCATCCCCAGGAAGTAAGTGCCGAAGGCTACCTCGAAATACGGCAGCCATCCGCTCTTGCGGCGGTACTTCTTGATCTCCAGATTCATCGGACGCCCTTCGATGGCGTATTTGGGTGTCCGGACAAAGCTGCTCTGAACCCCGAACAGCGCCTCGAGAACCGCCCTCGTATTAATGATGGTTAGTCCCACCCCCACTCCCATCAGCATCGGAAGCAGAAAAATGGATCGCTTCCAGTTCCGAGGATAGAGCTCCCGTTGAGCAATCAGATAGAACGCGGAAATCGACCAGAACGAGGCGATGATCAGCGGCATGTCCAGGAAAAACATCTGGAACAGGCCCATGTA
>DATJFH010000360.1:0-6249 GCA_035495815.1 Bryobacteraceae bacterium
CCGACCGGTTCCGGATCGTTGCGGAGCGCGGTTAGTCGTTGGCGTGGCCAATGCGGTTATCCTGCACGGGCCCGAACACCGGGACCGAGCCCACCTCGGCAGGCAGGAATCGATGCGTCGCCATGTGCGTTTGCTTCGATGACGCGAGGGCCGGGTTTATTGGGTCTGAGTGTGAGCCGGATGTACTAATCTAAGCTATGACTCAATTCTCCCGGCGCGGGTTTCTGCTCGCTACCGGCGGCGCCGTCGCCTGCCAAGCCGTGGCGGCCGATAAGGCTCCGCGGCCTAATATCGTTCTGCTTCTCTCTGACGACATGGGCTGGGATCAGGTCGGCTATAACGGCGGCAAAGAAGTCCCGACTCCGAATATCGACGCCATCGCACGGGAAGGGGTGAGGCTCACGCAGTTTTACGTGCAGCCTGTCTGCACGCCTTCGCGCGCCTGCCTAATGACCGGACGCTACGCCTGGAAGACGGGGACCGAGCGGCGTCCGGCGGCCGCGTCCAGCCAGGGGATGCTGCGCGACGAGCGCACCGTGGCCGAAGCTCTGCGCGAGGCCGGGTACGCTACCTGGATGCTCGGCAAGTGGCACCTGGGCGAGTGGCAGTCCGGGCACCTGCCGATAGCGCGCGGCTTCGAGCATCATTACGGATTCTACGGCGCCTTGATCGACTCCTTCACTCATACGCGGGAAGGGGTGCTCGACTGGCATCGCGACGGCAGGCCCGTGATCGAGGAAGGCTACTCGACGTTTCTGTTGGCGAAGGAAGCCGCACGGTTGATCAGCGGACACGACGGAAAGAAACCCTTCTTTCTCTACCTGCCGTTCAATGCCGTACACGGTCCGAATGAAGCGCCTAAAAAATATCTGCTCAAGTACGAACGGCTGGGCCGCACAGGTCCGCAGCGCGCGCAACTGGAGTGCATGGACATCGCAATCGGGCAGGTCATGCGGGCGATCAAGGACAAGGGGATCGACGGCGAGACGCTGGTTATTTTCGCCAATGACAACGGCGGTCCGCGGCGGATGACGACGAATGGTCCATACCGCGGATTCAAATCGGCCTATCACGAAGGCGGCATCCGCGTTCCGGCTGCCGCCAGGTGGCCGGGGATGATTCCGGCCGGATCACAAACGGATGAGATGCTCCACGCGGTGGACCTGTTTCCCACGTTCTGCCGGCTGGCGGGGGCCGACATCGACAAAGGCTTGCCGCTCGACGGCAAGGATGTGTGGCGGACCATCGCCGCGGGGGCCGCGTCGCCTCGCCGCGAGATCGCGCACTGCCTGCAGGTGATCCGCGCGGGGGACTGGAAGCTCATCGAGCAAGGCGCCAGTTACTACACCTGGGAGGAGCAGCCGCTGCAGCTTTACAACATGCGCGAGGACCCCTACGAGAAGCATAACCGCGCGGCCGAGCAGCCGGAGATCGTCGCCAAATTGCGCGAGCGGCTGGCGTATTACCGGGGGCAGGCTCGTAAAGAGGAGCCGCCCGGGCGTATTCCGGGGGGACCGCCGGCGGTGTATGGAGAAGAGGAGAACGCGAAGTACGGCACGTGGGTGAGGGAACAGGCTGCGGCGTTGAAGCTGACGGATCAGGACGCGAAGTCGCAGCGCAGGAGGAAGAAATAAAGTTGCGGGCGGGGACGATGGAGCAAGCGCGCCCGCCGGGGGCGCAGCATTGTTTTGTTGCATAATGACCGAAGTGGCTACGCGGCGTTCCATCCCGTGGCTCGTCCTGGCGAGCCTCATAACGGCGGGCGTCCTGACCGCCCAGCCGGTGGACGACCGGTTTTTCGTCGAGAAACTCTATCCGATTTTCGAAAAAGCGGAGTGCCGCCTCTGCCACAACGACAACGGCGTCTCCTCCGCCACCCGGCTGCAGTTCCCCGCCGCGGATGCGAGCGTCGACTCTATCCGGATCTTCGGACTGAAGCTGTCGGCCTTGATCGACCGCAGCGCGATTTCGAAATCGCTGCTGCTCAACAAGCCGACATTGCGGATTCCCCACACCGGCGGCGAGCGCGTCGCCAAGGGCAGCCCGGAAGAGCAGATATTGAAAACGTGGGTCACGCATCTCGCCAAGCTGAAAGAGGCGGAGATCGCCGCTTCGATCCGCCGTCTCGGCTCGGGCCAGCGCGCTCCGGCGAAACCGGCCGAACTGCGGAGGCTCACGCTGAGCCAGTACAACCATACCGTGCGCGACCTGCTCGGAGACTACACACGTCCGGCCGATCAGTTTCCTCCCGAGGATTTTCTCAATGGCTTCACCAACCAGGTAGAGGGTCAGAGCGTACCGCCGCTGCTGGCCGAAGCCTACACCGTGGCGGCGGAGAAGCTGGCCGCGAATGCATTCCGGAGAGGCGACAGTCAGGGTCTGATTCCGTGCAAACCAGCCTCGCCCGGCGACCGGTCCTGCCGGGATAAATTCATCCGCAGTTTCGGTTCCCGTGCGTTTCGCCGGCCGCTGACCGATGAGGAAGCCGCCGGCTACGCCGCCTTGTTCAGCCAGGCGGCGCAGCGCAATTTCGAGGCGGGCGCAAAGTTGGTGGTCGAGGCGATGCTGCAATCGCCGAGCTTCCTGTTCCACCTGGAAGACGGTCCCGGCGGCCGATGGCGGCAGTACGGCGTCGCCAGCCGGCTTTCGTACTTCCTGTGGGACACCATGCCGTCGGCCGAGCTCTTCCGCGCCGCCGAGGCAGGCGAGTTGGGAGATTCAGCAGGCATTCGGAAGATCGCGGTCCGCATGCTCGACAATCCCCAAGCCAAGCGGGCGCTCGAGGTGTTCCTCGCCCAGTGGATGCGTTTCGATCGGGTGATGTCTTCCGTGCGGAATGCCCGCGCCTATCCCGACTTCAGCAATTCGCTGCTTCCGGTGATGACCGAAGAAACGCGCCATCTGTTCAATCACCTGGTTTGGAATGACCGCAACTTCATGGAGATGTTCAGCGCCGATTACACTTTCCTGTCGGCGCGCCTGGCGCAGCTCTACGGCATGGATCCGCCGGGAGAAGAGTTCGGCATGGTGAAGTATCCGCAGGGCACCACGCGGGCAGGGGTTCTGGGACACGCCGGACTGCTGACTCTCACCGGGAACCAGACGGACACCTCGCCCACGGCGCGAGGCCTCTTCGTGCGCGAACATTTTCTCTGCCAGAACGTGCCTCCCCCGCCACCGGGCGTGGACACAAACCTGCCGCCGGTCACCGACAAGCCGCTGACGAACAGGGATCGGCTCGCCATTCACCTTGGCAATCCGAGCTGCGCCGCCTGCCACAGCCTGATCGATCCCATCGGACTCGGCTTCGAGAAGTTCGACAACATCGGCCGCTACCGCGAGAAACTGTCCCTGAGGATCCAGTCTCTGCGGGACGCGGTTACAAAGAAAGATTCGGCGCCCAAGGATTTCGAACTGCCCCTCGACACGTCCGCGCACATTCAGGGCATAGCCAATTCGCAGTTCACCACCATCAAGGAGCTGGGCGGGATACTGGCGAATGATCCGACCTGCCAGCGTTGCATGGTGAAGCAGATCTTCCGCTACGCCGCCGGCCGGCACGAGACCGAATCGGACCAGCCGCAGCTCGATGCGCTATACGAGGTATTCCGGAAGTCCGGGTTTCGCTTCCGCGAGCTGCTGCTGGCGCTGGTGTCCTCGCCGGCGTTTCTGCAGGTGGCGGTCTCCCGCTCCTAGTATCTGACCTTCACTGCGAACCGCACAGTTCGGAGCGTATATGCTGATATGTTGCGGCTCGCAGAGCCGAGCCCCCGCAGTGTCGCTGCCAGACAGCCGCGCACGGGAAAGAAGTAAATCGGTTCGCGCGCTTCCAGCGCTCCGGACTGCGGGGCACGTGGTCTCCACCTGGGGCGGCCGCACGAGCAGAAGCCGCCCTCGGCGGTCGACACCGCGACCATCAGCTGCATGGAAGACGGCAGGTTTCAGGCTCGCACCGGTCTTCCGGCTGAGCTGGCCACGTTGTTCCACGCTCGCCGGAGGATACCGCAGCTCATCCGAAGATATTCCCGATCCGGGGTGAAGACTTCGAGCGTGATCGTTCCATCGTAGCCGCTGGCATTCAGCGCGGCGAGGACGCGGTGTAGGTCCAGATTGCCGGCGCCCAGAGGCAGGTGCAGATCCGCTCCGCCCCCTTTGTTGTCGTGCAGGTGCACGTGCCGCAGCCTCGATCCGTAAGCCTGAAGAATGTTCTCGGTTTGATTGAACGGCGTCAGCAGGTTGGCGTGTCCGATGTCCAGATGCAAGGCAAGCTCGGGCAGCGGGCCAAGCAATTCACCCAATTGTTCCACGTTGTTGAAGTCACCCGGAAGGTTTTCGATCATCAGTCCGATGCCCAGCCGTTCGGCGCACGGCAAGAGTTCCTCGATGGATCGGATATTCCGCTCGATGAGGAACGAACGTGGATGCATAGGTGTATGGCGGTCCGGATGAAGGTTCATCCATTTCGCCCCGACCTCTGAGAATACTTCCAGACACCGGCGCAATTCGGCGACAGCCGCGCACCGGATCTCCTCGAACGGGCTGGCCAGCGGCAGATAGAAAGCCGTGTGACCGATGACGTCAAGATGCCCCCTCTCGAGCGCCCCGCGGATCGCGGCAGCATCCACTCTATCCGAGGCGGCCAGCGGGGGCTCGAGGGTCAGGTCCACGAATTCCAAGCCCATCGCCGCCATCCAGGTGATCTCACCCACGACGTCTTCCGCCGGGTGGTTCATGGCGCCGATCAGCATCCGTTACCGTCCTCGAGACACACCAGCCAGGCGCGCGAATCGAGCAGAGCCGCCCGCCGGCGGGTGATATCGGCGGACGGAACTCCATCCCCGGCTTCTCCGTCTCGCATCCAGCGCGGATTTCCCGCCAAAACGCCGGGGCGAAGCCACTGGTAGACCTGGAGAATGCCTTTGAGGAGCGGCAGATCGTCGCTGAGGCGGCTGGCCAGATAATCCCAATCCAGCCGGCGCCGGGCGCAGTCGACAAGATTGAGGATGTCCGGCCAATCGCAGCGGTCGCGCTGAAAAACGTACAGTTTGCTCCAGATCATCTCCTCGACCGATAGCAGATGGAACCGCTTGCCGCCCGCCTCGATCTCCTGCGCCCGCTCCAGCCAGCCCCGATCCACATCCGCCCGTCGGTTCGCCATGGCCCAGATTACATCCACGATCAGCTCGTCCTTGCAAGCCCGGTAAATCCAGCCGCGGTCATACGGCAAGCGGCTGTAATAATCCTCGAACCCCAGGTCGGTAAGAGCGCGAATCATACCGGGCGCGTCCTCCGGCAGCACGTATAAGTCCAGGTCCTTGGAATTGCGCAGCAATCCGCAATGCGCAGCCATCGCCAGCGAACCGCCCACCGCGAAGGGGATCTCCCTGGCTTGAGCTTCTTCGATGACCGCTAAATAGACGTCTATATCCAGGGCCGCGATTCCGGGCCCAGCCACAGGCTTCTCCACGATTTCAAGGCCCAGCATTTTGAGGACCTTTACTTCGGTGTCGTAGCCCGGTGACCGCCACGGCGCAGATTCGAATCCGTTTCGAAAAGCCGGTTCACGAACACGCCGGCTGCTTTCCAGTCTCCCACCAGCGGATTCGTAAACAGAGCCAGGCGCGCTGCGGAAACGGATTGCTCTTCTGCCGCCCGAATTGTCAGACGTTCATAGGCTTTGACCGCCACCGTGAGGCCGCGCACCGTCTCCGGGAGCTTCCCGACCTGGGAAGGCCGCGCTCCGTTTCGATCGACTTCGCAGGGGGCCTCGATAACATCGTCCGCGCTCAAATCCTCTATGGCGCCCGCGTTGGGCACATTCAGCACCAGCTTCGAAGCCGCCGTAGCGGTGAGAGCTCTCATCGTTTCCACGGCGATGCGATGGTAGCCCACTTCAGCGTCCAGTGGATTCCAATCCACCTCGGGCTGAGCGAAAGCCGATTCACCCGCTGCCTCCAGCTTCAGGTAACTCACATTTCTCCTGTTTACGTAGCTGCGGTAGATTTCAAAGACGCCCCTCCAATCCGCCCGCCGTATCCTCGATTCGATTTCCGGCCAGATCCTGCCGTTGAGGGCTCTCAATTCCTCCCCTCTGGTCGAACCCGCGCGCAGCTGGTTCTCCACCGCGAAGCGCGGCTGGTAGTAAAAGAACAGGTATTCGGATGGAATGAGCCCGATGGAGCGAATCAGCTCAGGCGGTAACAGCTCGGGACCGTACAGGCGGCGGAGCTTTTCGTCGTCGTTCAAAAG
>DATJFH010000361.1:0-11508 GCA_035495815.1 Bryobacteraceae bacterium
GATTCTCGCCAATGAACAAGCCGCAAGAAGGGCCCCGTCGAGCGCTCGGTAAGGGCCTGACGGCCTTGTTGCCGACTCGCCAGCACCCGCCGGTTCCCGCGCCGGAACACACCGCCGATCCATCCCCCGCCGACCGCATCGGTATCGATGAGATCGACCCCAACCCGCTGCAGCCCCGCCGCGTATTCGAACCCGAGCGCCTGCACGAATTGGCCGCCTCTATCCGGACGAATGGGATCATTCAGCCTATCGTGGTCCGCCCCGCCGCGGGACGCTATCAGCTCGTCGCCGGAGAGCGCCGATGGCGGGCGGCAAAGCTGGCTGGCCTCGACACGGTTCCGGTCGTCATCCGCCACATCCCCGATGAGCGCCTCCTCGAAATCACCCTTGTCGAAAATATCCAGCGCGAGGACCTCAATCCCATTGAAACCGCCCTCGCCTTCGACCGTCTCGTCCGCGAGCTCCAACTCAGCCATGAGCAGATAGGGCTCAGAACCGGCAAGGATCGCACCACCATTACCAATCTGATCCGCCTCCTCCAACTGCCCGAGGACTTGCAGGCGCTCGTCGCCAGCCGCCGCCTCTCCCAGGGTCACGCACGCTGCCTGCTCGGAATCCCCGCCGAGCTCCAGCGCGAAGTAGCGGAAAAAGTCGTCGCCCAGGGACTCTCGGTCCGCCAGGTCGAAAGCCTGACCCAGCGCATGACCGAAACCCGTAAACCAAAGACTCCAAAGGAGGTTGCGGTCGATCCCAACGTCAAGGCAGCCATTCAGGAATTGGAGCGCGTGCTGAGTACCAAAGTCCGGATCGTCGAAAAATCGAATAATTCCGGTCGAATCGAGATCGAATATTACTCGACCGAAGACCTCGACCGCATCTATACTGCTATCGCTGGAGACACCACACAATAGTGGTGTTCTTACTTGAGCAACGCCAGGATCGCCGCCAGTTCCTTCCGGATCTCCGGTAGCGCATCGCCCGCGAAAAGCTCAGCCTGCTGGCTCTTCACCGGCCGCTTCCGCTTTCCTTTCGGTTCGCTGTTCAGAAACTGTCTCGCGCCCTCGATCGTGTACTTCTTCTCGTAAAGCAGGTGCTTGATCTTGAGGAGCAGTTCGACTTCCCTGCGCCGGTACATGCGGTGCCCCGTGTCCGACTTCTTCGGTCCCACCGCCGGGAACTCCGTTTCCCAATACCGTAATACATAGGGTTCCACCCCGACCAGATCGCTCACTTCCCCGATGCGAAAGTATAGCTTGTCTGGTATGTCTGCGGGCTCGGCATTGGGTTCCGGAACGTCCACCATGCTCAGGATATCCCGGAAGACACTCTTGTGCACGTCCCAGGCATGGAAAATCGACCGCCCGGTCGGGACATTGACCTCCATTTCAAAAATAATTTCTCAATCGGCACACCCACATACAACCGCCGCCCCCCCGTTCCCCCGGACTTGCCCTGCTATTGTGGGGATGTGAACCCTTTGGCCGGCTTCATCAGAATTCATCACATTCAACACTGTTCCCGTTGAAATTGGCTTCGCTCGTCCGTTTTCGATTCGCTCGAAGTTGGCGCCGCCGTCACTCCTCCGGCTCCAGGAGGCGCACCCGAAACGCCTCCGCCGATCCCAGGTAGGCTTCCGGCGATTCGAGATCTCGCAGCCCCTCCGCGCCCGGGTGACCCGCGATTTCGGGCATCCCGGCCAGCACGTCTTTCAGATGACGTCCCTCGGCGGCGCAACGCCGGACCGCCTCCTCGAGCAGCCGATGCGCCGCGTCCCGTCCCATTCGCGCCGCCAGCAGCGTAGCCGCGCGTTCCGCGAACACCACCCCCCGCGTCGCCTCCAGGTTGGCGCGCATGCGAGCGCGGTCCACACTCAGACCCTCCGCCGCCTCCGCCATCGACTCCATGGCGCCGCCCGTCGTCTGGATGACGCCGGCCATCGTAGGCCACTCCGAATGCCAGCCGCCCAACCCGCGCTCCTGCTCGCCGGGCATCGCCGAAAGGAAGCCCGCCACCAGCCCCGGCAGCCGGTATCCCGCCGCCAGCGCCACTGCGCATCCCGCCGGATTGGCTTTGTGCGGCATCGTGGACGACCCTCCGCGTCCGGACCCGGAAGGCTCGGCTGCTTCGCCCACTTCGTGCTGCATGAGCAGTGCCAGGTCGCGAGCCATCTTGGCCAGCGATCCGATGTAGACGCCGCACGCCGACACCAGCCAGCCCAGCCGGTCGCGGTGCGCGTGCCACGGCGCCTCCGGGCAGGGAAGCTCCAGTTCCGCAGCCAACGCCTCGGCCACCTCGATTCCCCGATCGCCGAGGCTCGCCAGCGTCCCGCTCGCGCCGCCGAACTGCGGCAGCAGAGCGTCTTCGAATGCTCCCTCCATCCGGTCCCAGCCGCGCCGCAACGCCGCCAGCCAGCCGGCTGCTTTGAGCCCGAATGTGACCGGCGGGGCGGGCTGCATCAGGGTGCGTCCCAGCATCACGGTCCCCGCGTGATCGGCGGCCAGTCGCGCCAACGCCGCGTCGAGCCGCCCCTGGCTTCCCGCCAGTAACACCCGAGCCCTTCTCAATAGCAGGACCAGCGCCGTATCCGAGATGTCCTGGCTGGTCGCGCCCCAGTGCACGAATCCGGCGGCGGCCGGATCCTGATCCCGCACGCGCAGCGTCAGCGCCTTCACCAGCGGAATCGCGGGCGTTCCCGTGCGTAGCGTCTCGCGCGCGATCTCGGCGGTGTCGAAGTATTCCGCCTTCGCCGACGCGGTGATCGCGCCGCCGGCGCCCGCCGGAATGACGCCCAGCCGCGCCTCGACTCGGGCCAGTGCGGCCTCGACGTCCAGCATCGCCTGCAGGACCGCCGTGTCCGAGAACAGTTCCGCCAGCGCCTCCGTGGTGGCGAGGCTCGTTACCAATCGCGAGGTTGTGCTCATGCGCCGCCGGCCAGCCGCCGCAGCAGCCGGATCTGCCCTGCGTGGTAGACATCGTGCGCCGCCGCTCCGCGAATCAGGCGCCGGACGGCCGGCCATTTCACTGGATCGGCCGCTTTGAATTCCACCACCGCCCGCCGCAACCGGCGATGCTCCTCTTTCAGGATCTCGACGTCCGATTTCCAGGCCGGCTCACTGGCCTCCACCGGCCGCTCGAAGAAGTTGCTGCCCGCCACCGCGAAGCCGCCGCGCTTCGCTCCCGTGAGGCGTCGTCGCGCCACATATTTCCAGTAGGCCGCGTGCAGTGTCAGCTCCCAGATGTTGTGGCGCCCCGGCGCAACACGCCACGACGCCTCGCTCGCCGTCACCCCGCGGATCGACCCGTACAGGTTCGGACCGTGCCACGACTTCTTGTCGAAGGCTTCGTCGAGCGACTGAAGCAGCATGCCGATTTCGATCTCGAACCCGCGCACCATGCTCTATTCTGCCCCATCGACTCCGCGCGCGGCGCTCTCCCGCGCCTTCCCCGCTTCACTCCTGCCGGGAGCCCGAAGCCGCGCGATTCGGCTCCCACAGCGTCTCCGGGACGCCGAGCTGCTGGCTCACCCATCGGCTCCACACGAAGAACGCGTCGCTCAGCCGGTTCAGGTACCGCACCGCCTCGGGCGGCGCTTCTCCCTCCCGCGCCAGGCTCACGCAGACCCGCTCCGCGCGACGGCAGACCGTCCGGCACACGTGCAGCTCCACGTTCGCGCGGCACCCTCCCGGAAGCACGAAGGACCGCAGCCCGGGCAGCCCCGCGTTCATTTCGTCGATTTCCGACTCCAGGGTCCGAATCTCCACCTCGGTCACCTGAGCCTGTCTCGGATGCACATCCCCGGGCAGCGTCGCCAGAATCGAGCCGAGATTGAACAGCTCATGCTGCACCCGTCTCAGGATCGCCGTCAGGCGGGTCAGGCCGCTTCTCTCCACCGAGAGCTGCTCGCAGGTCAGGCACGCCGCTCCGACCCACGCGTTCAGCTCGTCCACCGTACCGTAGGCTTCGATCCGGCGCGCGTCCTTCGGCAGCCGCTGGCCTCCCGCGAGGCTGGTCTCTCCCGCGTCGCCGCCCTTCGTGTAAATGCGGTTCAGCGCCAAACGCGGTTCGTTGAATGCAGGATCTTCCATGCCGCCCCCGCCACTATTATGGCGCTGATTTCGATGCCGGCCCGAAAACGAGGATTTGGCATAATAGCACTCATGGCAACTACGACTACTCAACCACATCAGCCCAATCCGGAGCTGATCTTCGAAACCCTCAACGCATACCAGCGAACCAATGCTCTTCGAGCCGCCATCGATCTCGATCTGTTCACCGCCATCGCCGAAGGCGTCACCACAGCCGCCGGACTGGCCGGCCGGCTGAACGTCGCCGAGCGCGGCGCCAGAATTCTGTGCGATTACCTGACCGTGGTCGGCTTCCTCACCAAGCAGAACGGCCAGTGGTCTCTCACACCGGACTCGGCCATGTTTCTCGACCGCCGGTCGCCCGCCTATATGGGCGCCATGGTCCGCTTCCTCCATTCCCCCGGCCTGATGGGAAATTTCTCCGACTTGGCGGCGGCCGTTAAGAAAGGCGGCTCGGTCACCGGTGGAACCGTGGAGCCGGAGAATCCGGTGTGGGTGGAGTTCGCCCACAGCATGGTTCCCCTGATGGCCATGCCGGCCGACTTCATCGCCGGAGTTGTCGATGCGGACGCCGGCGCGCCCTGCAAAGTGCTGGACATCGCCGCCGGACACGGCATTTTCGGCGTCACCATCGCGCGCCGCAATCCCAACGCGCGAATCGTCGCGCTGGACTGGGGCATGGTGCTTGAAGTCGCCCGGGAGAACGCCGCCAAAGCGGGAGTCTCGGACCGCTACGAGACCATCGCCGGCAGCGCCTTCGAAGTCGATCTCGGCAAGGATTACGATGTCGTGCTGCTGACCAACTTCCTCCACCACTTCGATGTCCCGACCTGCGAGGGGCTGCTGCGCAGAGTGCATGCGGCCTTGAAGCCCGGTGGCAAGGCCGTGACGCTGGAGTTCGTCCCCAACGAGGACCGCGTCTCTCCGCCGGCCGCCGCGACCTTCAGCCTGATGATGCTCGGTTCGACGCCCGCCGGAGACGCCTACACGTTCGCGGAACTCGACAGGATGTTCCGGAATAGCGGATTCGGTCCCAGCGAGGCCCACAAGCTGCCCGGTCCGCAGACGGTGATCGTGTCGCCGGCATAGGCTGGAAACTATCGGGCGCCTTGGCCGGCCAGACGCCGGTAGATCTCTTCCGCTTCCTTGAACGTGGCTTGCGCTTTCTCGTAGTCGGGCGGCGAGGGATAATCGGCGGCCGTGAGGCCGGCGGCGAGGCCGTGGATGTAGTCCGCCCAACGAATCGCGTCCGGCGCCCGCACCGGCAGCTTGCCGCCCTCGGGGAAATAGAAGGGTGAGCTGTGGGCGTACCGTATCGTCGCGCCGGCGGGCTCGAAACAGCGCACCGCCAGCCAGCCCGGGCTCTCGACTGTCAATTCCATCGTGGTTTTGACAGCTCCGTCCGGGGCGCCCCCAAGCGACCGCAGCACCCGGCCGTTGAAGACCACCTCCGTCCGCTCCAGCGGACCCTGCGCCTGCGCGTCGATGCTGAGCCGGACGCGGCGCGCTTTTTGAAACGGGAACTCCGCGCCGGGCGGCTTGCCGTCGGCGAAAACGCGAAGCAGCGGGCCGTTGGTGGCCACGCTGCGGCCCGCCTTCAGGTCTCGAAACCACCGTTCGTAATTGAACGGCCCGCTCAAATGTACGTAGACGCGCTCGTATCCGGGCCAGCTCGACATCACGCCCGACGCCGACCCGGCCGAAACCGGAATGCGAAAGCCGCAGTTCAGGAAGCTGTAATACAGATCCAGCATCCACTGGGCGAAGCCGGGAACCGTCCGGTAGACCGGATCCGCGCGCTCCATGGATCCGTACTTCTCGGCGTCGAGCAGCACGTCGCGCGGGTGAAAATGATTGTTGACCACGCCGATCGCGTCGAGCGCTCCGAAAGCGAGGTTGACCGGGATGTTCTTCCAGATCGGCTTCTCCCCGTCCACGAATCCGCCCTGCGCGCGCGCCTCGCGGCAGAACTCCAGCTCGAGCGGAAACAGAAGCGCCGGGTTCGCCTCCACCGGACGCGGCGTGTTCAGCAGCACGACGGCCCCGTGTCCGCCGCGCAGCCGCTCCACTTCCTGGTTCTGCAGGGTGACCACGTGCTTTGCGTCCCCCCCGCCCAGGTTCGCCGCCGGATACGGCGATCTGACGGGCCGGCCGTCGCCGGCGTGGCGCGTGATTACCGGCGCGACGTTCAGTTCTTCGGCCCGCGCCAGCAGCGGCATCTCCTCGGGCTTGCGATGCGTGTGCAGGTCGCCTGAATACCAGCCCTCCTTGTTCATGTCGCCGAAGAGCGGGACGTCGAGCGTCACCCGCGCGGTCCCTCCGGCGGACAGCTCCACGCTCTTCTCGACCCCGCGGTATTCGGCGCCCTTTTCCGCGCGCACGGTGTAGCGCCCGGGCGGGAGGCTCACCGAGGCGCGGCCGTCCACGACCGAGTGCGTCTCCACCTGCCGCTTGTAGACGATCGCGCCCGGAATCTCGAACCGCCTGCCGTCCTCGCCCGTGATGTATACGCGGGCCGCCGCCGGCCGCCCGCGGGCGCTGACGCGCAGCTCCAGCGCGGCGGTTTCGGAGCGCAGGACAAACGGCTGGGCCAGCGCGGCCAGGAACGGACGGCGGGCGATCTTTCTGCCGGCCACGTCAGCTCTTCTTGCGCGCGAATTTGAGGCCGGACCAGTCGGCGTCCACCGCGCAAACCTTGTAATCCACCAGGCCGGCGGCCAGCGCGGCGCCGCGCACATCGTTCTGGTTGAAGTCCACCTTGTAGCGGCCGGATTGCTTGGGATGAATGATCCACGCCGACGCGCCTTCGGCCAGCCGCAGGCCGAGCAGCTCCGCCGCCGTCTCCATTTCCCGGCGGGAGCGGACGAACCACAAGATCAACTTGCTCCGTGCGGTCAGCTTGGGCTGAAGCCGGGCGCCCTCCGGCAGCTCCCCGAGCGTCTCCTCGAATCCGTCCGGCGCGCCGAGCAGCGCTGTCTCGGCCGCGGCCGGGATGCTCAGCTTCTTGACCAGGCTGGACCCGGCGTAGCGCTGCATGTGCGGAGTCGGCAGCACCGGTTCGGTGGGCGGCGCTTTCATGGCTTTGCGCAGCGCCCGAATCGCGTTCTTCCAATCGGTATAGGACGCGTCCGGCAATTCCTGCCGGATCCTGGCCACTTTCTCGTCGAGTCCGCCGGCGAATACCAGGGGCAGATAGCGCGTGGCTTTGCTGTTCCGCAGCGACACGGCTACTTCGCGGCCGTGCGACGGCAGCCGGTCCAGGTCGATCACCACGGCGGCCGGGGGATTCTCGCGAAATTGCCGCAGGCTGCCCGGCGTGAGCGGCGAGGCGTCCACTTCGATCTCGCGGTCGGTCAGCGCGCGAGCCCTCTCCCGGGCCAGATCTTCGTTCCAGCAAACCAACCGTACAACGGCCATGAACAGAATTTATCAAACTCCGTTCGCCGGCGGCCGGCGCCAGGCTGCAACAGTCCAGACGAATGTTTACGACGGTGTGGAGCGCGTGCCGGCCGCGGGGAACGGATGCTGCGGCAGCCGTTCGCGCAGCGTGGAGACGGCCCGATAGACCAGCAGCACGAACAGGATGCCGGCGTAAAGCAGCGGCCCGCGAATGTCGGACTTCACCAGCCAGTAGTAATGGATCACTCCCGCAACCCCGCTGACGTACACCAGCCGGTGCAGCCAGCGCCAGCGCGCGCCGCCCAGCCTTCGGATCCAGCCCGCCGTCGATGTCAGCGCCAGCGGGATCATCAGCACGAATGACAGAAATCCGATCGTGATGAACGGACGCTTGTAGATGTCTTTCCAGATCTCCGGCCACTCGAAGAACTTGTCGAGCCAGAGATACGTCGTGAAGTGCAGCACGCCGTAAAAGGAGGCGTACAGGCCCAGCATGCGGCGGAAGCGGATCAGCTCCGATAAGCCGGACAGCTTGCGCAGCGGCGTGATCGCCAGCGTGATCAGCAGGAACCGCATGGTCCAGTCGCCGGTCGCGTGGGTGATCTTTTCGATCGGGTTCGCGCCCAGCCCGTTGTGCAGCCCCGCCCATCCGAGCAGGAAAAGCGGCCCGAGACACAGGATGAAAACCGCCGCCTTGATCGGGCGCCGTGTGACCAGCCGTTTCATGGTCAGTAATTCTTTTTCAGGTCCATGCCCGCATAGAGAGACGCCACCTGGTCGCCGTACCCGTTGAACATGAGGGTATTGCGCTTGGTGAATTCACCGAGGCGGCGCTCCTTGGACTGGCTCCAGCGGGGATGGTCCACGTTGGGATTGACGTTGGAGTAGAAGCCGTACTCGTTCGGCCCCAGAATGTTCCACGTGGTGGGCGGCTGCTTTTCGACCAGCCTGATCCTGACGATCGATTTGATGCTCTTGAATCCGTACTTCCAGGGCGCCACCAGCCTTACCGGCGCGCCGTTCTGGTTCGGCAGCGGCTCGCCGTACATCCCGAAACACAGCAGCGTCAGCGGATGCATCGCCTCGTCCAGGCGCAGTCCTTCGACATAGGGCAGCGGGATTCCGGCGTAGCGTCCGAGCGGCATCTGTTTGGGATCGTAGAGCGTCTCGAAGGCCACGTACTTCGCCTTGGCGGTGGGCTCGACCCGCTTGAGCAGCGCGCTCAGCGAGTAGCCGATCCACGGCACGACAATCGACCACGCTTCCACGCAGCGGAGGCGGTAGATGCGCTCTTCGAGCGGAGCAATCTTCCGCATAGCGTCCAGATCGAGCTTTTGCGGCTTGCCCGCGGCGCCTTCGACGGAGACCGTCCACGGCGAGGTCTTCAACGTCTTGGCCTTCTCGGCAGGCTGCTCCTTGCTGGTTCCGAATTCGTAATAGTTGTTGTAGGTGGAGGCGTCCTCGAAGGAGGAGAC
The DNA here is from genome assembly GCA_035495815.1 of Bryobacteraceae bacterium. Classification (GTDB taxonomy): domain Bacteria; phylum Acidobacteriota; class Terriglobia; order Bryobacterales; family Bryobacteraceae; genus DATJFH01. The sequence continues at coordinate 8,960 of DATJFH010000361.1, forward strand.
CTTTTCGGTGGTGCTAAACGGGCTCTTGACCAGTCCGGTGTAGGTGGCGGCTCGCGCGTCGAGCGCCAGCCCGCCTCCGGCCAGGGTCGCCGCCAGGAAGCGTCGGCGGTTCAGGTAAACGTGCTTCGGGGTGATCTCGGAAGACCGGATATCGGGTGCTTTTCGTATCAACATGGATCCTATTCTCATTATGCCGCGAGGCGATGAGATTATTCCGCCGGAGCGCCGCTCCCGCGCATGCCGGGCGATAGCGGAGCGCTCGCGAGTGAAAATTACAGGACCGAAGTGTTAGCTGGACGCCAGGAGCGGACCGGCGGCGGGCTTATCGATGGCTACTTCCTCGCCTTCGCGCAGACCGTCCTGGACGGCGACGTTCAGGTTGTCACCGGTGCCGAGCTTCACTTCCCTCGCCACGAACTGGTCTCCGCTCTTGACTCGCACGAACCATTTTCCGTCTTTCGATTCCAGGGCCTCGCGTGGGATCAGCAGTGTTTTCTCGCTCTGGTCGACCACCACGTTCGCAGCCGTCGAAAGATCGGGAATGACCCGGCTGTCGTGCTCGGAAATGGAAAGGTAGACCGGCACCGTGCGCAGGAAGTAGTTTACGCTCCGGCCGCCGGTGGCGATCGCGCCGATGCTCGAGACCTGCGCTTTCAGCTTCAGATCGGGAAAGGCGTCGAAGCTGACCACCGCCGGCTGTCCGAGACGCATCTCGTCGCTCTCCACCTGGCTGGCTCTCGATTGGACCAGCATGCCGCTGGTATCCACGATCTGCATGAAAGGCTGGCCCGGGGAAATCTGGTCGCCCTGCTGGACCTGACCCATCTCCGATCCGCGCCAGATCGATTGCATGACGGCCAGACCGTTGATCGGGGATTGGATGGTGAATTTCTCGATGTCGTGCGCGTGCCGGTCCCGGTGGCTGGCGTGGCGCGCCTTGGTGATCTCGAGAATCCGGATCTCGGCGGCAAAGGCAATCTTCTGGCTGGCAAGATCCGCCATCTGTTGCTTGAGAGTAGCCTCCTGCTCCTCGACCGACAGCTTCAGCAGCTCCGCGTCGATCGCCGTCCGGACTTCGGCGGCGGACGTATCCAGCTTCGACTTCTCCAGCGCCGCCTTGGTCACCCGGATATTCTGCTGCAAACCTTCCCACGCCAGCTCCTGCTCGGCCTTGCGCTTGCGTATGTCCGCGTCCGCCTGCAGTACCTGGGTGTCGATATCGTCCACGTGGTCTTTCATCGACTGCGCGTCGATTTGTGCGACAACTTCACCCTTCTTCACCATACCGCCGGACTTCGCTACGTAGATCAAAACCAGGGCGCGTCCGGCGTCCGGTCCCCGCATCATGGGAGCGGCGACCATGGAAAAGTTCTTGGCCGCCGTCGCTCCGGTCAGGCGCAGAACCCGCTTGATGGAGCCGGAGGTGACCTTCGCGGTCCGTATACCCACGGTCTGCGCATCCTGAGTCCGGGCTTTGGGCTTGGTCAGAAACTGGTATCCGGCCCACGCGCCGGCACAGACCAATGCCAGCAACACCCAGCCACGCCACGCCGAAGGCTTCTTATGATGCGGAGGCTCAGCCACCGGCGCAGCCGGTCCCGTTGTCGGGACAGGGCTTGGATTCAGAATCGCTGACATAGATATAGACTACTACAATGGCGTCGTTGAAGCGCCGCGGGTTACGGCCGGATGCCACTGTCCCCCGGCGCCACCCGAAGCAGGTGGAATCCGCTGCGCTTCGGCTGCTCTTCCTTTTTTATCTGTCAGTTAGAGTCGCTGACGCTCCCGCCCGTCAGCCGGCTTGCGCCTCAGGGGACGGCCGGGGGTCGAGGTCCGGGCCGATTCGAGCTTCATTTGGCCCGCCGGGGCGAGCCGTTATCGCTGGTTCGCTTTCAGGATCTTCTTCCGCAGCCGGATCGACTTCGGCGTCACTTCCACCATCTCGTCGTCGCGCACGAATTCGATGGCCTGCTCCAGATTCAGAATCCGCGGCGGCACCAGCCGTATGGCTTCGTCCGCCGTGGACGCGCGCATGTTCGTCAGCTTCTTCTCTTTGACGATGTTCACGTTCAGGTCCGCGTCGCGGGCATTCTCGCCGATGATCATGCCTTCGTACACTTCCGTGCCCGGCGAGACGAAGATCTCGCCCCGCTCCTGGAGGGCGAAGATGGCGTGCCCGGTGCACCTGCCGGGACGGTCGGCCACCAGCGACCCGGTCGGCCGGGTCTGAATCTCGCCCTGGTACTCGATATAGCCGTTGAACAGCGAGTTCATGATGGCGGTGCCCCGCGTATCCGTCAGGATCTCGCTGCGCAGCCCGATCAGCCCGCGCGACGGCACGTGAAACTCCAGCCGCACCCGGCCCGAGCCGTGATTGATCATCTTGGACATTTTGCCCTTGCGCGCCCCCAGCTTCTCGATCACCACGCCGAGGAACGCCTCCGGGCAATCGATCACCAGCAGCTCCAGCGGCTCGTGCAGCTTGCCGTTGATGGTGCGGGTGAGGATCTCGGGTTTGCCCACGGCCAGCTCGTGATTCTCCCGGCGCA
>DATJFH010000362.1:0-13552 GCA_035495815.1 Bryobacteraceae bacterium
CGGTATGGTCGGGCGAGACGGTCAGTACGTCGGCAGTCATGATCTCGCTGACCAGCGTGTCTCGGGAGGATCGGCCCTGCAAAATGACTTTGCGGGCGTAATCGCGTTCGGAGATGATCCCCACCAGGTTTCCTTCGGAGACCACCAGCAACGCTCCGATGGATTTGTCGGCCATCAGGCGGATGGCTTCTAGAACGGTCGCATCCGGCTCGATCGACCAGATTTGGCAACCTTTACTTTTTACGATGGAAGCGATTGTTTCCGGCATTCGCTTCACCTCCTGCCGTTACCTGCTTACAAACTCTCCAAATTGTATCCCATCTGTCAAGTCGGGCGGCCGTCCTGTTCCCGCGGCCATCAGCCCGTGACCGAATTCGGATAGATCGGAACGGCTGCCAGCGCCGGCGGAATTAGAACCAATGGCAGTGGAGGGGCCGGCGCGGACCCGGCTGAACTTCGCGCGACACCGCGTGGCCTGCGCAGATCCAGGTTGGTGGTAGTATACAACCCGTAGGCGCGATGTGAGCTCTGCGGAAAGGAAACTACTTCCGATGATCAAACGAATCTCTGCAATTTTCCTTGTAATTACCGGCGCGCTGGCCGCCCAGTCCCCCTCCCGGGACGAAGTCCTGCGCGTTATGCGGAAGGCGGCCGACTTCTATCGGACCAAGGTTTCGACTGAAGGCGGTTACCACTACTACTACACGGCGGATCTGAGCTACGGCCGTTCGGAATCCGCCGAAGGTCCCACCCAGGTGGAAGTGCAGCGCGAAGCCACGCCCGTGGTTGCGTTCGCCTATCTCGACGCTTACGACGCCACCGGCGATCGTGCGTATCTCGACTACGCCCGCGCCGCGGCGCACGCGCTGGTTCGAGGCCAGCTCTGCAGCGGCGGCTGGGATTACCTGATCGAGTTCGATCCGCAAAAACGCAAGCAGTACGCGTACCGCAGCGACGATAACTGCGCCGGTAAACTCGGCGTCACCAATCTGGACGACAACGTAACCCAGGCCGCCATGCGGGTATTGATGCGAGTGGATAAGGCGCTGAATTTCTCCGACAGCGCCGTGCATGAAGCCGCTCTTTTCGCGCTGGATAAACTCGTGGCCGCTCAGTACCCGATCGGCGCCTGGCCGCAGCGCTTCAAGAAACAGCCGGATTTCTCAAAATTTCCGGTCAAGCGCGCCAGTTATCCGGAATCGTGGCCGCGAAAGTGGCCCGGACCGGACTACCAGAGCCATTACACCTTCAATGACAACACCATTGCCGACGCCATCGACATGATGCTGGAAGCCGCGCGGATTTACGGCCAGCCGCGCTACCGTGAGTCCGCGATGAAAGGCGGCGAGTTCATTCTCCGGGCGCAGATGCCGGAGCCTCAGCCCGCCTGGGCTCAGCAGTATAACGCCGATATGCACCCGGCGTGGGCGCGCGTCTTCGAGCCGCCGTCGGTGACCGGCGGAGAGTCGCAGGGCATCATGCGCATCCTCATGACGATCTACCGCGAAACCGGCGACCGGAAGTACCTCGAGCCGATTCCGCGCGCGCTCGAATACCTCAAACGCTCCGAGGTGCCAAGGGGCGACGCCGAGATTTTCCGGCGCCTCCCTTCCGGACCCGTTATGGCGCGCTTCTACGAGCTCAAGACCAACCGCCCGCTCTACATCACCAAGGGCTCGCGCGTGAATGCGGCAGGCCTCGGGAGCCGGCTGGTGGACGGCTATGAGATCAGCTATTCTCCGGACTCGGTGATCACGCATTATGGGGTGCTGACCAGCGGACGCGACCTCGCAGCCATCGAAGAGGACTACCGGAAGCTGGCGGCCGCGGACCCCAAAACGCTGCGCCGTCCCGACAAGCTGCACGGACTGTCGCCCTGGAGCGGGCGTCCACGCGCGAAAACAGCGCCGGCGGCCATGGCGGGCGACGTAAAGCAGTTGATGGAATCCATGGACGAACGCGGGGCGTGGACGAAAATGGGAACGATCGGTAAAGCCGACAGGCTGGTGTTCACCTACGCCGCCCGGCCGATGGTGTTGAGGATCGGCCGAGGCCGTTCGGATGGATCCGCGGGTGACAGCCGGAATTCCAAAGCGCAAGTAATCGAACTCAAGGAGAACGACACGGTGGAAATCTTCGCCGGCCCGCAGCCCCCGGTGGAGAAGATGATCAGTTCGGCCGATTTCGCGAAGAATCTGACGCTATTGGGAGAGTATGTGACGAAGTAGCTTCAGACAGCCACTTCGTGCGATTGCGTTGTGGTGGTCTTCGGGCGCCGCCACTTTGCCAGCCAGCGGCCGAAATCGTCGAAGATCGAATAGGCCACCGGCGTGACGATCAGAGTCAGCAGCAGAGACAGGCTCTGCCCGCCGATGACTACGATGGCAATCGAACGGCGCTCCTCCGCGCCCGGCCCCGTACCCAGAGCCAGAGGAGCCATGCCCGCGACCAGCGTCAGCGTGGTCATGAGAATCGGGCGAAGCCGGTCGCGGTTCGCCTGCATGATGGCTTCCATCCGCTCCATTCCTTCGCGGCGCAGCGTGTTGGTGTGGTCAATCTGCAAAATGGAGTTCTTCTTCACCACGCCGAACAGCACCAGGATGCCCAGCGCAGAGTAGAGGTTCAGAGTGTCGTTGAAGAACCACAGCGACAGGAACCCGAAGGGTACAGCGAGCGGCAGGCTGAGCAGGATCGTAATAGGATGCACCAGGCTCTCGAACTGCGACGCCAGAATCATGTACATGAACACCACCGAGAGCAGGAAGGCCAGCAGGAATTCACCGAACGTGCGCTCCAGCTCGCGCCCGCGTCCGATCACCGTGGTCGAATAGGCGACTGGCATGTTCAGCTTCTCGGCGGCCTTAGCCATTTCGACCAGGCGGTCGGCGAGGGCGTAACCAGGGGAGATGTTCGCGCGCAGGGCCACGTTGCGCTGGCGATCCAGACCCTCGATCCGATACGCGGTGGTTCCCTCGGTCAACTTCACGACGTTGTCGAGCCGCACGAGGCCCGTTCTGGACGGTACGAACAGCTTGGCGATGGTGTCGGCGTTCCGCCGGTCCACGCCCGTCAGCCGCACTTCAACGTCGTAATCGTCGGCCAGCTTCTCATCCCGGAAACGGGAGACTTCATCGTCGCCGCCGACCATGATGCGCAGGGAATCGGCGATATCGGAGGCGTCGACGCCCAGATCGGCCGCCCGGTCGCGGTCGATGGCGACCCTTAACTCGGGCTTGTTCAGCCGCAGAGTGGTGTCGATATCGACCAGCCCGGGAATCTGCCCGGCGGCCTGGCGCAACTGTTCGCTGTAGCGGTTGAGCGCCAGCAGATCCGGCCCCCGGATGGAGAAATCGATGTCCACCGGAGCCGAGCCCTGGTTGAGCGTCATCACGTTGCGGACGGAAACGCGCAGGTCGGGGTATTTTTTCACCCGCTGCCGGATGGCCTGCATGACGTCCTTCTGAGAATAGATGCCGCGAAAGGCTTCGAGCGGTTTGCCCTCGAGCGTCTTGCGCCACAGCCGCGTCGGCGAGAAGGACCGGTCCTCGATATCGGTGATGCGAATGAAGCCGGTGGAAATATTCACCACACCCAGATAGCTGCCGCCGGTCGACCACAGCACATGCTGCACGCCGGGCAACGAAAACAGGTCCTTGTCGAGCCGGGCCAGCATGTCATCCATGCTTGCCAGGCTGGCGGCCTCCGATCCGAAGACCGACATTTCGAACTCGCTCTCGTCCACGTTGGTCGGGACGTATTCCTGGCGCACCATCTTGTACAGCGGCGCGGAGGACGCCATTACCAGGAGGGCGCAAAAAGAGACTGTCCACCGGTGGCGCATGGACCAGCCGAGCAGCCCCGTATAAGCGCGGTCGATCACTCCGTAAAATCCACTGCGGGAATCGCCGTGACCGGCGCTGTGCTGGCTCAGGCTCAGCATGCGGGAGCTCATCATCGGGGTGAGGCTGAAACTCACCAGCAGCGATACCATGATGGCCACGGCCGCGGTCACGCCGAAGCTGTAAAGAAAGCGTCCCGAAACGCTCGACATGAAGGACACCGGAAGGAATATGACCACCAGGCTGAGCGTGGTCGCCATCACCGCCAGTCCGATATCGCGGGTGGCCAGGACGGCCGCCTGACGCGGCGGAATCTTCTTCTCCTCGATGTACCGGAAGATGTTCTCCAGCACCACGATGGCGTCGTCGATGACGACCCCCACCATCAGGACCAGCGCCAGCATGGTGATGTTGTTCAGCGTGAAATTGAGCGCCCGCATCATGCCGAAGGCGGAAATGATCGACGCGGGAATGGCCACGGCGGAGATGACCGTCGCCCGCCAGTTGCGCATGAACAGCATCACCACCAGCGAAGCCAGGATGCTGCCCAGGATCAAATGCAGCTGCACTTCATGGAACGCCGCCTCGATGTAGCGGGACTGGTCCTGCACGACGTCCACTGTCACGCCGGGCGGCAGCACCTTGCGTATCCGGTCGAGCCGGGCTTTTACGCCCCTGATCACCTCGATCGAGTTCGCCCCGGACTGGCGCTGCACCTGCAGTGTGACGGCCGGTTTGCCGTCATAGCGGGCCGATGTGCGCTGTTCCTTGTGCCCGTCCTCGGCATAGCCGATGTCGCGAACGCGCACGGGCGTGTTGCCGATGGTGGCGACGACAAGGTCGTTGAACTGCCGCGGATCGGGGAAGCGGCTCATCGTCCGCAGCACCAGCTCCCGGCGGCCCTCATCGACCCGGCCGCCGGGAATATCCGAGTTCTGCCGCGCCACGGCGTCGCGCACCTTCAGGATGGGGATCTTGTACGCCGCCAGGCGGTCGGCGTCCACCCAAACGTTGATGGCGCGCTTCTGCCCTCCCAGCGCCTGCACCAGACCGACCCCGCTGACGGATTCGATGGAATCCCGCACGTCCCGGTCGGCGATCTCGAACAGCTCGCGCGGGGTCTTGTTTCCGGCTACGACAAGGCTGATGACAGGAGATGAATCTGTGTCGAGCTTCTTGATCAGCGGCGGCTTGGCATCCCTGGGGAGCAGGCTGATCACTCCCGCCACGGCGTCGCGTACGTCCTGGGCGGCCACGTCGATGTCGCGCTTGAGAGTAAACGTAATCGTCAGGATGGACTGGCTGTCGGTGGATGTGGAGCGGATGTTCTCGATGCCCTCGACGGTGGCGACGGCGTCTTCGATGCGCCGCGTAATGGTGCTCTCCATCTCCTCCGGCGAAGCGCCGGGGAGCACCGTCCGCACGCTGATGATCGGCAGGTCGACGTTGGGGAAGCGGTCAATCCCGAGCTTGGTGTAGGAAACGCCGCCCACCACTACCAACGCCATGATGAGCATCACGGCGAAGATCGGGCGGGCGATGCAGACTTCTGCCAGCTTTTGCATACCGGTCTACTTTGGGGATACCTCGACCGGTTGACCGGCGGAGAGCCGGTCGCTCGGGTCGGCGATTACCAGGTCGCCGGGCTTGACGCCGGAGACGATTTCGAAGCGGTCGCCTTCGAGGCGCCGACCCAGCCTGACGATGCGCTCGGCCACCGCCTTGTTCTCCACGACAAGAACCCGGTCCACACCCGCGAAATTCAGAACCGAGTTGACGGGGACGGTGATTCCGCGGGCGTTCGGGTCCACGGTCACGATGCCCTGGGCGAACGATCCGGCGCGCAGCATATTGTCCTCATTGGGTATTCTGCCTTCGATGAGCAGGGACCGGTTCTGCGCTTCAAGAGAAGGGCTGATTCGCACGACGGCGCCGGTGTGGGTGACCGTCGAACCCTCCAGGCGCACATCGATTCGCTGGCCGGGCCGGACCTTCACCGCCAGCCGCTCCGGTATCTCCAGGCGCAGGCGCAGGGGAGACTGGCGGACCAGCATCACGACCGGCGCATTTACTGCCAGGAATTCGCCCACGGTGGCCTGCCGCCGGGTGATCGCTCCGTGGAACGGCGCCCGGATGACGGTGTCCGAAAGCTGTTGCCGGGCCAGAGACACGGCTGCGCGCCGCTCGAGCAGCTGAGCCTGGGACTGATAGACGTCTTCGATGGCTGCCTGATAGCGCGCTTCGGCCGCCTGCAGCGCGACCCCGGCGCGCTGGAAATCGACGTTCGAGACCACCCCCTGCCGGAACAGCTGGGTGCTGTTGGCGTGGAGCAGGCGCGCTTCCTTCAGGCCGGCCGCGGCCTGACGGACGGTTGCCGTATTGACGGGATCCACTTTGTCGTCCGAGCCGGAGGAAAGACCCAATCGCGCGCGAGTCTGGTCCACCAGGGCTTCGGCCTGGCGGACCCGGAACGTGTAGTCATCCTGTTCCAGTTCGGCCAAGACCTGACCCTGTTCGACGACGCTACCCAGATCGACGAGCAGCTTCTCCACGCGTCCGGGAACCTTCGCGCTGATGGTGGCAATGTCCTCCGCCGAGAGCTCGCCGGTGGCGGAAATGATTTCGGGAATGCTTTCGAGCGAGGCGGTCCGGACGCGAACCGGAACGGGCTTTCCTTCGTTCTTCGCGGCCACCGTCGGCTCCGAGTATGGACCGGTGCATCCGGCGAGCATGAGCAAGGCTGGAAAAAGGAGCGAGCGCAGACCCATCGATGCGTTCATTTTCGCACATTTCGGCGTTTGACCCGCCGTTAGGGACGCATGCCGTAGATGTCGGCTTCCGCGAATTCGGGATCGGAGGGATGGATGTAGGCGGCGATCTCGTCGCCGGTCTTCCAATGCGTCGCGTCTACGGCCGAGAGAGAAGGCGATTGAGCGCGGCGCCGCTTGCCGTCCGGTCCGGGCCAGCTCCACTCCACTCGATAGAGAAGCCGCCCGTTCAGTCGCTCGTTCGAGGGCACGATCTCCTCGACGCGGCCCACCACGTAGCGTCCCCGGCTGATAGCGGTTACCGCCCGGCGAGCCCGGTGGAGCTGTCGGCCGGCGAAAATGCCGCCGGGAACCAGAAAGCAAAGCGCCAGTAACACCATGCCCAGGGTCAACCAGCGTTCCGAGGAAACCGGCTGCCAATCCACGGATAGGGTAATCGCCAGCACGCCCAGCCCCACCGCCATGAAGATCCAGCCGAACCAGAAGAGGAAGTTCGCGCGGAGATAGCGGAACAACATTGCGGCTTACTTCTTGGGACTCCCGCCGGCGAGCATTTTATCGATTTCAGCGAACAGGCCTTTGCCCTCGAAAATTCCGATATTGGCCGCCGAGAAGCCAAAATCATTGCGGATCATGCCGGAGCCGTCGATGAGAAACACGTGAGGGATGGCGATGTTGGGACTGGTGGGCTTCAAATAGGAGAACGCCACTTGTCCGCAATCGAACAGTATCGGCGACTTGACCATATTTTTCGCAATGTAGCCGGCGACGCCTTTCTGGTCGCTGGGCGGATTGACGATGGAGAGGATGGCAATCCTGTCGCCGTAGCGAATGCGGGCCTGTTCGAGGATGGCGCTGAACTTGATGCAGTGGTCGCAGGTGACCTGCATGAAGTCCACGATCAGGACCTTGCCGCGGAAATCGGCCGGATCGTGCTGTTTCCCGGTTGAATCGGGGAGCGAGAAGCCCGGGGCGCGCCGTCCGGAGAGTTCTCCCGCGCCGAAAAGGCACACGGCCGACACGACAAGAAGACACAGGACACGCATAAAAATACATTAACAGAATGCGCGCCGTTTTCCGCGCGGGGCGCTAGGCGTGATGCTCGAACACGGCCGGCGGGATGCGCTCGCGGAGCAGTTCCTCCGCCAGCCGTTGATCCCAGGCTTCTGTGAAAACGGCGGCGTCTGTCATCGGGAATCCGTCAACACGGCATTGCCGAAGTCCGTCTTCCCTGGTAATCGGCCGTCCCACGGACTTTCCCCTTCTGAACAGGACCGCGCGCGCCTCCCTGTAGGCCATTTCGTAACTGTTGTTTTTCATCGTGTTCTCTTCCTGCAATCCCGCAATGAAACAGTCCGGCCGGGTCAGCTTTCGCTCTGCTTCGATTTGAACCATTAGACCGGCGTTTTCCATTGCCGGAATCAGTGGTGCACGTGCCGAGCCAAACCGGGTAACGTACAGCCCGGCGGAAATGGGGACGACTTCATTCACCAGGGTTGTGTGAACACATTTGAACCCTCGGGCGCTATCCACTGCTGGGGAGCCTCGGGTTTGACCTGTTGAGACCACAAGCGGATCAGCCTCTGTTCTCGCGCTCTCCGAGACAACTCACGCTTCATCTCGTCGGCCGGCCAGCCATGCAGGACCCGAGCCAGCAGCCGCCGTCGAACTTCGGCATGCGCGGGACTCTCACCCAGATCGCGCAGCTCGCCCGGGTCATCTTCGAGATTGAACATCTGCGGGCGCATGCCGTCGAAATGGACTAATTTCCAGGGTCCGCTCCGAATCATTCGCGTGGCCGGAACTCCGAGCTGAGGGGCGTACTCGCTGAAAGCCTCGTTGGGCCAGTCTTGAGTGGATCCCGACAGCAGCGGCGCCATACTCCTGCCTGAGGCGGAGGGCAGCGGCTCGGCGCCGGCCAGAGCCGCCAACGTAGGGCCGATGTCGACGTGGCTCACGATTTCCGGGATCCGCCGGCCCGCTGGCATATTCCCGGGCCACGCCATGATCAGCGGCGTCGAGACAGCGCCTTCATAGAAGTTGCTCTTCCACCACATCCCATGCTCACCCGCCATTTCTCCGTGATCGGTGGTGTAAACAACCACGGTGTTTTCCGACAGACCGCTCTTTTTGAGCGCATCCAGAATGGACCCGACATGCCGGTCGAATTCCGTCACCAGACCGTAGTAGCCGGTGCGGGCGCGCCGGATTTCTTCAATAGTGAGATCTTCGACGCCCCGGTTCCTGCGCCAGGCCCGAATGGCGGGGTGCAGGCCTTCCACCTCCCGGGGCGGAGGTTGGGGAACGGTGACCCGGTCGTAGTAATAGTCCCAATCCTGTTTTGCGCAGATGTAGGGGCTATGCGGAAGGACAAATCCGGCCACCGCGCAGAATGGTTTCCGCGCGTCCTTGCCTCTTTGATTGAGATACTCGACTGTGGCCTGAGTGACCTGCTCATCGTAGACCTGGTACGCCGTCCGGCCGGGTCCGGCCACCCGGATCGCATCGCGGCTGCTCCCCTTGGCTCCCTCCAGAAGGTTCGGCGGCAACGGATATTCGAGGTGCGGGTACATCGGCGACAGACTTCCGACCAAGCGCTTGGCGAAGCCGTGCCACTGGTCGACGCCGTTGAAATGCATGCGGCCGATCAGCGCCGTATCGTACCCCGCCGCGCCCAGGGAGTGGGCGAAGGTGGGCGTATCAGAGGGCAGCGCATCGCCATTCGTCCACACGCGGGTTTCATGTGGCTGGCGGCCCGTCAGGAAGCTGGCCCGCGCCGGGACGCACAGCGGCGACTGGCAATAGGCATTCTCGAACAACACGCCCGACGCGGCCAGTCCGTCCAGATTCGGCGTACGGGCGACCTTGTCACCCCGGCAGCCCAACACGTGCGAGCTGTGCTGATCCGACATGAGGACCAGCACGTTGGGCCGGTTCGCGCTCCTGGCCTGAAAAGCGGCTGCCGGCGCCGCCATCGCGGCGACGAATGTTCTGCGATTCATCAACTCCCCCGTTTGTCTCTCCGGAACTCACTTTTACCAGGAACCTCCAGTGACGCGGAAAGGACACCGCAATGACCATCCACCGTGTTCTTGGCGGCCGCCGGGCTCCAATCCGGATCAACCGGGCGGAGCCTCGGGAGCGAAGCGATTCTCACCTGGCGCCCGCGGCCGTGAAGTGAGCGTAAACTTCCGCAGCCTGGAGGGCTCGGGGATAAATGGACACTTCGTCTATTTTTCCTTCGAAGGTCGACCGGTCTCCCTCGGCCGATGCGATCGTCAGCTGCCGTGCGGGGGATTGGGAAGTCGAGACGCCTGCGATCTCCGTCCTGCTGTTTAGAAATACCCGGAAGCCGGAGCCGTCACGGACAAACACGAGATGGTTCCAGGATTTTGGGGCGACCGGCGTCACGCCCTCAAATACTCGATCGCCCGAGAAAACGAGCAGCTTGCCCGCTGCCCGCTCCGTACCTCCAATTGCGATGCGATCCTTGCTCAAGGAGAGCAGGTGTCCGGTGACGGGCCGTGCATCGGTCGGGAGCAGATTCTGGAACCACAACTCCACGCTGTAGCTGTCGTGGAGTCCGGTAAGATCGGCTCGCATCCGGCCTCCAGCGAAGTGGGGCGCCCGATTCGCCTCGCCGGCTGAGAAACCGGGTCCCGGACCCTCCAGATAGAAAGCCACTCCGCCTTCGTAGAGGACCTCCAGACGGTTGCCGGTCGCATCGCGGGCCGCCGGTCCGCTGATCTCGTTGCACCGCCAGTACGCCAGGGGCTTGCCTGCGAGCATGGTCCGGGCATACTTTCCGTTCCCGTGTTCGACCGGACGGCGGCTTTTCCCGGCGACCGCCTCGAGCAGTTGTAAAACGGCATCCACGATTTTTGGCTCGGCGCCGGTTTCGAGCGCGGCGGTACGCGCGGCCCACGTAGTGTAGCCGCCCAGACGATGCTGCTCGGGAGGCGGAATGTAGCCCTCCGCTCCATTCGCCAGCTCGATATTGAACGTCGGCTGGAGCGGACTCTGTATCTTGATTTTCAAGCCCGAGATGGCATAGACCTCGTTGGGAATGGCGGCGATTCCGATTTCGCCGATCCGGAACGCCTGCAGCTTCAGCTCGCGTTCCGGTTCCGCGGCGATCAACCTCTGCTCTCGCGCATAGACTTCGTACTGGTTCCGGGGCGGCCCGCCGGCCATTCCGGACATGACTTCCTTCGCCCAGGCAAGCCGTTCCGGACTGGCGACACGGCGTGAGAGACGCAGTGTGGTTTCGGCGCACGCGAGGGTGATCCCATCCTTGAAACGGATTTTTTTAAATGCCTCGCGAGCGATCGCGGCCAGTTCTCCGGCGTACGCTTTGTATTCCACCTTCTTTTCCGGTTGGCTGTAATCCATCCACATCTGGTCGCCGCTCGTGCCTTGCGACATCATGGCGATGAACGGCTGGGAGCCGTCCTGTGCGCCGATCGAGCGCTGCAGGCTCTCCGCGAAATGCCCGTAGTAGTCCGACGATACAACGCGTCCGAATCGGCCCACATAATGCATCGAGTAGTTGGCCAGCAGGGCGATAGGACGACCCGAAGCGGATTGAATCGCGAGCAGGGTCAGATCCGGATCGACCGGCCCGGAAGGACCCAGGAAATCGGGATTCTGATATCCCGGATGCATATTCGCCCGAACATTCCAGTCGCCGAAGGGATCCTGACGCAGGCGGTCCGGGCGCAGGATCCAGCGGCGGTTGTGGGTGTGTTCGAAATCCTGGACAACGGTCCAGCCGGCGCGCGCGGGGGCGAGCCGGCTCACGGCGCCTTCGATTGCCTTGATCAATCCCGCTTCGAACAACCGGACGTACTCGGGATTCACATCGGTTCCGAGAGCGCCCATGACGGCCGGAGCGGAGTGTGTATGGGTAGCCGAGATCATCATGTTCCGCTCCGGAATGCCTGTCGAGCGCGCGGCTGCTGCCTTGACGCGGTCCAGGAGCTCGCGCGGCATCATGAGCGTGTCCACTACCGTAAGGACAACTCGCTGTTGACCATCGTCGAGGGCCAGCGAGCGGGCACGCAGCGGATCCAGCGTCCGCTCGGCAAGCACTGGCAGAAATTGTCCGCTGGTGACGATGGGAGCCGTTAAAGGCGAGATATCCACCGCGTGAGCGCCGGCGCGGAACGGTCCAGCCGCGGCAGCGCCGGAAAACAGGAGGAGCAGCGCTGACGGGATCACTGGGATTCCATTCAAATTAGTGGCCACCATCGTCCGATCTTGACATGCCACGAGTGCGTCTTCCGGACGACTGCGGCCAGACCATAATATACCCCTCGCGTGAACGGCAATCGGGTTACTGTATTCTAATGGCGCTTCATTCCGCATTTGATCTTACAGGCCGCACTGCCCTGGTCACGGGCGGCAGCAAGGGACTGGGAAAGGCGATGGCTCGAGGGCTGGCCGAAGCGGGGGCCGCCATCGTCATCTCCAGCCGCAACGAGGACGAACTGCGGGCGGCCGCGGCTGACATCGCATCGGGACTTTCTTCGCGCGTGGAATACATCGTCGCCGATATGACCAATCGCGCCCATTTGGAAGCGCTCGCCCGGCAGTCACTGGCCAGGATGGGGCGAATCGACGTCCTGATCAACAATGCCGGAAGCAACGTGCCGCAAGCCGCCGATGAGATCAACGATGCCGATTGGGATCGATTGCTGGAATTGAATCTGTCGAGTTGCATGAGTCTGACCCGAGCCCTGGTCCCGCAGATGAAACAGAGGCGATGGGGCCGCGTCGTCTACATCTCGTCGGTTCTCGGTTTGAGCGGACGGGAAGGGAGAAGCGCATACTGCTCCACCAAGTCTGCGCTCATCGGCCTGGCGCGGGCGGGGGCTTTGGATCTGGGGCCGTTCGGTATTACAGTCAATTGTATTGCGCCCGGACCTTTCCTGACTGACCTGCCTGGAAAACTGCTGACGGACGAACAAAAGCAGACTTTCGCCGACACGACCGCGCTGGGCAGATGGGGGAGGCCGGAAGAACTCCAAGGCGTGGCGCTCCTGTTGTCGAGCGACGCGGGCAGTTACATCACCGGGACCACCGTCGTGGTGGATGGCGGCGTCCTCAGCCGGTGTTTCTAGACAGCGCAGCGCCACAATGGCTTTGAAAATGAGAATTGCCATCGCTTCGATACTGCAGGAGAGCAACACGTTTTCTCCCGTCCATACCTCCTATGAGGACTTTTCGCCCGCGTACGGAGAGGAGGCTTTTCTCCGGCATGACGGCAAGTTGACCGAGATGGGCGGCTTCATCGACGTGCTGAGCCGCTCTAAGGCAACGATAGTTCCCCTTGCCGCGGCCTGGGCGATCACGGCGAATCGGCTCGATAAGGCAGGCTTCGCCAAACTGTCCGGCAACTTCAGGGAGCAACTGGAGAGATCCGGCGCGGGAGCACTGCTGTTGGCGATGCATGGGGCTCAGACGGCTGCCGGCGAGGACGACGTGGAAGGTCATCTGCTCACCATGGCTCGCGAAGTGATGGGCCCGGACAAACCGATCGTCGTCACGCTCGATCTCCACGCGAACATTACGCGCCGGATGGTGGAATTGGCGGACGCCATCGTCGGCTACCAAACGTATCCGCATGTCGACATGTTCGAAACCGGCCAGAAGGCGGGGCGGCTCCTCATGCGGGTTCTCTCGGGTGAGGCCCGGCCCGCGCTGGCGTACCGGAAACTTCCGCTCATCCTTCCCGCGGAAAACGGCCAGACCTATCGCGGGCCGATGCACGAACTGATGCAAACGGCGCAGACGCTGGAAAATACCGGCAAGGCCGAAGCGGTGTCCATTTTCGCCGTGCAGCCGTGGCTCGATATCCGGGAGATGGGTTGTTCCGTAGTGGCGGTCACGAACGGGGACGAGCGAGCCGCGCAGCGTCATGCGGACCGCCTGGCCCGCCGGCTT
>DATJFH010000363.1:0-8905 GCA_035495815.1 Bryobacteraceae bacterium
CTTCGGCGCCGTGACGCCGGCGCTGGGGGCCGCCGACATCGTCCTCGATCAGCCGCGCGGACGCCTCTACCTGATCAACAGCAACCTGAATCGCGTCCAGGTTTATTCGATCGCCCAACGCACTTTTCTGGCATCCATCACCACCGGGACCCAGCCCTTGGCCGGAGCCATGTCGCCGGACGGGAGATTTCTCTACGTCACCTGCTACGCCCAAGCTTCCCTGAACGTAATCGACCTGGATCGATCCACCGTCACCCGGCGTGTCGGCCTCCCGGCCAATCCGGAGGGGGTAGCAGTCGGAATCGACGGCAAGGCGCTGATCACCACCATTGGAACCGGCCAGGGCAATCAATTCAATACGTTACTGATCTACGATCCGAATGCTTCGGTTGGGGCTGAAATCTCCGTGGTAGTGGTTGGACCGACGCCCGCCGCCGCGCCGATTGCGCCGCCGCTCGGCAGATCGGCTCTATCGACCCGTAGCGCCCTGTTGGCCACCCCGGACAAACGGCGGATCATCGGGGTCAACAATTCCGGCAACACGCGCAGTGTTTTTGTCTATGAAGTCGCCTCCGCCACGATCTTGCGCGCCAGAACCTTTAACTTTGTGTCGAATGTCCTGTCCATCTCGCCGGATGCCTCGAAGTTCATGGCCGGCTTGACGCTGTTCGAAACCGACACCCTGACCGTACTCGCCCAGCAGAACGCCGCCAACGCCCCGTTCTCCTTCCCCGGGGGCAATGCGAACAACTTCAATACCCAGCAGAACCAGGGTGGCAGCGTTTTTGCCCCCGACGGCTCCACTTTGTATTCGGCTTTTAATATCGCCCCGGTGCAGAACCCTCCGGCCCGGGCGAACGTCAGCCGCTTCCTGCTGAACGATCCGGACAATCTGCTGATTACCCTGGGACTGCAGCTTCCGGAGAATCTGTCGGGCAAGATGGTGATCAGCTCCGACGGCCAGATGCTCTTCGCGCTCTCGGAATCGGGCTTTTTGACCCTGCCCGTCGGCACGATTTACAACAACCCGATCGCCATGCCTGATAATCCTGTGGTGTTGCTCAGCAACGATCAGTGCGGCCTTGCGCCAAACAAGCGAGTCACCGTGGGCGTGAATAACGCCGGACGGGGACGCTTGACCGCGTCGGCCCAACTGCTGCAATTGCCGAATGCCGGTCCGCAGGGCTTGGGAGGATTTGGAGGGCCCGGTGGCGGAGGCCCCGGCGGGACCATCGTTATCGTGCTGCCACCCGTCATCCCCGGACTCGGCGGTCCGGCCGGAGTGCAAGGGGCGCCCGGAAACGGACAAGGCAATACCAGCGTGCTGCAGACTTCTCCGCAATTGCAGACGCAAATCACGCCCGCTGGCGCAAACCTGACCTTCCAGTACAACAGCGTGAACACGCGCACCACGGGGACCATCACCCCGCACGATTTTCTGATTCAGTCGCCCGAGGCCATCAACATCCCGCCCAATATCCGGATCTTCCAAAACAATTTCGATAGCGACGCCCGGGCCGCCATCATGCCTCTGCCGTTGAACTCCTCGAGCAGCGAAGGCCTGTTCGATATGATTACCGATCCCGTGCGACAGCGGCTCTATATCGCCAATTCCGGGATGAACCGCGTGGAAGTGTTCGACATGCGCACGAAAAAGTTCATGCCGTCCATCAAAGTGGGTCAACTGCCCCACTCGCTCGCGCTCGGTACGGATGGCGTCACGATGTATGTGGCCAACAGCGGAAGCGAGACCATCAGCATCCTCGACCTCGACAAGGGAGCGCAGGTCGGTCTCGTGCGCTTCACCCCGCTTCCTTTCAATTCCAACGTGGCTCTAGTGACACCGAACGTGATCGCCTCCGGTCTGCGGGGTCCGCAGGTGATTATGAGCAATGGAAGCTTATGGCGGGTCGTCGGTAACCAGGTGCTGCCGAGGGCGCTGAATCCTTCGGTCTTCGGTACCGCGCGGACGATTACAGGGCCCGCTCAAACCATGGCGTCCACTCCCAACGGCGAATTCATTTTCCTGCTCTCGGGCAATGGCGTCGGTTACCTCTATGACGCGTCGGTCGACGATTGGGTGGCCGGCCGCACGCTATTCGGGAATGCCCAGAGTAATTTGCCCACGATGACCGGCTATTACGGCCCGATCGCGGCAGGTCCCCGCGGCCAGTATTTTTTGGCGAACGGAGTCATCTTCAACCAGTCGTTGACCCAGATCGGCTCGGTCGCGATCCCGCCGACCAATCCCAACGCGCTCCCGACCCGGGGTGGCGCTCAAACGGTAACGGCGCCCCCGGTAGCGGCGGTCGCAGCGGCCGGAAATAACACCTTCGTCCGGTTCTCGCAGCCCGTAACCACGAATGCGAACCAGGTTCAGACCCAAACCGTTGCGACGCCAACGCTTCCCCAACTTCCGGGGCAGGGCGGAGCCGCCGGGGGACCGGCAGGCGGCGGCCCTGGGGGTGGACTCGCGCAAAATATCGCGATCACCGCTCCGACCATCGAGATGGTGGACGTGAACACCGGAAACACGCTCCGCGTGGCGACGGCCCTCGAAGGACCGCTGGCGCGCGTGAATGGCAACCAAACCATGCGGATCAGCGGCCGCACGCTGGCCGTGGACGCAGCCGGGACAACCGCGTACGCCCTGACCACCAGCGGTCTGAGTGTAATCCCTCTCGACCCGGTATTGCCGGCGGACCGGCCGGTAGTGAATCCGAATGGCGTCACAAATCTGGCCAACAAGCTTCCGACGCTTGCGCCGGGAAGCCTGGCGGCCGTATTCGGAAGGAATCTGGCGTCGAAGGCCAGCGTTGACTCCGGAACGCGGCCTACCATCCTGGGCGGCGCCTGCGTCACGTTAAACAATGTTCCGCTGCCCCTGTTGATGACGTCCGATCAGCAGATCAACGTCCAGATCCCGCCCACGCTTGCCGCGGGCCGCTATCCTTTGGTAGTCCGCTCGATCGATCGCCGGGCTGCCTCGGTGCAATCGACAGTAACGATTGCGAAGGTAGCCCCGGTCGTTTTCATGGATGACAAGAACAACGCGGCCATCTACCACTCCGATGGACGCCCGGTCACCAGGGACGAGCCGGCCAAACGCGACGAGCCGCTCTCGATCTTAGCCACGGGGCTGGGAGTGACCAAGGGAGGCAAGGTCACCGCGGGCGAACCGTCGCCCTCGAATCCGCTTGCCGTGACCGGTACGGTCAACGTGTACTTCGGCAGTCCTCAGTACAAGCAGTCCGAGATGATCGTGGAATGGAGCGGCCTGGTCCCCGGACTGATCGGCGTCTATCAGATCAACGTCAGGGTCCCCGGCTTCCATTCGAGTGGCAAGGCGCTGCCGGTCACAGTCCGGGCCGGCGGAGTATTGAGCCCCAGCAGCGGTCCCACCGTGCCTGTTGTAGCGGTTGACTAAGCGCGCGCGGATTACTTGATCTTCTTCCGCAGCCGCTTCACGGCATTGGCATCCGGAGCGTTTTCGAGCGCCGACTGATACGCCGCCCGCGCTTCGCTCGCGTGATTCTGCCCAGCTTCGATATCGCCGATCCGCTCATAAATAGCGGAGCTCTTCTGGGTTTTCAAACCCTCCTGCAACTCCGCCAGCGCCGAGCCCGAATCGCCGGTTTTCTGCATCAGATCGGCCAGCGCCAGACGCGCCGCCAGATACTCCGGACGATCTTTGAGAACGACGCGATACTCCGCGATCGCCTCCTTCGGATCCGGCAAAGCTTCGGCCAGGCTCAGACGCGAGGGCAGATAATCGGGCGCACGCGTGAGGTTTTCGCGCCACAGGCCGAGCGCTTCCGGAAGCCGCTGCTTCTGCGCGGCCAGCAGCAGCGCCAGGTTGTGCCGCGCGGCAAGCATCGCCGGGTTGTTCTGTAGCGCTTGCTTATAGAGCTGTTCCGCCTCTTTCGCTTTTCCGGTCGAGGCTTTCAGCGATCCCAGGGCATTGTATGGCTCGGCGGACTCAGGGGAGAGCGTCATCGCCGAGCGATAAGCGGCTTCGGCGTCTTTGCGGCGATTCAACCTTTGATAGACCAGGCCGAGGTTATACGGCAGGTACGAATACTGCGGCGTCAGCCGGATCGCCTGCTTGTAGGTGCGGATCGCGGCCGCCGAATCGCCGGTTTCGATGTAGCAGAGCGCCAGGTTGTGAAGCGGATAGGTCCAGTGCGGCGCGCGGCGCACCGCGTCCCGGAAAGCCGGAATCGCCCGCGCGAAATCCGCCTGCTCCAGATAGGCTATGCCCAGCGCATTGTAAGCGTGTGACCCGCCCGGGTCGATGCGCACAGCGCTCTCCAGCAGATCGGCCGCCTGCGCGTAATTCTTATCGAACAGCAACGAGCGGCCCCGTAAAAAGGACTGCCTGCCCTCGAGAAACAACGACTCCGGCGTCAGCTGCCTGGCCGCTTTATAATACTGCTCCCCGGCTTGAAATTCCTTCTGCGTTTGAGGGACCTGGTCGCCCGTCAGATACCGCAGGATCACCTGCTGGCCTTGATCCTCGAGCGCCACCCGCAGCCGGTTCTCCTGAATGGCGTATTGCTCCGGCTCCAGCTTGTTCTTCAGTTCGCTTAACGCTGCGAAAGCGCTATTGGGGACGTCCGGCAACAGTCGCCCCCTCGCCAGCGCCTCGTTGAAACGGCCAATGATCGGCGTCAGCGTGGACGGCGCCACTTGAGCCGCGGCCAAATAGGCCGGCTCGCCGCCGGAATCGAAAATCATCGGGAAGTGAGCGTGAGCCAGATCGATGCCGGGCTTGGTGGTGTCCGCCAGCGCGACCGCGTTATCCATGCTGCCGAACTCGCGCGGGTGCTGCTTGTCGTTAGTGCCCTTGGCGACCTCCGTTTGCACGTAATTGATCAACTCGTTCACATCCACTTTGCCATCTTTGTTCTTGTCCGCCGCTCCTTCGAGGCCCTTGAGAAGGAAGTAGCTGAACGCCCCGTGCCCGCCGCCGAACTCCGGTCCCTCATAGGACAGCTCCTTCGGCCGGCTGGCCATGAGGCCGAGAATTTCGCCTTCCGCTTCGCCCAGTTTCTCCACCACCGCGTTCACGGTCGTATTCTTGATCGAGCCGATATTTCCAGCCCGGCAGACATCCACGAAGACGGCCACGCGCCCTACTTTCGAAAGCTCCGAATCGATCAGCGTCTGCACCTCGCCCATGGGCATGGCGGTCCCCGCCAGGTCCTGAGGATCGCTGTCGCTCGTGAGGATGAAGGCTTTCTTGCTGCCGGGCGATTCCACCGTGCCGTGGCCGGCGATCAGAATCAGCACCGTATCTTTCTTGGTGGCGCGGCCCTTCAGGAAGGTCTGGAACGCGTTGCGCAGGGCGGCCGTAGTCGCCTTCTCGTCGGTGAGCCGCAGGACATTTTCGGGCGGCAGGCTCCCGCCTCGCGGGCTGAGCACGTGTTTCTCGAACAGGGTGGCGTCCGCCTCGGCGAACTGAAGCCACTGGTCCTTGGGCAAGCGTTGGTATTTGGAAACGCCGATCAACAGCGCATAAGTCTTGCCGCCTGCAGGCGTCGCCGCGGCCGCCGCTGCCGTCGCGTCAGCCAGCGATTCGGAAAGCTCGAAGATCTTCCCTTTGATCCAGACGGCGTCCTTCCACTGGTTGCCGACCTTCTGGTAATCGGCCAGGGCATTGGCCAGCAGCTTATGATTCTCGAACACCGCCGCCCGTCCGACCAGCGCCCCCGCATCGTCGGGATCGGCTGCCAGCGCCTTGCTGAAAACAGCGGCTTCCGCCGCAGCGGCGGCCGGCCATTGGTCGGGCGGAGTCAACTTCGGCTCCGACCCATCCTTTAGACCGCGCGTCATGCTCACACCATAATGCTGCTGGCTGGCGACCGCGACCCGGACCACCTGCGGCAGGAAGCACGAAGCGAGCGGTTTCGGGTCGACCACCTTGCCCGCCCGCACTTTCAATTGCGCCGGTCCGAAAAGGATATCGCCGGCCGGCGCGAGCGACTGCGAGGTCTTGGTCGGGCAATAAAGAAAGCTGGCCGGAGCGGCTTCGGTCTTCATCGCGTCGCCGGAGAACAGGATGTCTCCCGGTTTCGCCGCCAGCGGTGTTTCCACCCCGGCTCGAATCAGCTTCGCCCCGCCCGGCAGCAGGACCAGCCCCACAGGCTCCTCTTTTTTCGGCGGTTGCGCGAGAATGGCGCCGGCCGAGAACGCAGCAAGAAACAAGATACCGGTGCGGCTCATGCTTTCTCCGCGAGTGTTCCCGGTTCCGGTTTCGGCGCGGCCAGAACAGCGGAGGTGTGGATCACCAGAGGAAGCGTCTTGCCCCGGACCGGGACCTCGGCCAGATAGGAGGTCTCGAACTGTCCGTTCAAAAGCTCCCTTGTGGCTTCACTCAGAATGAGCTGTGTCTTCATTTCCTTGTTGAGGCTCTCCAGCCGCGACGCAAGGTTAACGGTATCGCCGAGTACGGTATATTCCATCTTATCCTGCGAGCCGATGTTTCCCACAACACCGGGCCCGCTGTGAATCCCAACCCCCGTCTTGAATTTTCCCTTTAATTGGACCATTTCTGTCCCGCAGCGGAC
Source organism: Bryobacteraceae bacterium (assembly GCA_035495815.1). GTDB lineage: Bacteria > Acidobacteriota > Terriglobia > Bryobacterales > Bryobacteraceae > DATJFH01. The sequence goes on from DATJFH010000363.1 coordinate 6,570, forward strand.
GGCCCGCAAAGCGTGATCGCCGGGAACGGCCCCTTCATCATCATCGGAAAAAATGGCCAGAATGCCGTCGCCGATGAACTTGTTGACGTTGCCGTGGTAGTGGACGATGATCTTCACCATCGCCGCCATATACTCGTTGAGAAGATCCACCACCACGGCCGGATCCTTCTCCTCGCAGAACGCCGTGAAGCCGCGGATATCGGAAAAGAGAATCGTGACCAGCATTCGCTTGCCGGATAGCGAGATCTTCTGCTCCTCGGAGATCGAGGTCGCGAACTGTCTCCCCACGAACACGGAAATCGCGTTCTGAAAGAATACGCCGCGTTTTTCAGCCGTCAGGAAACGGTAGACCATCGACGATAACAGGCTGATGAGGCAGCTAAGCAGAAGCTCGGAGGTGGAGATCATCAGGCCGTACCGGAACAGGAGGTGGGTCAGGATCGCTGTGGCCGCAACGCTCGCCGTGATCCAGTACGCCGCCTGCGTCGCGGCCAGCGACACCGCCGCGACCGCCGTCAACAAGGCCACCAGCGCCAGCGCGGACAGGCGAAACGTATTCGAAACCGGTACCAGATAATCGCTGTCGAGCAGCGTGCGCAGGGTGTTGGCATGGATCTCGACGCCCGCCGTGCGGTATTTGAGTCCGCTGAATGCGGTGTAGAAAGGCGTGGCGTGACGGTCCTCGATCTCGTTGTCGGGACCGAGCAGAACCACTTTCCCCCCCACCCATTGACGGATCTGATCCTTCTTCCCTGCCCGGGCCGCATCGATAAAGTCCGAGAGCGAGATGAACGGAAAGGTTTCAGGCGGCCCGGCGTAGTTGATGGCGATGGTCCGGGCAGCGGCAGTCGGTATGGCGCGGCCGCCCCACATCAGGCGCCCCTTCTCGAACGCAGCCTCGGCGCCGCGGAATTTCTCAGCCACTCGAAAGGCCAGGCTGCGGCTGAAGGCGCCCTGCGCGTCCGGCTCTTCGATCAAAACCTGGTTGCGGATGAAATCGTCGGAATCGGCGGTGAGATTGGCGAACGCGTTGTTGTTGAAGGCTGCCGCCAGGATGTTGATCTGCACCGGCCACTCCACCTGCTTCGAGTTCATCGCGGAGACATAGGCGCAGACCACCGGCATGGTTTCCATGGTGGAAATCACGGCCTCCGACAACATCCGGTCGTGATCCGGCTCCCATTTCCGCACATCCACGGCGAAGACCCAGTCGAAGCCCAGAACCTTGGCGCCTCCCTCCGCGGCCGCTCTAATGGCCTCGGCGTAATAGGGATGCCAGAACATCAACAACTCGTGATAGCGATTGAGCGATTTCTGGTCGATCGCCAGCACGACGATATTCGAAGTCGGACGCTTTCCGCGAACCAGAAAGTGGAAGTCGTTCGCCTTGAGGTGGACCAACTGGAAAAAACGCAGATTTCCCAGCAACAAGGTAGCAACTACGCTGCCGGCTGCAATAGCGGCGATAGCGACCCATCGCTTGCGCTTCCGCGCGGACGGTTTCCCAGAGAACATGGACTTTGTATTAGGCTAACACCGAACGTCTCTCCATCGCGCGTCCGGCCTGCAATCAAAGGAATAGTACTGTACCGGGAAACGCGGGCGGGAATTGGCAGTCTGCGTGCTTATAGGTAGGACAGGAAGCAACCATTATGAAATTGATTCGAGGGACCAGCACGGCCGCCATCATCCTGTTTTTCGGCGTTTTGCTTCCCGCCCACGCGCAGCGCGACCCGCAGGGCGATAAGCAGGATAAGTCCGAGCAGGAAAAAGGCAAGCGCCAGAAGGAACACGGACGGGAAGCACAACAGCAGGAGCGGCAACAGAGGCAGCAACCCGCGCAACAGGCTCAGCCGCAGCAGCCACAGCAGCAGCCACAGCAGCAGCGGCGCGCTGAACAGCCTAAGCAACAGCAGCAGGAGCAGCCCCAACGCGCCCAGCAGCAACAACAGCCACGGCAGCAGCGGCGGGCGGACCAGCCTGCACAGCAGCGTCAAGATCAGCCCCAGCGTGCTCAGCAGCCTCAGCCACAACAACAGCAGCAAGCCCAGCAACAACCGCAACGGCAGTCCCAGCAACAGTCCCAACGGCAGCAACCGCAGCGCACTCAGCAGCAGGCGCAAGCGTGGCAGCAGCAGCGAGGATGGCTCCAGCAGGGTGGCTGGCAAGGGCACTCCACCTGGCAGCAGACTCGCGCCCAACGGTGGTCCGCCGACCATCGCAGCTGGACGCAGCGCGGAGGCTACGGCGGTTACTACGTCCCCCAGGATCGCTTCAGTCTCTACTTCGGCCCCCAGCACTTCTTCCGCCTCCGCACGCGCCCGGTGATGTATATG
>DATJFH010000364.1:0-9042 GCA_035495815.1 Bryobacteraceae bacterium
CGAATGGTACCGCAGGAAAAGATTGACCATTCCCTGCACATCGTCGGGATGATTGCGGCCGGCGATGAGCGCGGCGGCAGCCCGCGCCCGGTCGACCGCTGGCTTCGCCATCTCCAGGCGCGCTTCGTGGTCGGCCAACGGCACCGCAATCGCCAGCAGGAAGCGCCTGTAATCTTCCTCTGAGCGCGATCCGCCATACCGCAGCAGATAGCGAACCGCGTCTTTTTGCGCTTTGGACCAAAGGCCTTCTCCCCCCACATAAGCTCTCATGGAGGTCAGGACGTCCATTCCGATGTTGGCAACCACCAACAATCCCAGAATGATAAGAGTGAAAACCAGGCCGATCAGCAGATGATGGATTTGAAGCAGCCGCCTTGGCTGACGGGCGACCTGACGGAATCGTTCGCTCCCGGTCTCCATTTCCTGGCCACCTTTTCGCGTTTCCAGTATATAACGGCTGGTAATTAGGCGTGGATTTGTTAGATAATGATTACCGAGTCGGATTGGCCGGGAAGGCGGGCGCGCTATTTTATGCGAACTGTGCTGGCTGTGGACGACGAAGATTTCGTCATTTCTTCCATTGCAGAAGCACTTCGTGACGTGCGCTGCCGGCTGATCACGACGACGGATCCCCATCAGGCGCTGGACATGATCGAATCCCGCCATCCGATCGATCTGCTCATCACGGATCTGTTCATGCCGTTCATGGACGGCGCAACGCTTCTCAGAAAGAGCCGGCGGATCCGGCCGGACTTGAAAATAATCCTCACGACCGGTGTCGCCTCTGAAGAGCAAATGCGGCGGTGGCAGGCGCGCCACGAAATCGTAGTCACGAAACCATGGTTCGACGGCGAGTTCGTCGACGCCGTCAGGAGAGCGCTTGGGCAAGAATTCTAACGGTTCCGGCGGTAATGACGAAGAAAACTGAAATCGACATTCCGATGGAAGACGGCGAACTCGTTCGAAGGGTCATCAGCCGTGATGAAGAGGCTCTCGGGACGATCGTGACAAAATATTCCTCGCAGGTATTCACTGCCGCGTTCCGTGTTCTTCATAAATGGCCGGAGGCTCAGGAAGTGACTCAGGATGTCTTCCTGGCGTTATGGCGGTCCCCGGAGAAATTCGATTCCAAGCGGGGGGCTTTACTGACGTGGCTGCTGATCATATCGCGCAGCCGGGCGATCGACCTGCTTCGAAAGGTCCTGGCATATGAATCGAGAGAAATTGAACTGACACCGGAACTCTCCGGTTCCAGACAGGCGCTCCACCTGCCTTTTGCGCCGGATTCGGAAATTCTGGTCGAGGAACTCCTGGACCGGCTTCCCGAGGGACAGGGCCGAATCCTTCAGAAAGTGTATGTCGAGGGTTACGCTCTCGCCGAGTTCGCCTCAGCCGCGGGTGTGCCCCTGGGCACGATCAAGAGCCGCGCCCGATGCGCCTTGAGAAAACTGAAATCCGAACTTCTGGAAACATCCTGGCCGCCCCGGTAATAACAAGTGAAATAACAGGCGACGTGTCACTCGAGGACTGATCCAAAAGGGCTTTTCCATTCGTACTAACGGTAGGGTGGGGGTCGGGTAAACAGCAAACCGGTGGGATGCTGTGTTGCCCAGCCACACTTTCGGCGCTGCGCACTGGGCGCTTTCATGGTTAGCGGGTGAGAAAGCGATGCGTGAACAGAGGGTCCCCGCTGGACAGGCGGCCGGGTGTGTCCTGTTCTCTGCGGTCTACCAGACGGACGGAAGGAGGCTGTTCGCAAAAGGTCACCTCGTCACCAAAGAGGACGCGCAACTGCTCGAGGCGAACGGAATCGGCGACGTGCGGATCGCCGAACTCGAGCAAGGCGAAGTAGGCGAGGCAGAGTCGGCGCTGCAGATTGCGGAGGCCATTGCGCAGGGGCCGCTGGAGATCCGCATGGCGCACGGAGGAGTCGCCATCCTGGCCGCGACCGAACGCTGCTGCCTGGTGGTCGACCAGCGACAGCTCAATCGGATCAATTGCGCCGGTAGCGTAGTAGTCGCTACTCTGCCTAACTTTTCGCTGGTGGATGCAGGGCAGCAGGTAGCCAGAGTCAAGAGCGCTCCCCTGGCGATATTGAAGCGCGAACTGGAGCATCTGAAATCGATCATCGAGGAAAGCCAGCCTGTCATTCAGGCCGCGACCATACGGGCGCCGTCAATTGGCGTGCTGTACAGCGACGTGCTCGATGGAGAGCGAGCGAGGCGCTTGTTCGAGAACGCCACCTGCCGCCGGCTGGAACAGTTCGGAACAGGGGTTTCGAAATCACTGGCTTCGATCGAAAAAGAAGAAGCCATGGTGAGATGTCTGCGCGCATTGCTCCTCACCCGGCCGACCCTCGTTCTGGTGGCCTCAACCACCGCGCCGGCGGGCCCTGCCGACGTGGTGGGTCGCTCCATGTGCGGCGCCGGTTGCGTGATCGAACGATTCCTGGCTCCTGTCGAACCCGGGAGTCTGGCGCTGCTCGGATACTACCATGACATTCCGGTGATCTCCGCCCCCGGGTGTCACCGTTCGGTCAAGCCTAACGTTTTGGATCTGCTCCTTCCTCCTCTGCTCTCCGGTTATCGGGTCTCACGCCGCGATATTGCCGGTTTCGGAGCGGGTGGACTGCTCGCCTGAGTTCGACTCCCCTTTAAAAGACTGCCCCTCAGCCGGCCCCTGCACTGCTGCGCGTCTGGCCCGAGGATTCACTCGCCGGGCTGCCGGCCGGGCAATCATCATTGACTCCAGGTCCAGACCCATACCAATGCGCGGCGATCTGGCCCGGCAGCGGTTTGCCTACCCCTCGCTCACCAACGCCGCGGCATTCACACCCGCGCCGCCGAATGCGAGAATAATAATCATCAAGCAGGTATGCGGCGTTGGGTGTGGATGCCGCAATGGAGATTCCCGGCTCATGACTACTCTCGATATCGAAGGCGTATCCCTCCATCTGGCGCATCCGGACGAACTGCCGGTCCGCTGGGTCGGCCAGGAAGAGCTGATGCGCCAGCTGCTCGCGGCCTGGATGGTCATCCACGACCAGGACCTGCCGATGAACCCCCGCCTGCTCGGAAAACCCGGCGTGGGCAAAACGACTCTCGCTTACGCCGCCGCCAAGCGAATGAACCGGGATGTCTACATCCTCCAGGCCACCATGGATACGCGCCCCGAGGATTTGCTGGTCACCCCGGTAATCGAGGCCGAGAAGAAGCTGCGTTACGTCGCCTCGCCCCTGGTTTCGGCCATGCTCAGCGGCGGCGTCGCCATCATCGACGAAGGGAATCGAATGAGCGAAAAGAGCTGGGCCAGCCTGGCGCCTCTCCTCGATAACCGGAGATATGTCGAATCCATCGTGGCGGGGATCAAGATCAAAGCGCATCCCGATTTCCGGCTCGTCTCGACGATGAACGACGACGCCTCCACCTTCGAGCTGCCGGAATACATCCACTCGCGCCTCCAGCCCCAGATCTGGATCGACTTTCCGGAGCGTGACGAAGAGTACCAGATCCTGCAGGAGAATCTGCCCTTCGCCGAAGAGCGCATCCTGACCTACGTGACCGATTTCCTCCAGCGGGCGCATGCCGCGGACGAGCGCTACACCGTGCGCGACGGCATCAACATCGGCCGCTTCGCCATCAAACTGGCGAGCCTGGCGACCGACCGCGAGCATGAACGCCGCGCGCTCGAAACCGCCGTCACCGAAATCGTCGGCGAGGAAGCGCTACGCTACATCCAGGGGGGATCGATATGAACCCCGTTCGGCAAACATTGTAATCATGTCCGATGAAGCCGCAAGTCTCGACCGCGGGCGCTTCCGCTACTTCCCCGTCGTGCCTGGACGCATGGAGTTTGCCATGGAGCTGCGGCGCGAGCTTCTGGCCGCGCGGCCCGACGTGGTGGCGGTCGAGCTTCCCGCCAACCTGCAGCTGGCCTACATGCAGGCGGTCCTCCGGCTTCCCGAAATGTCCGTCCTGCTGTACCCCGGGGGCGACGATCAGGATCAGGCCATCTACGTGCCCGTCGAGCCTGCCGATCCGTTCACCGAAGCGATTCGCACGGCGGTCGGGATCGGGGCGGAGGTTCTGTTCGCCGACCCGGGCGTCGGCGAGAGGCCGCACCTGCCGGACCACTATCCGGACACCTATTCCATCTCCCGCATCGGGGCCGCCAGGTTTGTCGAGGCTTACCGCGTCTACCCGCAGCCGCGCTCGGATCAGATCGCGCGTCATGCTTCGGGCATCGCCTGGAAGCTGCAGGGCGCCGATCCTCTGGCCCGGGTCTTTTGCGTGATCTCGCTGAACCTGCTCGACCCGGTGCTCGACGCCATGGAAGAGCCCCAGCCCGAGCCGGCCGCGGCTGCCGTCACCGTTCCGGCCGGGATCTACAATCCTCACCCGGACTGCCTTGCCGAGATGACTCTGGAGTACCCCTTCCTCCAGGAGCGTTACGAGCGCTACCGGATCGACATGGAGGAGCCGGACGTTGTGGACCGCCGCCACGCGCAGTTGAGTCTGTTCCGGGAATCGGAAGCGGCCTACGAAGCGGCCACCGGTGAAACCGTGGCCCACTGGCAGCGGCGGCTGCTGGCGCGCTTCACCCGCAACCTGGCTCTGGCGGCCGGAGAGTTGACCGCCGGGCTGTTCGACATCGCCGTCGCCGCCCGATCGGTGGTGGACGACAACTTCGCCGCGGATGTGTGGGAGACTGCCAACCGGTACTCCCATCAGAAAACGGAATCGGACGTCCCCACCATTAATATTTCGGGAGAAGAAGTCTGGATCAACACCCGCAAGATCCGCTTGCGCCGGCGGCTTCCGAGCGCCAAGCGCCGCCTCCGGCCCGCCGGCTTGAAGTCTCGCCGGAAGGAAAAGGTTCCCGGCGAATGGGCGCGGGAACTGGACGGAAGCAGCATCTGCTCCTACCCACCGGAAGATCTGGTGATCGAAGACTACGGGCGTTTTTTGAAGAAGAAGGGCAAGAGCATCCTCTCCGAAGAGCGCGTGCGGGTCGAGCCGTTCACCACCTCCATCCTGGACGGGATCGACCTGCGGGAAACCATCCGCAACTGGCACGAGAACCGCATATATGTGCGGCATTATCAGAAAATCTCCGGAGAGGTAGGCTCGGTGATCGTGATCTTCGACGAAGACGCCGGGGATCGGTACAATTACTGCACCACCTGGCTCGGCGAGCACCAGAACGAATCCGACATGGCGTTCTACTCCACCTACCCTTTCGACCACATCGTGGGTCCCGGGATCGGCCGCGGCGAATACGGCGGCTTTCTGATGAGCCTGCCGGCGCGCCGCATGTTCAACGTCTGGAGAGACACCGATTACGAGATGGCGGAAAACAAGTCCGAGCGTCTTCTTCTGGCGGGCCTGGACTACTCGGTTCAGAAATTCGTGGTGTACGTGGCCGCCAAACCGCCCCGGTCGATCTTCCGGAACATCGCCACCCGCTTTGGACGGACGATCGTTTACATTCCCATCGGGCAGCTCTCGCCGGTCACCTTAAAGAAGGTGCGAGTCGTGCACGTCCTGGACGGTTACGACAAGAGGGCCATCGCCAAGGATTACATATGGTAGCCGCGCTTTCCAGACGATCTGTTCCCGGCGCGGGCTGCCGGCTCTTCCTGCTCGCGCCCGGCGCCGTACTGCGGCGGGACCGCAACCCGGCCGGACCAGGGAGCCCGGGCCGTGAACGATTATCTCTAGCCGGGCGGGCTCCGTCATTGCATTGAGCTGAGCAGGCCGATTAAGCGGATTTAAGAATTTTCGACTTGTAAATATCCCATTATCAGCGGTTGGGCGATACAGCGGCCCGAGTGGAGTCCCTCCCGGGCGGGTTAGAACGTATGAGTGAGACTCGAATGGAATCACGAAGAACGATATTCATAGCCAAGATACTGGGCATACTTGCGGTCATTCCGCTTCTTGTTTGGGCGCACGCGGCCGGTCCCGACCCCGGCAAAACCGGTGTCCCTGGCGAATCGACCTGCGCCGAGGCGGGTTGTCATACCGGCGCGGGACTCAATCAGGGCGGCGGAAAGGTAACCATCGACGCTGGAGGAACCACCTACACGCCCGGAGTCCGGCAGCGCATTCGCGTGACGGTAATCGATCCGACACAGCGCAAGTGGGGGTTCCAGGTCACGGCGCGGCTCGCGAGCAATCCCAAGACCCGCGCCGGCGTCCTGTCGCCGAGCGATGCTACCACCCAGGTGCTCTGCTCGGGCGCCAACACTTTGGAATTGCCGTGCACGTCGAATCCCGTGCTGCAGTTTATCGAGCACACATTATCGGGATCCCGGCAAACCGCGGTAGGCGCCGGCCAGACATTCGAGTTCGACTGGACACCGCCGGATTCGGACGTGGGCTCGATCGTCCTGTACGCCGCCGGAAATGCGGCTAACGCCAACACCACCGAGACGGGCGATAACATCTACACCACTTCGGTCACTCTCACCGCCGGCTCAGCCCCGCCGCCGACGGGATCGTCGACGACGCAGATCATCTCCCACATCGCCGACGGAGCCCGCTGGAAGACGACCGTCATTCTGGTGAATCTGGACACCGTGCCCGCCCCGTTCACGCTCAACTTCTGGAAGGACGACGGCAGCGCATTCCCGATCTCCCTCACCGGCCGCGGAACTCAGGCGGTCGTGACCGACACCATCCCGGCGGGGGGCTCCCGCACGATCGAGACCGACGGCACTGCCGCGGCGCTCGGCACGGGATGGGCCGAGCTGATCAGCTCGCAGGCGGTCAGCGGGACGGCGGTATTCCGTGACCAGACGCTGGGGCAGGAGGCTGCCGTGCCGCTCCTGGTGAGCGGGGGCAGCCGCCTGATGCTGCCGTTCGACACCGGCGGGCTGGCGCTCGGCGTCGCATTGGCGAATCCAAGCGCCAACCAGGACGCGGTCGTGACTAGAACTCTGCGGAACGGCGCCGGCCAGGTGATTTCCACCGATTCGCTGACCGTCGCCAAGCACGGGCACACCAGTTTTCTGCTCTCCAATTCATCCACCAAACCCGAAGACCAGCGCGGAGTGGTAGAGTTCTCTTCACCGCAGCCGATCTATGCCTTGGGGATCCGGTCGAGCGGCGGCGCCTTTACCTCGATCGAGGCGTTAGGCCAGGTGGAGGCGAAGAACAAAGTCATCTCCCACATCGCCAACGGGGCGCGCTGGAAAACGACGATCATCCTGGTGAACACCGATTCGGCCGCGGCGCAGTTTACCGTGAACTTCTGGAAGGACGACGGCAGCGCCTTCAGCGTATCCCTGGTTGGCGGCGGGACGGTGGCGTCCGTGACCGGCACGATTCCGGCCGGCGGATCGACGACGATTGAAACCGACGGTCTGGCGGCCGAGCTTACGACGGGATGGGCGGAGGTGCTGTCGGCGCAAGCGATCGGCGGAGCCGCGATTTTCCGCGACCAGACGCTGAGGCAGGAGGCGGGCGTTCCGCTGCTGGCGAATGGCGGAACCCGCCTGCTGCTTCCCTTCCAGTCCGGAACGGATCTGGGAGTGGCGCTGGCGAACGCGAGCGCGAGCCAGGACGCCGGCATTACCCGCACGCTGCGGAACGAGCAGGGCCAGCTCATCCTGTCCGACGCGCTCATGCAGCCCCGCCGGGCGCATTCCGCGTTCCTGCTCGCCAATCCATCTTCGAAGCCGGAAGACCAGCGGGGCGTGGTCGAGTTCAGCTCGTCGGTCGAATTTTTCAGCCTCGGGATACGCGGAAACAACGGCGCCTTCACGTCCGTGAGAGCGCTGAGCAAGTGAGGCGGACGGGCCCGGCAGCCAGGCCTCCCGGGACTCACCCTGCGGTATATTTGGGGGAATGCTCGCATCCCGGACGCTGCTTTTTGCATTAGCGGCCTGGCCGGCTATCGCTCAGGTCCCCGAATTCTACCGGTCGGTCGATCGCGTATCCTGGGTGGTGGATAATCTCGACCGGGTCACGCTCGGGTGGGAGAAGGCCGGGCTGTGGCGCCTGGAGCGGCGGCACGACGTGGACCTGCCGGTTGTTTTTCGAGGCGCCGCCTCGAGCGCGCAGGTTCGGACGGCTACCGGTTTCCTGGGAGACCTCCGCGTGGACTGGGTCCAGCCGCTGGGCGGGGAGAACGCCTTCGCCGAATTCCAGAAGAAGCACGGGAGCGGAGTCTTCAGCCTGGTCCATCGCGTGCCCACGCTCGAAGCCTACGAGCGGGAGATCGAGCGGCTGCGCGCACTCGGCGTCGGAATGCTCCAGAGCGGCGAGCGCCGGACGGGCGAAGGCGTGGTCCGTTATTGCTACTTCGACACCGAGCCCGAGGGCAAATATGTTCTGGGGCTGATTCACCTGACGGAGGGCCTCACCGAGGCGGCTCCGCCGGACGGCCCGAAGATCGTGCAATTCGCGTTCGCGGTTCACGATTTGAAGCCGGTATCGGCCTACTGGGCGAAGCTCGGACTGGGCGCCATGTCGTTCAACCAGGGAAACCTGAGCGACGTACACTACTGGGGCAAACCGATCCCGATTCAACAGAATTTCGGCTGGCAGCGCTCGCGAAAAGTTCCTTACGAGTGGCTGCAGCCGGTGACCAGCCCGAACATATTCGATGATCATATGAACAAGTACGGCGAAGGCATTCATCACATCGGAGTAAACGTGCCGGATATGGAGAAGAGCGTCGCCGAGTGGTCCCAGGCGGGATTCAAGGTGGCGTCGTCCGGCAGGTGGGGAACAAGGGACCAACCGGGCTCGGGCCGCTTCACCTACGTCGATACGGAGCCCATCGGCGGGGTGACCACCGAGTTGTTGTGGCAGTTTCACTAACGGGGGGGAGAATCCGGTTGAGGAGGACCGCCACGCGGCCGGAATGAGGTCGGAGACACTGTGACAATCCAACCCCGACATGAGCATCCGGATTACCGTCGACTGCTGAGGAACGCGATCCCAGCGGCCGCAGGGAAGATCTGAATGCAGCCGGCGGAGTACACCTGCTATCGCGCCTCGTCGCCGATCCATATCGACGGCAAGCTGGACGAAC
>DATJFH010000365.1:0-6323 GCA_035495815.1 Bryobacteraceae bacterium
TCGCGTGGGCAAGGAAGAAGGGTCACGCCGGGATCGAAGTCGATCTGCGACAGGCGGGCGCCCGGTAGTCGTGGCCCCGTCGCACGCCCGCGTCGGCTTCAGTCGCGCCTCGTTGTTCCATCCGGGCCTCTGGGTGACCGGCGAACGACTTGACGCTACACTTCCCGCGTCACCGCTCACCGGAGCTGTTTCGATTTGTACGTAGTGTTCGCCTTCCGCCTTCGCCAAGGCTTCGGCGGACCGCCGTAGCTTTAGCGGAGGCTGGTCAGGCGGACCTGCTCACGGTCCGGCTCCAAAACCGGACACTACGTACAAATGAAAAGTGCTCTAAGTGTCCGAATGACAAGGCGATCACTTCAAGTCGGCAAAGAAATCAAAGGTGCCCCGATGTTCATGATGAAGCACACACACACGCTCAGACGAATCCTGGCCGCGTGGTCCACGGTGATGCTGCTGGGAGCGTGCGCAGCGGTCACCGGGTCGCAAGCGGCGCGGAAGCGCCCACAAGCTCCGAAGTCCCTCCGGTTGTACATCTTCGATTGCGGAACCATTCACACCACCAACGTCGATGCGTATTCATTGAAGAAAGACGAGGTGGGCTCGACGGAAATGTCCATTCCCTGCATCCTGGTGGCCCATCCCAGAGGAACCTTGATGTGGGACAACGGCGACATTCCCGATAGCGCGTTCAAGCCGGGCGGGGGCCCTGCCACTGCTGGAGTGGTGACCCAGGACACGCCACTGCTCCCGCAACTCGCGGCCGTAGGGTATGCGCCAGCGGACATCACCTACCTGGCCATGTCGCACTATCACGGCGATCACGTGGCGAACGCGAACGCATTCGCCGGCTCCACCTGGCTCGTCCGAAAGGTGGAGCGAGACCGGATGTTCTCCGATGTGCCGATTCCGCGCTCGGACCCGGCCAACTACAACCTGCTGAAGAACAGCAAGACCGTGATCATCGACAAGGACGAGTACGACGTCTTTGGCGATGGAAAAGTCATCATCAAGTCCACGCCGGGCCACACGCCGGGCCATCAGGTACTGTTTCTCAAGCTGGCCAGGACAGGGCCAGTGGTGCTGAGCGGCGATCTTTACCATTATCCGGAGGAGCGCACGTTGAACCGCTTGCCGGTGGCCGAGTTCAACAAGGAGCAAACGGCCGCGTCGAGGGCGGCGCTTGAAGTTTTCCTGAAGAAGACGCGTGCGCAGTTGTGGATCCAGCACGACTTCCTGGGCAATGCGAAGCTCAAGAAGGCGCCGGCGTTTTACGAGTAGGGAATCAGGCGTTCAGCAACGGCAGTATCCGGTTGGAGATTTCCTCCAGATCGGCTTCCGTTCCCGTCAACGCATGCACTCGTGTCAACCCATAGGGTTCACGGATATCTATTCCAGGCTGCCCGCCCAGGTACACCGGAATGACCCGCTTACCTTTGTTCCGGAACGCCCGTATTCCCCTCGCAATCTCCTCTTTCGCATAGTACGCCGCGTCGACATTGCGGGAGACCAGAACGACCAGGACCGCGGACGCCTCCAGCGCCGCGTCGAGTCGGTCGTCCCACACGTCGCCGGGCTGCAACCGTTTGGAGTCCAGATACACCTGGCAGCTCTTGCTTAGCAGGTCGAACAACCTTTCGGCCGCCGCGATGTCAGGTCCGGCATGGATGATGAAAACGTCGTACTTCGGTTTGGCCGATGGGATCATGGCCGGTTTCCCGGCCGCGAGTAGCCTGGCCCTGGCGAGCTTGAGACCGAGAGCTGTGTCCGCAGGGAAAGACCTGGTCATCTGTTGGATGAAGGTCGCCTGATGATTCCCGGCGGCGTCTTCAGCCACGCGCTCCCGATGCTCGCGTTGGGAATACCGCTCGCCCTCCACCGGTACCCCATCCCAGAACGCAACGATCCCGCTGAGGATCTCGCGGCGACGCTCGTCAGCAACCGGGGAGATCATCTCGACGACGCCCGCCGCGACGCAATCCAGCGCGAAGATGTTATGGCGCAGCCCGAGAGCGAGCGCTTCGGACAATGACTTCGTGATGACGTCCCCTGACGCTCCGCCGTCCAGATCCGCTCGCGCCTGCAGCAGTGCCAGCATGGCGAGATAGTCATAGAAACGGCCCGCCGCAAGGCTCCGCAGAGCGCCTGCCGCGGTGTTGAAGTCGTCCACGCGGCGTTGCGCGAGATAGCACTCGCACAGGCCCAGCAGAAGCTTCGCTTCGCCGAACGATGAACCGTAGTCCCGCATGATCTGAAGTCCGGTCTCAAACTTACTCTCCGCCCCCCCGGTATCGCCGGAACGGAGCAGGGCCAGCGCCATCATGCCGAGCGTCCAGCCGGAGCCAAAGCTGTCCTTCGTACTCTCCTGGAGCGCAAGGCAGGTCTCGCAGGATTGAATCGCTTCTGCCCAGTGCCGCCAGCTGAGATGGCAGGAGGAGATCCCGCCAAGCCCCAGCGACTGGATGAAGAGGTTCGGAGGCCGCTCACCAAGGCTCTTGACCTGCTGAAACAAGTCATACGCAGCGTCAACGTCCCCGCGATGGAGCGCCACGTCGCCCAGGCCGACCCGATGCCAGGCCTTCTCCTGAACGCGCGTGATCGTCGAGCGCCCGTAAAGATTGTCGACGATGTCCAACTGACGTTCGGCTTCCCGCAGGCGACCGCTCCAAATCAGCAACACCGCGGAGTTCAGCCTGGCGCCGGCTTCGTCGAACGGCATTTGGAGGCTGGTGAAGGCCGCTGCGCTCGAATCGATCAACGGCCCGGCCTTTTCGAAGTCTCCGCGCATTCGATAGGTGATGCTCAGCTCCTGCTCGGCGCGGGCGCGGATCTCCACGGCTTCGGGCCGATCCATCATGGTGGAGGAGATCCGCCGCGCTTCGATGAAGTAGTCTTCGCCTTGTCCCGCGGTCCGCTGCATCAGAATCCCAAGCCAGATGAGTACGCGAGCCTGTCCGAGCAGGTCTCGCCTGCTCTTGCGAATTGCCAAGCACCGGTCGTACAGGTCGCGGGCTCTGTTTGCCTCGCCGGGCTCCTGGTAGTTGTAATACCAGCAGATGGCGGCCAGGTACTCCAACGCATCCGCTTCCAGTTCCGGATCGAGATCGGGAATCTGTGTGAGTTCCTCCAGAATCCTTCGCGAGATGGAAGGCTCATTTTCGCAATAAATCGATATCAGGGCCTCGTAGAAGCGGATCCGGTGGAGCGCGGCGGCGCCAAGAGACTGGCTTCGAACCTCGGCGATCATGGTCCGGCAAAAATCGAACTGGCGTTGAGCGAAGAATGCTTCCTCGAAGAAGTCCCCGAAGACCTCGAAGCCGGCGGCGGAATCGCGCTGCATCTCGTGATACAGCTGTTCCAATTGCCAGCCTTGACGCTGTTCAAGGCTCGATGAACGCGATGAATCCGGTGCCTTCCTCTTCGCCTGGTAGTAGTCCGCCGCTTTGGCGTGGAGGTCGCGATATTGCCGCTCGTCGACGACTCTTAAACGTTCCGTAACGGTGCTGCGAAGATATTCGGGAAGCGACGAACGGCCCCCCTTCCGCTGCACCAACATGGACGAGGTGATCACCGGCAGATAGCGCGCGACCGCCTGCGGCTCTACCAGAGCGTCCAGAGCACCGGGATCGAGCGTTCGCAGGATCGCCGCGGCTTCGACAACTGCACGCTGCCCATGAGGAAGATCGGCCAGGAGCACGTCCCCCACGCTCTGCACGACATCCGGGAGAATGTCATCGAAATCCTGGCCGCCGACGGTGAGCCACTTCGTCACGCCGACCAGAATTCTCGTGGGATTGCCGCGGCTCCACAGCGCGATTCGCTGCACCTGCGCCTCGTCACCTGTCACCGGGCGCCCCAACGTGGTGCAGAGTCGCTCAATCATCAGGATCTGATCGGTCTGCTTGAGAGGCTCCAGCCGCAACGTTTGAACCGACGCTGCCCACTGCGGCCACAGCTGAAACCAATGTTGATCCACTTGAAGCCCCTGGAGTCCAGCGACCACAACCAGAACGGAGGGCGGCAGGTATCGGAGAAACTCACAGAGCCAGCGGCCGGTTTCATCGCCCGAAAGTTTGTCGCGCGTATCAATCATCAGGACGATACGCGGCAGCGACGACCCTTCGAGATCATTCCGGAACTCTTCCCCGATCCGCGGAGCCCCGTCCAAATAGAGCTCGATATCCTCCTGGCTGACGCTGAGCAGGGATAAGCCGTCAACCATCGCTTGCCGGAATTTTTCCGCAGGGCGCGAAGCGGCGGCGGACTCCGCCGACCCGGCGCTATCGGATCCGGAGGAGCTTTCGCGCTGCGCCGGAGCTTGGCTGGCGCGCTTGGCGACGGTCAGATACCGGTCGATCAGAGAACCGGTCCCCGGCAAGGAAACCCCGTCGAGTTGAAGTTCGAAGGCCAGGGCCCGAAGCACGCCGATTGGAGTCTTGGCTTCCTCCCCGCGGGCCAGAGCCGCCGGGACCTTGTTTGTCGTGCAGAACAGACGGAACATTTGGAGCAGCGCCGACTTTCCCGCGCTCGGCGGCGCTTCCACGCTGAGAATCCTCTTGCGGAGCGGACCGGTCGCCGTGACGAGCGCTTCAAACGTCCGTCGCGGCTCCTCCATGTCGGTGAAGAACTCGCTCAGTTCCGCGTCCTCTTGCTGGCGGCGGCGAAGAAGAATTGTCGGATTCACAGGGGCTCACTCCCCGAGCGGCCTGGCGCGTCCAATTCTGCCAAGTATTTCATAGACATTCCGACCGCAGAACTCCTGCTCCGAGGCGAGCACTTCCTTCTCCGCAGCCAGCCAGTCGTCAAGCGCCCCTCCCTCTCCGCATCGAGTCAGGGAAATCTCGTGGGCCCGGCGGCGAATCGTCCACCGCCGCTTCAAAGGCAACAGATCGCGATACAGCTGACCGGGCAAAGGGTGAGTCCGCGGCTGTGTTTCGCAAAACAGGAACGTCCCGAAGTTCTTATCGAAACCGTACCTCGCCGCAGCCGCCGAATCGATCACGGTCAAGGGTTGGACTTCAAGAACGGCAGGCCAGAAGTATCTCAGGCGTTCAATCAGGTCGAGACCGTACTCTCGCGCGTGGCCGTAGAAATAGCCGGAACCAATGGCGGCGGACGGCCCTTCGGAGCACTCAATCGTCTCAAACCGCTCGTCATCGAAAGGCAGCTGGAAGACAACCAGCCCTGATGGCTTCACGATCCGGCGGACTTCATGCAGCGCTTGAAAATCGTCGGCGACATGTTCCAGAACATGGCTGCAAAGCACCGTGTCGAACGCACCGGACCCGAAGGGAGACTGCACGATATCGCCTTGCACATCGGAAAAACCGGGCCAGAGATCGAGACTGACGTAGCGATTGCCGCATTGTTGCACCATACGGCGATAAGCGGTCACGAGGCCGCTGCCCACTTCCAGCACGTCTCCCAGACTGTCCAGCACGTTCTCGCGCCGCAGGTACTCCGCCAGGGCGCGGTGGCGTTCGTAGGAACCGCAAACCGGACAGTACACGTTTTGATCTTCTTGACTATGGCCGGGACTTCGCAACGGGAGGAAGGAAGCGCCGCGCCATCCGCAGATATTGCACTCCACCCCTGGTGTGCTCATTCCACGGTGGGGGGATAGTCGAGGAAGTCGGAGAAGAACGGAAGCAAATGCAGGGGCTGGGAGTATCTCAAAATCACGGCTGGTTGCCCGGCACCGCATCTTCCCGATTGGAGGCGAACGGTTCCGCCGTTCAGAACATCCTCGTATCCACCATCAGGCAACGGGATCTCGCGGGCGCCGACGGCTCCGCAGACGTTGAAGATTCCGTAGAGCCCCCCGGTCCCCGACATCCACGCGGCGTGAAGACTGTCACTGGCCCGGGAAACAACAAAGGTTCCGGACTGGACCGCGTCCATCCTCTTCAGTTTCGCGAGAGACATCAAGAAGGGCTGCAACTCATACTTCAGCCACTGGATCGGAGCCGTTTCAAACAACGATGTTTTCGGGCGAACGGCGCACTCCTGCCCGGCATAGATCAAGAACGCACCCTTATTGAACGCTTGAAAAGCCGTCCACGCGGCGGCAGCGTAGCCGCTTGGCGCAACCTCCACCAAGGGTGGCTGATCGTGGTTCTCGACGAACCGCAGCTTGACGTAATCAGCGGGATAGATTCCGTCCTGGAGCCGCAGCATTTCGGCGTAGCGAATAAGGGGAGCCCGGCCCGCCAGAACGGCCTGCCATATCGGCAGCGACTCCGAGTCGTAAGTCAGATCGAACGCCTGGAACAGCTCGTTGTCCGACAGGATCGGGAGTCCGGCGGCGCGGCGTTCCGCGACATAGC
>DATJFH010000366.1:0-33549 GCA_035495815.1 Bryobacteraceae bacterium
CGCCTCGAAGGATCGGTCGAGAGCCCCATGGCTTACGCCTACAGCGATTCCACTTCGCCCACTCCGGTTACCGACGGCAAGTCCGTCTGCTTCACCAACGCCAGCGGAAAAATGGGCTGCTGGGATTTCAACGGCAGAAAGATCTGGGAGCGGAGCTTCGCGCCCTGGGGCAAGCCGTATCCGTTCAACAAGCAGCACGAGCCGATCCTGTTCAACGGAACCATCGTCAACCTCGAGCCTCTCGATGGGCGTCCGCCGGGCAAAGATGGATGGAATTATCTTCGGGGGATCGATCTGGCCACTGGCAAGACGAGATGGATCGCCGAAGACGCCACCACGGCGTACTGCACGTCCGTCTTCGGACGGCTCAAGGACGGCACGCCGGCGATCCTGCACGGGCGCGGCGGCTGGCACGACGTGCCGGAGAGGCCTGTCGGCTTGAGCCTCACCAGCCTCGCTTCAGGCAGGGAGGGAAAGACTCTGTGGCGATACGTGGCCGACAGAGACGCCGAAGGGCTGCCGCTCGAGGAGCCGGGCTCGCTACAAGCCCCAACTTACCAGGCTCTTTACACCATGACCTGGGATCAGCGCTACGCCTACTGGTTCCGGCTGAATCCGGAAGAATCGCACCTCGTGTTCGACATCCAGACGGGCAAGCTGCTCCGGGAGCAGTCCCTCATCCGGAAGGTGGATTACCGCCAGTGGGATCCGGCCACCGGCAAGCATATCCTGCATCGGGGCGTGAACCTGCGCGAGGTGCGCGAGCTTTCGCCTCGAAACAAGCTTGCGCCGGACGAGGTGATCCGCGTGCAGCCCGCCTGGCACTGCAATATTGCCGTCAACGGGTATCACTATTTTCTAACCAGCACGGCTCACCGGAGGAACCGGCATGCGCCGAAGGGCAGGGCGGGACCTTCGCACTGCATCGCCCGGGTGAATGTGGAGACCGGAAAGGTGGAATATCTGGAAGTCCCGGTCACGGTAATCCGGAAGCCGGGCCGTCCGGACGCGCCGGTCTACGGCGTCGCGGTCAAGACCAAAACAGAGAACGCACAGGGCGTGGATGTCGCCGACGAGGAGCGCTCCCGTACCGACGGATGGGAGATCCCGGCCTTCTGGGGAAGCCCCACCGCCATCGGCGCCCGCGTTTACTTCACAACCATGCTTGGCGTGACCTATGTGGTGGATTCGAAAGCGCCAGTTCTCGATTCGGGCGCGGTGCTGGCGATCAACGATCTGGGGCCGTCCGGGGAAACCTGGTCCCTGAACTCTCTAAGTTATGCCAACGGAGTGATTTTCCACCGTAGTCTAAAAGAACTATTGGCTATAGGGGGACCCTTTCGCGTATACTAATCGCTTTGGATTTCTTAACGTTTCTTAACCAGGAGCCCTTATGTCGGTGGCGTCAGCGGTAAACCCAGCGATGTCCCAGACGGACCCCAACGCCCAACTGGCCCGCCAATTCCTCTACTTCATGAAGATGATGCGCGAAGTCGAGGACCGGATCGAGCGCAAGCTGTATCGCCAGGGGAAGATCCTCGGCGGCGTATACGTCGGCCGGGGACAGGAGGCGATACCGGTCGGAATGGGTTTGCTCGCCCGTCCGGACGACGCGCTGTTCCCGTCGCATCGGGACATGGCGCTGTTCCTGATCCGGGGCGTCCACCCGCGGCAGATCTTCGCTCAATACATGGGCCGCGTAGGCGGCCTGACCCGGGGCCGCGACGGCAACATGCACATGGGCGACCTGAAGCTGAACATCGTTGCCATTATCAGCGCCATGGCGGCTTCGGTCCCGGTTGCAGCGGGCGCGGCGCTGGCCTTCAAGTACAAGGGAACCGGACAATCGGCCTTCTGCTTCTTCGGCGACGGGGCGACCAGCCGCGGCGACTGGCATGAGGGAGTCAACTTGGCCGCTGTACAGAAGCTGCCTCTGGTGCTGGTCTGTAATAACAATCAGTATGCCTATTCGACGCCCCTCTCGAAGCAGATGGCTTGCGCCAGCGTTGCCGACCGCGGGCCGGCGTACGGAATTCCGGCGGAGTCCGTCGACGGCAATGATGTCTTCGCCGTGCATGAAGCAGGCAGGCGCGCGGTGGACCACGTCCGCGCCGGATTCGGACCCTATCTCATCGAATGCAAGACGTTCCGCATGACCGGCCACTCGGCCCACGATGGCGCCGACTATGTTCCGAAGCATCTGTGGGAGGAGTGGGGCGCCAAGGACCCCATCCGCCGGTTGGAGCGGCGCATGATCGAGAATCAGTGGGCCGGTCCGGAAGATCTCGACCGCATGCATCGCGAGATCGGCAACGATATCGACGCCGCCATCGAATGGGCCGAGAACAGCCCCTATCCCGATCCCGCCGGGCTGCTCGAGGGAGTCTACGAGAGCTGATTGTATGCCGACCACGTACCTGGAGGCGATCCGCGAAGGGATTTGGGAAGAGATGGAGCGCAACCCCGACGTCTTCCTGATCGGAGAAGACATCGGCGTGTACGGCGGAGCGTTCAAAGTCACGGCCGGTTTTCTCGAGAAGTTCGGGGAACGGCGCGTGGTGGATACGCCAATAGCCGAATCGGCCATTGTCGGCGCGGCCATCGGGGCGAGTCTCATGGGTCTGCGCCCGGTCGCCGAGATGCAGTTTTCCGACTTCATCACCTGCGGCTACGATCAGATCGTCAACTTCGCGGCCAAGTGCCGCTACAGGTGGGGCGCTGGTGTTCCGATCGTGATCCGTGCTCCCTCCGGAGGCGGTATCCACGGCGGTCCCTTCCACTCCCAGAATCCCGAAGCGCTGTTCACGCACACTCCGGGTTTGAAGGTGGTCGCCCCTTCGACCGCATATGACGCCAAGGGCCTCATCAAGTCCGCCATCCGGGACGGTGATCCCGTGCTTTTCTTCGAGCACAAAGCGCTGTACCGCCGGATCAAGGGGGAGCTTCCCTCCAGTGAATATACGGTGCCGATCGGCCAGGCAGCGGTTGTACGCGCAGGCACGGATCTTTCGATTATTACCTACGGCGCCATGGTTCACGCGGCGGTCGAGGCGGCGGACATTCTGCAAAAGGAGGGGATTTCAATCGAGATTCTGGACCTGCGTACGCTGGCCCCGCTCGACGAGAAATCGATCCTGGAGACCGCGCGGAAGACCTCTAAAGTGATCGTGCTGCACGAGGCCACGCTTACAGGAGGGTTGGGGGGAGAGATTGCCGCCCGTATCAGCGAACGCGCCTTCGAATACCTGGACGGTCCGGTGGTAAGGATGGCCGCGCCGGACACGCCGGTACCTTTCAGCGCGCCGCTCGAGGAAGCTTTTCTGCCGAACGCCAGCGGGATCGTCGAAAAGGCGCGCTGGCTGCACCGCTATTAATGTCGATTATTGCACGGTGCTTCTGGGAAGCCGGCGGGCGATGCTCTTCAGTCCCCGGGAGAGCAGCCGCGGCATGTCCAGCATGTGCTGCGGCTGGAATGCTTTGCGCGACCATTTGCTGTTCGGCTGGAACTGCAGGCCCACGAAATAGCCGATATCCCGGTACACACAGTATCGAACGCAACCCTGCAATTGGCCCTTCGGATGGCAGATCTTGACTATGGTATTGTTGGGAATCGGTCCGTCCAGCTGTACACATGCGCCGGAGGCCGAAATGTCTTCCAGCAGGGCAGTCACTTTGTGGCCTCTGCCGGTCTTGTCTCTCCACCGAATTTCCACCAGATCCGCACACAGCATCCGGGCTTCGGAGCGCTCTCGCAGCATTATATTTTCTTGATCGGCAATGTGTTAGAAAACTTTAGAATCCCCAAGTACTAAGGCCTGACCGGACCGGTTCGCTAGGCATTTCACCAGACATCCTGCCGCCATCAGCACCTCACAACTATAAGAATAGCGCCAAATCTTCATGCTGTACCGCGACGGTCTTTCTACGCTTACACTGAGATTGTGGAGGGTGATGAATGTGAGCGCCGTCTCTTCCAGCCAACCAAGCGCGGCCGGGCGCCTCGGAGGTCTTGATGCGGAAACGTTGATCGGGGCGTTTCGCATCATGCATCTGGCGCGCCGCCTGGATGACCGCGAAATCACCCTCAAGCGCCAGAATCGTATTTTCTTCCAGATCAGCGGCGCCGGACATGAAGCCGTTCAGGTGGCGGCGGCGCTCATTCTTCGTCCCGGTCAGGACTGGATTTATCCCTATTACCGCGATCGCGCTCTGTGTCTGGCGCTGGGAGTTTCGGCCAAAGACATGCTGCTGGCGGCAGTCGGCGCGGCTGCCGACCCCGCCTCGGGCGGCCGGCAAATGCCTTCGCACTGGTCGTCCCGGCCGCTTCATATCGTTACCAGCTCGTCTCCGACGGGCACCCAGTTTCTACAGGCAGTAGGATGCGCAGAAGCCTCACGCGCTCTTGATAGCGATCTGAATGCCGTCACTCTGGTCACTTCGGGCGAGGGCGCCACCAGCGAAGGAGAATTTTGGGAGGCCATGAATGTGGCCTGCCTCGAGCGCCTGCCGGTCCTGTTCCTGGTGGAGGACAACGGTTACGCGATCTCGGTCCCGGTCGAATTCCAGACCGCCGGCGGCAGCGTCTCCGAACTGTTATCGGGCTTCCCGGGACTCCTGCGGCAGCAGGTGGATGGAGTCGATTTCCTCGAGTCGTACCGCGCCATGCGGGCAGCAGCCGATTATTGCCGCTCGGGGGCGGGGCCGGCGCTGGTTCACGCGCGGGTGATCCGGCCGCTCTCGCACTCGCTCTCCGACGACGAGCGCATGTACAGGACCGCCGCCGAACGGGCGCTTGAAGCGGAACGCGATCCGGCGGTCACTTTTCCCCGCTGGCTGATCGATCAGGGCCTCCTTGACAGGCAGGGGCTACAGCTGTTGATGCACGAGGTGGAACAGGAGGTCCAGCAGGCTACGTCCGAAGCGTTGCGCGCGGCTCCGCCCACGCCCGACTCGGCGCTCGTCAACCTGTACTCGCCGGACATCGATCCCACGGCGCCGGCTTTCCTTTCCACGCCTCATTTTCAGGGCGAACCCATGACCATGGTGGACGCGATCAACCGAACGCTGGCGGAAGAGATGCGGCGCGATCCGCGCATCGTGGTCTTCGGTGAGGATGTCGCCGATTGCAGCCGCGAGGCCAACCTGAGCGAAGTGAAAGGCAAAGGCGGCGTGTTCAAGGCGACGGCCGGACTGCAGACCGAATTCGGATCGAGCCGCTGCTTCAACAGCTCACTGGCGGAAGCCGCCATTGTGGGGCGGGCCATCGGAATGGCTACGCGCGGACTGAAGCCGGTTCCGGAGATCCAGTTCTTCGATTACATCTGGCCGGCCATGATGCAGATTCGCGACGAGCTGGCCACCATACGCTGGCGCTCGAACGGAGCATTCTCCTGCCCGGCGGTAGTGCGCGTTCCGATAGGGGGTTACCTGAACGGCGGGGCGATCTATCACAGCCAGTCGGGCGAATCCGAGTTCACCCACATACCCGGACTGCGCGTGGTGATGCCGTCGAACGCCCTCGACGCCTGCGGTCTGCTGCGCACGGCGCTGCGCTGCGACGATCCGGTGATGTTTCTGGAGCACAAGAAGCTGTATCGCGAACCGTACAACCGGTCGCCGCATCCCGGACCGGATTACCTCGTTCCGTTCGGCAAGGCGCGGGTGGTCAAGACCGGGACGAGCCTGACGGTGATCACGTTTGGCGCGCTGGTGCAGAAGTCCATGCTGGCCGCGCTGCAGATCGAGAAACGCGACCCCGCGGTGAGTATCGAAGTGCTCGATCTTCGCTCGCTGTCTCCGTTTGACTGGCCGGCGATACGGGCGTCGGTCGGGAAGACGAGCAGGGCGCTGGTGGCGCACGAGGACACGCTTTCGTGGGGGTTCGGAGCGGAGATTGCGGCGCGCATCGCCGACGAATTGTTCGACCGGCTGGATGCGCCAGTGCGCCGGGTGGGCGCTCTCGACACCTGGGTGGGTTACCATCCGCAACTCGAAGCCGCCATCCTTCCGCAGGTGGACGACCTGGCAAAAGCGATGGAAAGCTTGCTGGTTTATTAGCTGCCACCAGCGTGTGTATAGCTGCCGGCGCGGCTCAGCGGCAAAAACGTCCGCACCGGCGCCCGCTCGAGAGTGTGACCGCCGCTCGCTCGTCCTGGCTGTTGGTCATGCAGTCCCTGACCTTTTCGGCTGCGCTATCGCCCGATCGCCCGTTTAGGCCGGATCGTTGGATCCGCGTTCCTGAGGACGGATAGATCGGGCGATCAAACCCAGGCCGCCGACCAGGAGAACCAGCATCACCAGCGTGTTGAATAACGTTGTCGGCTGGAAATAGATGTGCAAGTTCGCGATCACGCCCGCCAGGATAAACAGCGCGCCTGCCCCCGTCAGCAACTTTCCAGTCACGCTGCTCCCGTTGAAGAACAGTATTCCCACACCGATCAGCATTGGAATCAGAGTGATCCCGAAGGTGCTCGTACCATAGAAATTCCAGTACGATCCCACGACGCTCACCTGATTGGACAGCAGGTAGCCGCCGACGCAGGCCATGCCGAAACCGATCAGGAAGTCCCCGAGCCCGCCCGGAGTCCCGCCTACGTCCTGCAATCGATGGTTCGCCATGAACCCGAGGATATCAGACGCCGGGAAAAATTTTGGCAAACCTGAAACGCCGGAGTGCCGCATTTCACCATGCCATATGGGGGAATTTTCAGGAGTAGCACCGCCTGCCGCACGCCTGAGAACCAATCCGCTTTCAGCAGAAAACTGCTGGGACTGTTCTCGACGGGCTAGCTCGCCGCAGCGGGGGCTCGCGAACACCCAAAATCTCGAACTGCCGGCCTTAGCTCGTAAGGCGCTCAGCGACCGTGAAAAGCGATGCCCTCAAGGCCTGCCCGGAGCCGGAAACCCGGCTGCGCCAACAATTAACGTTTCGCAAAGGCCAGACAGCAAAAAGCTCGCAATCCGTATGTCCTACCTCGACGATCTTCATCAAAAAATCATCTTCGAGCATTGCAAGCGGCCTCGGAATCTTGGCCCCATTCAAGACGTGAGCAACAGGGCGCAGGGCTGCAATCCGGAATGCGGCGACGAGTTAACGATAGAACTAAGGCTGGAAAACGATCGGATTGCGGACATCGGCTTTCATGGCTCGAGTTGCGCGATTGCCATCGCTTCGGCCTCGGTTATGACCGAGTGCGTCAAAGGCAAGACGCAAGCCGAAGCGCTCAGTCTCTTTGATCGGTTCCAGGCCGTACTTGCCGGTGAATCCATCGGGGAAGGCCTCGGCAGTCTGGCGGCATTCGCCGGATTCCGAGAGCACCCGGCGCGGGTGAAGTGCGCGACCCTGCCCTGGCGTACTCTTCGGGCCGCTCTGTCAGGTTAGCGTGCTCCAGGACCTGGGCCGCTGCAAGTCATTTCACTCTGCGGCGCAGGGTCAGGCGGAGTGGGCTTTTCCCACGGCTTCGGGCGAGCGTCCCTCTTCTCGCTCGATCTCGCGTTCGAGGAAAAAGTTCAGGGCGGTGCGGAGCACGGCGATGGCGGCCAGTTGACCGATCTCTCGCCAGGATGGCGCGACCGCCGTGCGCAGGATGTCGGCGGCCAGGGCAAATTCAAGTCCCAGGGCGAGCCAGCGGCCGAGGCCCAACCGGATATCCACTTTGGCCTGCTGCGGGACGTCGCGGCGGACGAACAGCGGCAGGGCGCGCATGATCGCCTCGAGCGACGCGAGGCCGATGACTACCGCCGCCGCGACTTCCACGGCGATGGCCAGGTATTCAATCCACAGTTTCGATTGCTCCAGCATTTTCGAGCGGCCTGCGCGGGCCGGCGGCCTGCCCGGAAGCGAAACCGCGTGCCCTGCCTGGCGCACATTCCAGATCAAGTTTAGCAGCGACATGGAAGACATGGGCCGCAAGCCGCGGCGACGATTGCTGAGCCGATCTGGAACGCCATTCGCAAGCAAGCGCACATGCCCCGCCGGTGGAGTTTTACACCAAGAACCCTCAACTCCACGAAAGCGCCAGCCCAAGGTTGAAGAAGCCACGCCAAGCCGCTCATGCGGACAGCTTGGCGACCGGTTCATCGAGCCGAACCGGTTACCTGGTGGCGAAGGGCCGGGCCGCTTGCGGAGTCAGCACAGTCTCTAGACCGCTGTTTCCGCGCCGGCAGTTGTCAGTGACACGGAGGAGCGCGCAACGCGCCTCCGCGCGTTTCCATTTCCGTGATCCGGACCGGCATCCTCTCGAAGTGTCGTGGTTCCCGGCCGACAAGCGTCGCCCCGAAGTGGTATCGCAGGGGCGGCGCGCTTTTTCTGGAATCGATCACACGGCGGTGAGGTTTGTTGTGGGCCGCCGCGAAGGACATCGCCAACATGCAGGTGTGCTGCGCGTTCGCGGAAGTTCCGCCGGGCGAAGCGGGTTTTCATCGGCGGTGAAGTGAGGATGGTTCGTCGCTCTCGCGCTTTTCCCAACTGTTTTCAACGCTCCCGAAATTCCTCTTGACACCCCGCGCGAAATTTTCAAAACTGGGTCAAACGAGGATGCTATGCGCGAAGTCCGGTTCGATTATGAATCCCGACTCGTGAACCGGCTCTTCCCCACTTCATGACTTGTCAGGCTATCGTAAGGGAGAATTTGTCCTCATGCAGAAATGGCTATCCAATCATGAACCACTACTCACGACAGCGGCTGTGGCGAAGTGGCTGGGCGTAGCGCCTCGAACTGTTTGTCTGTGGGCAGAGTGCGAAGAAATTCCCGCCATAAAAGTCGGACGCCAGTGGAGGTTTCACGAGAGTGCGGTCCGCCAGTGGCTGCAAAGTCCCAAAGCAAGCAAAGTAGCAGTCGCACTGGCTTGAGCAGTTTTGCCGCAAATGCGGCAACAACCGCAACAGGCGCATACTGCGGCGCGCGGTCTGCGGCAAACTCATAGAGTGGCATCACGTCCTGTTGTTGCCACACGCTCAAAAAGCGCCTGCTGGCGTACACAGTTTGCGACACCAGCAGGCAAGACTCAAGCGAAAAGAACTCAATTATCAAGGAGTCAAAAGATGCACGATCCATTCCAGGCCTACGGCTCGCACTACGGAATGCAAACGCCGATTGGCATGCAACCTCCGTCACTCCAGTATCCGGGGATCAACCCCGCCGTCAATCCCCTTCTGGGCTTGACTCAACTGGGACAGACGGGCGGCATCCCTCAGACGTCGCCGTATGGCCAGAACGTCGGCCAGGGCTTCATCCATCCGCAGCAGCTGCAGTTAGCCACGCTGTTAGCCCAGGCCCTTTTTCAAAACCCGGTCCTGGCGTCTCTGCTGAGCAATCCGCTGCTGGCGGCGAGTGTGCATTCCCAGGCGCTCGGTTCGCAGGTTGCGCCACAGGGAGGATGGCAACAGCCGTTCTACCCCCAACCGGGGCAGTATCCGCAGATGTACCAGATGGGTTCGCCGTTCGGACAGATCGGCTCGCCCCTCGGTCAAGCGGCGTACCCTCTCGCCCCCCAGAGCTGGATCGGACAAGGAGGACCGTTCGGCGGCGGGCAGGGGTACGGACCTATGCACTCTCTGCAGTCCCCGATGGGCCAGCGGCCGTTCCAGGGGCAGCAGGGATATTCTCCGTGGGGCTACTGAGCATTTAGAGAAGCCACGCCTCAGGGTGAATATGGCAGGACGAAAGAGCGAGCGCGCCAGGGGAATACCCCCGGCGCGCTTTGATTCCGAAGCCGCGGCGAAGCGGGAGGTTCCGCTCGCAGCGGCAGAGAGTTTGAAAGAGAAAACTTCAAGTGAGGAAACCCAGGTGATGCCATCTTACGGAACTCGAACACCCTTTCAGAACGAAGGAGTCACCGTAACCGGTGAAGCGGTACGGAGGACCTCGTCCGAGAGCGCCGAGGTCATAATCGAAATCACCTCCACCGCTCCTACGGCGGCGCAGGCTTTACGTGACAATCACGCGAAGACACTCCAGATCACCCAAGCCGCCGGTCCTATGGGAGTGCAGCCCGGGGACGTTCAGCCCGTTTCGCAGAAGGTGCAGAATCTCTATTCGCCCGTCGTGCCGTCTCTGCCCGGCTATTCCGGAATGCCGCAGATCGGGCAGGGGGGCTTCTCGCCGTTTGCCGGCGGCGCCGCAATGCAGCCGGAGGTCCAATACGGATCCTATTTCGCCAGCAACACGCTGCGGATCAACGTCCGGGAACCGGTCCGGGTGGGAGAAATCGCCGACATGGCGGTAAGAGCCGGCGCCACACTGATCGGCGGCGTGCGGTTTCGTCCCGCCGATGAAGCGGGCGCACGCAGAGCCGCTCTCGAGGCCGCCGCTAAGGATGCGCGGCAGCGGGCGGAAACGCTGGCCACCGCTTCGGGGAAGCAGCTGGGAGATCCGGTTGCGATCACGGAAGACCTGGTGGCGACGAACGGGACTTACATGGCGCTTCGCGCAATGACGCCGTTCGCGTTCGGAGCAGGCGCGCCGGAAGCGGTCGGCGAACTCGAGTATTATGCTCGAGTATCCGCCAATTTCAAGCTGGTGTAAGCCTCGTTTTTCCCGCCCCCGGGCGGCTCCGGAGAGAAGCCGATGGTTCGCCGCGGAGGTATGTCGGTCCGCGGCTCGAAAAGACGGTTGATGCTTGCCAGGAGCAGGCGGAATTGTGTCGTCTGCTCCTCGTGCTTCCTCTCGAGTTCAGTCAATTTGCCCGCCAGCTCGTTTTGGATGGACGCGCCTCCTGCCTGCCAGACGGGGTTGTAAGCCCAGATCAGTTCATCGCGCAGCTGGGACCGCTGGGCGGAAGTCGAAAAGGGCATGGGCAGCGCGGACACAAACAGGCCATCCGCGTTGGGCATTCGAGGCAGCCGCAGCTGATCGGAATTGTTGCCGAACTCCAAAAAGCACAAGGGCTGAAACGGTTTTGGAGCCCAATTCGGATCTCTGGCCAGCAAGGCACAGAGACCGGCGCACTTGGGGGATGTCCACTCGACCAGCCGCCTCGGTTCCGAGAAAACGTGGTCGTTAAAGCGGATACCCGCCGCAACCAGATAAGGGTTCATCGAGAGAATGAAACAATTCTAAATCATCCACCGCAATCAAACAAACGAACTGTTTACTTAGATTTCTCTAAGCGTAATCTCTTAGACGCGTTGCGGGGAAGGGGCACGTACGCCCCGGGCGCGCAGGGTGCTGCCGCCACATTCCGCCCCATCTTGCATTCGCGTTGGATTATAATTTAGGCGGTACTGATTGGAGGCGCGTTTGACCATTCGAACGGCTACCCTGTCGCTGGCCTCGGCATGGGTCGTGCTAGCGGCGGACAAGCCTGTCTCTTTCCAAAAGGACATTCAGCCCGTCCTCGAGAGCAGTTGTCTCAAATGTCACGGGTCTGCCATTCAGCTCTCGAAGCTTGACCTCCGCACACGCGAAACCGCCCTCAAAGGCGGCGAAAAAGGTCCGGCGATCGTTCCCGGGAAGGCGGAGGAGAGCAAGCTCTACAGGCTGGTGGCGGGTCTCGAAAAGCCGGCCATGCCGATGGACGGCAAGCTCAGCGCCGACCAGATCGCGGCTATAAAAGAGTGGATCAACCAGGGCGCCAAGTGGGAAGGGGCCGCGTCCGGAAAGGCCGGCGACGCCGCGCAGCTCACCGCCCTGGAAGAGATGCCGATACCGCCGGAGGCGCGGAAATACTGGGCGTTTCAGAAGCCGGTGCGCCATCCCGTGCCCGCCATTTCCGCCGAAATGCGCAACCCGATCGACCGGTTTCTCGAAAAGACACGGCGCGAGAAGGGACTCAAAGCCGCTCCGCGAGCCGACCGCGTCACGCTGATGCGGCGCGCGTATCTGGACCTGACCGGTCTTCCTCCCACTCCCGCCGAGACGTCCGAGTACCTGACCGACAACGCGCCGCACGCCTGGGAGCGGCTGATCGAGAAGCTGCTGGCGTCCCCGCACTACGGCGAGCGGTGGGGACGGCACTGGCTCGATGTGGCCCGCTATGCCGATTCCAACGGTTTCGAGCACGATTTTACGCGGCCGAACGCCTGGCGCTACCGCGATTATGTGATCCGCGCGTTCAACAAGGACACGCCTTACAACGTTTTCCTCGCCGAGCAGATCGCCGGAGATGAGCTGGACTGGGTCACCGAGGACAGCCTCATCGCCACCGGCTTCCTGCGCAGCTATGCCAAGGTCGGCTTCCGCGAGAAGGACAACCCGCAGTTCCGCTACGAGTACCTGGACGACATGATCGCCACGATCGGGCGCGGCATCCTGGGACTGACGGTGCAGTGCGCCCGCTGTCACAATCATAAGTTCGATCCGATTCCGCAGAAGGACTATTACAAAATGCAGGCCTCGCTGTTCGGCTACGTGGAGACGGACTTCCCGCTCACGTCGCGGGCGCAGGCCGAGGCGTATGAGAAGAAGCTGGCGGACATTCAGGCGCGCATCGAGCCTCTGAAGATGCAGATCCGCGAGCTCGAGGAACCTTACCGCTCGAAGCTGGCGCAGGAAAAGTACAAGAAGTTCCCGGCCAACGTGCAGCGCGCGATCGCCATCCCCGAAGACAAGCGGACTCCCGGAGAGACGCTGCTGGCGAACCAGGTGATTCGGACCACCAGTGTTTCCAGCGGTGAGATCGACCGTATCCTGCCGCCGGCCGAGCTGGCGAAGAAAAAGAGCCTCAGCGAGCAGATCAGGCTGATCGAGAAGGAGCGTCCGAAGCCCATACCCATGGCATCGGGAGTCACCGACGGCGACTACCGTTTCGCTCCCGACGGCGCTGGCGACGAGCCCGCGCCGGGTAAAGGCGTCAAGCGCGAAGCGGTCGAGGGAAGCTATCTGCACAAGGGTCCCGGCCGATACCAGGCGCCGCCCTCCTACTTCCTGATTCGCGGCGACATCGAGAGCCGAGGCTCTCTGATGAAACCCGGCTTCGTGACGGTGGCCACCTACGGCAATCCGCCCACGGAGGATCCTCCGGCGGACGGCCACACTTCAGGACGGCGGCGGGCGCTGGCGGAATGGCTTGGCTCGCCTGAAAACCCGCTGACCGCGCGCGTGCTCGTCAATCGCATCTGGCATCACCACTTCGGACGCGGCCTGGTGGCGACGCTCGATAATTTCGGCAAGATGGGAGAGAAACCCACGCATCCGGAGCTGCTCGACTGGCTGGCGGTGGAGTTCATGAATCGCGGCTGGAGCATCAAGGAGATGCACCGCCTCATCATGACGTCGGAAGCTTACCAGATGTCGTCGCAGTTTGCCGATTCCGGCGATCTCGAGAAGGACCCGGAGAACATCTATTTGTGGAGGTTCCGGATCCAGCGGCTGGAAGCGGAAATCGTCCGCGACGCCGTGATGGCGGCCAGCGGATCTCTGAACCTTCAGGTCGGCGGCCCGCCGGTCTTCCCGCATCTGCCGGACGAAATCCTGGAGTCGATGAAATACGGCATCTGGGAGCGCGAGGAGGATGGTCCGGCAGTCTGGCGCCGCAGTGTTTACGTGTATCGCAAGCGCGGCCTTCCCTTCCCGATGTTCGAAGTCTTCGATCTTCCGGACCAGAACACCAGTTGCGGCCGCCGCACGGTATCCACCGTGCCGACCCAGGCTCTGACCCTGCTCAACGACGAGTTCGTGCTGCGGCAGTCGAAGCTGTTCGCCGACCGGGTGAAAGAAGCGGCGCCCAGCGATCCGGCGAAGCAGGTCGATGTGGCCTACCGGATTGCCCTCACTCGTCCGCCGGACGAGAAGGAACTGTCGGTTGCCATGGACTTCCTGAAGAAGCAGTCGCTGGCGGACTTCACGCACGTTCTGCTGAATCTGAACGAATTCCTCTACGTTCGGTGAGGTTTCAAGCGGGCCTATAACCGCTTCCCGCCAAGAAAGACGGCCTTGACATCGATCTTGTCGTCGATGAGGAGGATATCTGCCCATTTGCCGGGCGAGAGGCTGCCGGCATCCTCATCGGCGTGTACGATCTCTGCCGGCGTCAGCGATGCCATGCGAACGGCCTGCCAGATCGGGCAGCCGACCAGATCGCGAAAGACCCGCACCATCTCGTTCATGGGGAATACCGAGGAGGCGAGCGCCGTACCGTCGGGAATGCGGGCTTCGCGGCCGCGTACGACGGCGACCATGCCGTGCCGGGGTCCGAAGGTGTACTCGCCGTCGGGCATGCCGGCGCCGCGCATGGCGTCCGTGATGATTGCCAGCTTCTCGTACCCCTTGTTGCGCCATGCAAGGCGCAGCATTTCGCGCGAGAGATGCTTGCCGTCGGTAATCAGCTCGGAGGAGAGCCGGTCGTCCAGGTAGACTGCCTCGACGATTCCCGCCGCGCGCGGATTGGGAGTGCCGCGCCAGCGATTGTTCATCGCGTCCGTCATGGCGCAATAGAGATGGGTTACATGGTTGACGCCCCAGGCGATCGATTCGGAAATTTCGTGATAAAGCGCTTCGCTGTGCCCGGCGTTGGCGTTGGCGCCCTGATTGTGCAGCGCTTCGACCAGCTCTCGTGCGCCGGGCAGTTCGGGAGCGAGGGTGAGGGAGGCGATCGGGCCGCGCTCGAGGATCTGGCGCCACTCGCGGGCTTCCGGATTGCACAGGTGCTCGGGCAGGTGGCAGCCGCGCTTGGACGCGCTTAGATAGGGGCCCTCGATATGGGCGCCGAGGGCGCGGCCCCAGCACTGATCGCCCGATCGATAGCGCTCGAGCGCGTCGAGCGCGGCGAGGATCTCGGGGACGGGTGCGGTCGCGGTGGTCGGGCAGAGAGAGGTCGTGCCGTGAGTGGAATGGTACTGGAAGACGGTTTCGATATCCGCGGCGGTGGCGTCCATGAAGTCACTGCCCGCGCCGCCGTGGACGTGAATGTCGACGAAACCAGGAGCGATATAGAGGCCGCCGGCGTCGATCCACTCGGCGTTGGGGGGGATTGCGCCGGAAGCAAAGGGTCCGGCGTGGTCAATCCGGCCGTTGCGGACAATCAGCATGCCGTTGGGGATCAATCCGCTGTCCGTGATCAGGGTCCCGTTGTGGAAGAGCAGTCGTTCGGCGGGCATATCGCGTCTCTAATATGAGAGCACGATGGGGCGCGGCTTCGCCGTGTTGGCGGGCGGAAAGCCGTTCGACTTTCATGCGCGCTGCCGGCGGGTTTCGCCGCCGGGGAATTTTCGACGCGCCTGCGCTACATCTTTCCCCTTCCCCCGCCACGTCGCGTACTCCATCCGTTCCGCAATAACCGTTTTTTCGTAAGATGAGATGTGCGGCGGCGGGCCTTTCTGCCGGCACGCCGTACACCGCCTCGTAACGGGAGTTAAACACGACAACATGCAACAGAAAGACGCCTTTGACGAACTTCGGAAGGCCAAGGAGGAGGAGTACTTCCACAAGAAAGAAAGGGAGCTCCTGGAAAAGCTGCGGCAGCGGTCGGCCCTCGAGGCGGATCGCAAGGGCATGGCTGCCGCCCTCCAGTCCGAAGATCCGCAGCTTCTCGAGGATCTGCGCGAGCTCGGCTACACCGCCGCCACCGTCAAGCTGCTGTTCGCCGTGCCGCTGATTCAGGTCGCCTGGGCCAGCGGATCGGTGGACGAGAAAGAGAGAGCGCTCATTCTGGAGCTGGCGCGCGCCGACGACGGACCGTCGCGAAGCCAGCTGACCGCCTGGCTCGACCGCCGGCCGTCGGAGGAATTTTTTTCGCAAAGCCTGCGCATTAACGGGTCACTGATCGGCGGCGCCGGCGAAGCGAAGCAGGACCTGCTGTCGAGCTGCCTGAGAATTGCCCAGGCGTCGGGCGGAATTCTGGGACTGGGGTCGGTTTCGAGCGGTGAGCGCGACACTCTGGAGCGGGTCGCCCGGGAGATCGAGAAATCCCATTCCGCCAAAACGCGCGAAGTGCTCGACAAGCTCTGAAACGGCGTCACCGGATGGACGCTCTGATCCTGAACGCGGAGAACGAGACCATGGCGAAGAAGACCGCCGCGCTGATCAGGATCACCGACAGCCGGCGGCCCGGCGCCAATTCACGCGGCTGAACGGCCGATTCCAGCCAGACCCTCGCCTTCACTTTAGCGCGCAACCGCGCCGCGGCCTGGCTTTCGAGCACCAGCGCATAGTCGCCGGATTCCGGGGCCACGTGGCGCAGCCTCCCTTCCATCCCGAACGGGCTGGCCGCGAGGATGTTGACGTGGCTGCCGGCGCGGAATTCCTCCAGGTTCTCCCGCCGGATCCAGACCGCGCGCACCGGTGAGTTTTCGGAAACGACCTGGTATTCGCAGTTGATCACGGCTTTGGCTTCTTTGGCCTCGACATCCACGTAACGCCACTCGGCGCGGGGAATCTCGATCGTGTCGTCGAGCACCAGACGCGAGCCGGATACCGATAGCAGAAACGCAAGCGTAAGGAGTTTCATTCCGAAAACACGATCTCGCCGCCCAACACCGTCAGGGTGACGCGCGTTCCGCGGATCTCATCCGCCGGAACCTTCATGATGTCACGCGAGAGAACCAGAAAGTCGGCCAGCTTCCCGGGTTCGAGCGATCCTTTGCTCTTTTCGTCGAAGGAAGCGAAGGCGCCGCCGGCAGTCCAGCTTCGCAGAGCCTCTTCGCGGGTCATGCGCTGGCCGGGCTGCCAGCCTCCGGGCGGCGATCCGGCGTCGTCCTGGCGGGTGACGGCGGCATGGAAGCCGCGGAGTGGATCGGGCTCCTCGACGGGGAAGTCCGATCCGTTCGCGACAGCCACGCCCAGGTCGAGAAATTCGCGCCAGGCGTAAGCGCCCCGGATCCGGCGCGGCCCGAGACGCGCTTCCGCCCAGCGCATGTCGCTGGTGGCGTGCGTGGCCTGAATCGAGGCGATGATGGAATACCTGGCGAACAGGGGAAAATCCTCCGGCGCCACTACCTGCGCGTGCTCGATGCGAAAGCGGCGATCGTTCTTTCCGCCGAGAGCCGCCGCGTAGGCTTCGAGAACCATGCGGTTGGCGCGGTCTCCGATGGCGTGCGTGTTCACCTGGAATCCGCGGACGGCTGCTTCCCGCGCCACACGCTCGATATCGGCTTTCCGCAGGGTGAGCAGTCCGCTGTTGCCCGGGTCATCGGCGTAGGGAGCCAGCAGCGCCGCGCCGCGGGAGCCCAGCGCGCCGTCCGCCATCAGCTTGATGGAGCGCACCGTCAGCCGATCAGAAGTCTCCGGACCGCGCTTCAGATACTCCCGCCACAGCGGACCCTCGCCGGCGATCATGGCGTAGACGCGGACCGGCAGCCTGCCTTCCGCGATGAGCCGGCGACAGGCGGCCAGGTCCAGCTTCGAGACACCGGCGTCGTGCACCGAGGTGAGCCCGAGCCGGGCGCATTCCCGGGCGGCGCGTTCGATCTGTTTCACCGTCTGCTCCAGCGTGCCCGCCGGCATCCGCCGCGAGACCAGCGCCTGCGCGCCATCGATCAGCACGCCGGTAGGCGCTCCGTTCGACCCGCGCACAATCCTGCCCCCCGGCGGATCGGGCGTGGCGGCGTGAATGTCCGCTATCTCGAGCGCCTTTCGATTGACCCAGGCGGCGTGGCCGTCAACCCGGGTCAGATAGACCGGATTGTCGGGCGCGGCCTTGGACAGCACGCCTTCCTCCGGAAATTCGCGCGAGGGCCATGCCGTCTGGTCCCACGATCGTCCACGGATCCATTCGCCGGGCTTGAGATTCCGCGCCGAGTCGCGCACCATGGCCGCGATCTGTTCCGCCGAACGGGTCGGGCGCAGATCCAGAATCTCCAGGCTGTCTCCGAGGCCGCGCAGGTGGACGTGCGAATCGATCAGCCCCGGGATGACGGTTGCGCCCCGGGCGTCGATGCGCCGGGTGTTCGGGCCCAGGTAGGCGCCCACCTCGTCGCCGACCGCCAGGATCCTTCCGTCCTTCACGGCCAGCGCCGAAGCGAGCGGCTGACGTGGATTCAGGGTGTAAATTCGAGCCCCAGTGACCACCAGGCTGGCGGCCGGCGCGCCCATTAGCCCTGAAAACAGGGCTAAAATGAGGATCATGGACGACAGTATGGCACATTCGGGCGATATGCTTGCCCGCTTCGAATTGCCAAGTTGGAAGAGTTGGTTGAACTGGACCGGGGCCTTGCTGACTTCGGCCCTGTTCCTGTCGGCAGGCCTTTGGAAGATCACCGACGCGCCGGGAATGGCGGTGCGGCTCGGTCAGTTGAAAGTGCCGCAGGAGTTGACGCTGCCGGCGGCGGTGCTGCTGGGCATCGTCGAGACATTCGCCGCCGTGCTGGTGCTGGTGCCGCGGTTCCGCCGCTGGGGAGCATGGCTGGCGGGGCTCATGCTGGTCGTCTTCATGGTCTATGTCGGCGTCAATTACAACGCCCTGCACGGCGCCGATTGCAGTTGTTTCCCCTGGCTCAAGCGGGCGGTGGGACCGGGCTTCTTCATCGGCGACGGCATCATGCTGGCGCTGGCGGCGCTGGCGGGCATCTGGTCGAAGCGCAGCGACAACCTGCGCGGCGCGGCTCTGGTGCTCGGCGCGGTGGTCGTGTTCGCGCTGGTCTCCTATGGAGTGGCGGCCACCCACAACTCCGGGCTGAAGGCGCCGGACACCGTATTGGTGGACGGCAAACCATATTCGCTGCAGGAGGGCCGGGTTTTCATCTACTTCTTCAATCCGGAATGCACCCATTGCCTGGAAGCCGCCAGGAAGCTGGCCAAGTTGAACTGGGGAGCTACCAGGGTGGTCGGCGTGGCCACCGAGCAGCCGCAGTTCGCCCTGGGCTTCATGCAGATTACCGGATTGAAGGGAGCCGTCTCGACCGATATCGCGATCCTGAGAAAGACTTTCCCGTTCGTGGATCCGCCGGCGGGCGTGGCGCTCGAGAACGGCCGCCAGAAGGCTGCTCTGGCGCAGTTCGAAGGCGAGGAGCCCGCCGCCACCCTCAAGAAGCTGGGCTTCGTCAATTAACGCCGGGCAGCCCGCTGAAGACCGCCCGGCGCAAAAACCTTCCGGGTCCTGATTACGTGACTAGTGACAGCGGTTCGGATCGCCTCCCGCCAGGCACGGAATCGCGCTCAGATAGGTGTAGATGGCCGTGATCTGGCGATCCGTCATTTTCTGGTAGGCCGGCCAGGGCATCACCTGGAGCACGGCTCCGTTGAAGGGAAACGAAAGGCAGTTCGTGGTGATCGAGCCGCCACAACTCGGATGGTCTCCATCCGGATCGATTCCGGTGCGGAAGATCTGGATGAATTGCGCCAGCGTATGGCCTTCCGGCTTGCCGTTCTTGTCCGGAGTGAGGTTGGCGGACTTGATTTCCGCTGCCGGGCCCGGACCGAAGGACCCGAAACTCCGCCCGCCGCCCAGGTAAGTCGCCAGGTTGACCATCGTTCGGCCACTGAATAGCGGCGGGTTCGGGCCGGTAAGCAAATATGGGTTTCCACCCGGCGCGTACTCGGTAGCCGGACCGGCCGAGTGGCACCCGTTGCACCCGGAGGCCACATTGACCATATAGCTCCCCAAACCGACCATGTCGGCGTCTTTATTCGACATGTTCAGCGGAATCCCGAGCGAGACGGCGGCAGCCAGACCTGTCTGGATCATCAGCTTTTCGTCCTGCGAGCCGTTGTTGTCATTGGCCGCCCGCACTCCAAAAATGTTGCTCGAGGCTAGGACGACAAGGGCTAAACCGGCGCAAAGCGATAGGAACTGCAAGCTTTTCCGTTCTGTCATTGTTACGCTCCTTAAACCGTGAAAATAACATAGTCCAACGAATCGATCCAGCATGAATCCCCGGGCAAACGAGATACAATCATGCCCATGAAGAGCATTTTTGTTCTGGCCGCTCTCGGTCTGGCGGCATCGGCGGCATGGACCGTCAGCCGTCCCGACGAGGTTCCCTTCCGGAAGCATGAGATCGACCTGGGGTCGAGCGAACCGTGCGCCGTCGCCGACGTCAATGGCGACGGGAAGCCCGATATCATCTCCGGCGAGAACTGGTACGAGGGGCCCCGCTGGACCCGACACAAGTTCCGGAATATCACTTACACCAACAAGTATATCGACGACTTCAGCGATCTGCCGCTCGACGTGAACGGCGACGGCCGTATCGACGTCGTGAGTTGCGCCTGGTTCTCGAAGCGGTTGTGGTGGTCGGAGAATCCGGGCAAGGGCGGCGGTTTGTGGAAGGAGCACGAGATCGAGAGCGGCGCCAGCATCGAGTTTTCGTTCCTGGTGGACCTGGATAACGACGGCAAGGCGCACGAGGTGCTGCCGCAGTTCGGTCCGGCGACGGCGCCGCTGTCCTGGTACGAGGCCAAAGGCGGGAAGTTCGTGAAGCACGTGGTCAGCCCCAAGAGCTACGGCCACGGAATCGGCGCGGGCGACGTGAACGGCGACGGCCGCAACGACATCCTCACGCCAAAAGGCTGGCTCGAAGCGCCGCCCGACCCGCGCGCCGGCGATTGGAAGTGGCATGGGGACTGGAACATGGAGGGGCTCGGCTTCATGTACGTGATGGATGTCAATGGCGACGGCCGCAACGACATCGTCACCTCGAAGGCTCACGACTACGGCGTCTTCTGGGTGGAGCAGGGTCCGGGGAACAAGTGGACCCAGCGCGATATCGACGACAGCTGGTCGCAATCCCACGCCATGACGCTGGCCGACGTGAACGGAGACGGCCGCAAGGACCTGGTCACGGGGAAGCGCTTCATGGCGCACAACGGCCGTGATCCGGGCGAGAAGGAACCCCTCGGCGTCTACTG
Organism: Bryobacteraceae bacterium; assembly: GCA_035495815.1. GTDB lineage: Bacteria > Acidobacteriota > Terriglobia > Bryobacterales > Bryobacteraceae > DATJFH01. The sequence goes on from DATJFH010000366.1 coordinate 20,724, forward strand.
GTACGAGTTCGTGAAGGACAAGGAGGGGAAACTCGAGTGGGTGAAGCACGTGATCGACTACGGCTCGCGGACCGGCGGCGGCATGCAGATTCCGGTGCTGGACCTCGACGGCGACGGCGATCCGGACATCCTGGTGGCGGGTAAGAGCGGGCTGTTCCTGTTCGAGAACCTGACGAAGAAGAAATGAGCATCGTGGAAGAAGTGCGCGCGGCGGGTGGTTATGCCGAGGCGCTGGACCTGACAATCCGGCACTTTCGGGCTGACAGCGGAACGATCCACATGCTGGAGGCCGACGGCGTGTTGCACCTGAAAGCGGCCAGCAAGGGGCTGCCGGAAGCGGTATTGGCGATCGTCAGGACTGTCCCTGTCGGCAAGGGGATGGCGGGGTTGGCCGTGGAGAGGGCCGAGCCGGTCGGCGCCTGCAATATCCAAAGCGACGACAGCGGTGACGTGCGTCCGGGGGCGAGGTTGACGGGGATGGAAGGCGCGGTGGTCGTGCCGGTTTTCGATGGCGGGAAAGCGGTCGGCGCGCTGGGAATCGGAAGCCGGTCGGAGCGCACTTTCACCGCCGCGGAGACGGCTCTGCTGGTCGAAGTAGGCCGTGTGGTCGCGGGTTTCCGTTAAGGGAGCGCCCGGCGCCTTGGCAGCTCGGGTTTCGGCCGCCTTTGCATTCCGGAGCGCCACTCCGCGAAGCCGGACCTGCCCGGGCCCCGGAAATTCCCGGAAAGATCTCCCGGCGGGACGGGCCTGATAGAATATTTCTCGGAGTCTGATCGATGAATCGACGATACTTTCTTGCGAGTTCCGCTCTGGCCGGCGCGCAGTTGGCGACCAAAGGCCTGGCCAGCGCCAACGACACTGTCCGGGTCGCCTGCATCGGCGTGCGCGGCCAGGGAGGCGCCCACATCAAGGCCTATTCGGCGATGCCGAACGTGGAGATCGCCGCGGTTTGCGACGTGGATGAGTCCGTGCTCGCCAGGCGGCTGGGCGAGATCGAGAAGTCGGGCAAGAAGCGGCCGGCCGGGTTCACCGATATCCGGAAGCTGCTCGAGGACAAGTCCATCGACGCCATCTCGATCGCCACGCCCAATCACTGGCATTCCCTGATGGGCATCTGGGCGTGCCAGGCCGGCAAGGACGTCTACTGCGAAAAACCCTGCTCGCATAATATTTTCGAAGCGCGGCAGCTGGTAGCCGCCGCCCGGAAATACGACCGGATCGTGCAGCACGGCACCAACAGCCGCTCCACCGTGGCGCTGCGCGAAGCCGCGCAGAAGCTCCAGGAAGGCGTGATCGGCGACGTCTACATGGCGCGGGGACTGTGCTTCAAATGGCGCGATACCATCGGGCGCGAGCCGGACGCGGCCGTTCCCGCCGGCGTCCACTACGATCTGTGGCTGGGCCCCGCGCCGCAGCGCGCGTTCTCGAAGAACCGCTTCCATTACAACTGGCACTGGAACTGGACCTACGGCAACGGCGACATCGGGAACCAGGGCATCCACGAAATGGACATCGCGCGCTGGGGGCTTGGCGTCAAATTCCCGGCCAAGATCAGCTCCATCGGCGGCCACTTCATGTTCGATGACGACCAGGAGACGCCGAACACCATGGTCTCCACCTTCGAGTTCAACGAAGGCGGCCGGAAGCGAATGCTGGTGTTCGAAGTGCGGCACTGGATGTCGAACCACGAGGCCGGCATCGGCGAGGGCAAGAAAAAGGATCCGAATACGGTGGGCAACTTGTTCTACGGGTCCAAGGGCTATATGGCCATCGACGGCTACGGGACCTACAAGACGTTTCTCGGCAAGGAGCAGGAGCCGGGGCCGGCGCGGTCGGAAGGCGGCAGCAATTGGGCGAATTTCATTCAGGCCGTGCGCAGCCGCAAGCGGTCCGACCTGAACGCCGATATCGAGGAAGGTTATCTGTCGACGCAGCTGGTGCACCTGGCCAACATCTCCTACCGGCTGGGCCGGACGCTGCACTTCGATTCCGAGAAGCTGCAATGCATCGGCGACAAGGAAGCGAACGCGATGTTTACGCGTCAGTACCGGTCCGGATTCGTGGTTCCGCAGAAGGTCTGATGCGCCGGCGCAGCTTTCTTGCTCTGCTGCCGGCCGCGTTGCGCGCCGGGTCCGAAGACGGATTCGTTTCCCTGTTCGACGGCCGTACACTGCGCGGCTGGACCATTCGCGAAGGTCCCGAATCCGCGTTTTACGTCAACGACGGAGCTATCGTGGTGCACGAGGGATCGAACTTCCCCACCTGGCTGCGTTCGGAGAAGCAGTACGAGAATTTCGATTTCCGCTGCGAGTTCTTCGTCAAGGGCTGGATCAATTCCGGCGTCTTTCTTCACGCGCCGGAACACGGCCGGAATACCTGGATCGGGATGAAAGTCAACCTGTTCCACAAGCAGGACACGCACATGCTGCCGGAATCGGTGGGGTCGATCTTCCCGCTCATTCCGCCGCTCAAGGTGAACGTAAGGAACAAGGGCGAGTGGAACCAGATGCGCATCCTGATGGACTGGCCCCGGCTGCAGGTCTGGATCAACGGCGAGCAGGTGCAAAACCTGGACGTGGAGTCCATCCCCGAGCTGCGCTACCGCCTGCGGCGCGGGTACCTGGGATTCGAGTCGCTGGCATATCCCATCCGGTTTCGCAACCTGCGTATCCGGGAGCTTCCCGGAAAAGAGAACTGGGAAAGCCTGTACGGGGACGTGGGCGATTTCAGGAAGTGGGAAGTGGTGGAGGGTAAGGCTACCTGGGAGCCGCTGGGCGCCGTTCTGCGCAGCGACGGCACGGGTCATCTGGCCACCATCGAGCGCTACCGGGATTTTCACCTGCAGATGTATTTGCGCTGCAGCCGTTTCTCGAACGGCGGCATTTTGTTCCGCGCCGAAGGGGAAGGAAACAAGGGGCGCCACTACGAAATCCAGGTGCACGACGTGGAAGGCGCCGTCTATCCGACCGGCTCGCTGTACGGATTCAAGCGGGCGGTCTATCCCAGGATCGAGCCGGAAAAGTGGTACCTGCTGCAGTTGATCGTGAAAGGGAAGGATTGCCTGGTGCGCATCAACGGCGAGAACGTGGTCGAGTATCACGAGCTCGAGAATCTGGAGGCGGGCAGGATCATGCTGCAGGCGCACCAGAACGGCCGCTGGATCGAATACAACCAGATCCGCGTCAAGCCGCTTTAACGCTCCATCCGCTACTTTCGAGCGGACTCCGTCGCCGCCGGGACGTCCGCCGCGTCCACGTACTCGATCCAGCTCGTCATCATCTCTTCCTCGCTCTTGTCGCCCCAGCGCAGAGTCTGCGCCGGATCCGGATTGGCGCGGTTGTTGGGGCCGTTGTCGTAGTGCGCGGTGACCGTCAACAGGCTGCCCTTCTCGACGAAGACGGGCTCCTTGAACCGGTAGACGAGCTGCCATTCGAAGCTGTAATTCGGCACCGACAGCAGAATCTCGCGGCGCCCGCCGGGACGGACCAGCTCATACTTCACATCCTTGCCGCGGTAATGCATGTGCGGCGTGATGGAACGCAGCAGCTTGTCCTTTTCGAAGGTGTAGCAGCGCTTCACCTCGTGATTGGCCTCGCCCGGGGGAATCCGGAAGAAGAAGTTCCGCAGGTCCATCCGCCTCGTGATCCTGGCAGGCGTGCCGGGGGCAAGGTAAAATCCCACGCTGGTGCGGTCCGTCTGCTCCTTGTCGCTGGTTCGCGCGTAATGGATCACGAATTCCAGCTTCGATCCCGCCGGTACCCACTTGGCGGAGCCGTCCGGAAACACATCGGGCGGACGGCCGGGTAGAAAAGATGTCAGCGCGCCTTCCTGAAAGCCCCGCAGATAGGGCAGATCGGGCGCATCGGCTGCGCATGCGTTATCGACCACCGGAGCGTCCCGGCGGATCCGCGTCAGCTTGCCCTCCCGGATCAGGTAGCGGTTCAGGGAAGTCATCGACTCGATGGAAGTGGATCCGGAGTCGGCCGCGTCTTTCACCAGATTCACGTGAACGTGATGAACGACCTTCCGGTTTCCCGGCAGGATCTCGGCCGCCCGTATCCAGCGACCTTCCGTGAAATGGGTGGGGACCACGAAGTGCTCGTAGGTATCGGCGCCGGGCTTGACCACGAAATCCTCGCCGATATCCACGATGATGTCGGGCTTGCCCAGCCGCCAGCCTTCGACGAACACCGGAGCCGGCGGCGTGTCGCGCGGATCTCCTTCCGGAGCGTCGGCGTCTACCCAGGCTTTGATCGTGCCGATTTCGGCGTCCGTCAGTCGCGCGTCGTTCGCGAATTTCCCGTAGTGCGGATCGGCGAACCACGGCGGCATCTTGCGGATGAGCACCGACTCGCGGATCGCTTTCGCCCACGGCCGCGCCGACTTGTAATCGAGCAGCGACATGGGAGCGATGTCGTTCGGCCGGTGGCACTGCACGCAGCGGCGGTAGAAGATGGGGGCCACGTCGTCGGAAAACGTGGGAGCGGCGGCCAGCGGCAGAACGGCCGGAATAGCGAGAATCAGGGTCTTCAACATCGCTCAAATGATATCTCCGCGGCCCGGGGCAGTCAATGCGGGTTACTTCGAAGGCGGAGTTCCCGGGCTCTTCGGATCGTAAGCAAAATCCCAGACCTGAATGTTCACCTTGCCCTCCGTGTACTCGACCACTGCGTACTCGCCCGGCTCGATGGGCTTGGTGGGCCAGATCTTGTAGAGCCCTTCGTCCATCTGCTGGCGGAAGACTTCGACCTGATCCTGCTCTTCGATCGTCTCCTTCGTGATGGGCATGATGGTCAGCCGTTCCACGATACGCGCGCCTTTGGATGGCTTCAATTTGACGATGCCGAACCGCTCTTCGGCGGCCAGGCTGAAGTAGAACTCGGGCCGGTCCGAATTGACGCGGAACAGCGCTCGCTCGCCGGGGATCTCGACCGTCCCCTTGCCGGAGACGATGGGCACGGGCGCGACCGCCTTGAGAATCGAGCGCCCCTTGTTGGTTCGCATTTCCGGCTCGGCCTGCTTCAGGGTCTGAAGCTTGTCCCCCATCACGAGATATACGCCGGGACCTTGCGGAACCCTGGCAACTTCGTTGGCGCGCTCCCGCTCCGCCTTGTCTTCGGCCGAGATCATCTTGGCCTCTTCGGCCAGCGCGGCCTGCCGTTCGCGGGTTTCGTTCTCGGTGCGTTTCAGGTCCACCAGGGAGAGCGGCGCTTCCTCCCACTCGCTGCGCTCGATGCTGTAGTAGCGGACCCGGTCACCCTCGACTTTGTACTCACGGACGACGTGGAACGCGCCGTCCTTCATGTACAGCTTGATGTTGGCCGCCCAGGCGGAGACAGCGAGAAGGATCGCCAGATATCTCGCGAATCTCATGACTACATGATATCGCGCGGCGGAAAACCGGGGACCTGCCGGAGAGCGGGTCCCCACGCAAAATACTATGCCTAGAAGGCGTAACGCAGTCCGAACTGAATCTGGCGCGACGGGGTCGCGGAAGTCACCTTCCCGAACGAGGACGAGCTGAAGGTCGAAGTCGGGTTGTTGAAATTCACATGGTTCGGAAGGTTGAAGAACTCCGTCCGGAACTGGAGCGAGTGGCGCTCATGGAAACGAAAGTCCTTCTGCACCGCCAGGTCCCATGAAGACCTCCCGTCCGTGGTGACGATGTACGGCGAGGCGTTCCCATAGGTGAACTGCGCCGGAAGCTGGAACGCGGTGACATCGAACCACGGCAGATCCACGTTGCGGTTCCCGCCGATGTTGGGGTTCCGCAGCACGTTCGGCCGCTGCGCCGATTTCCCGATATTGGCGCGGTCCGAGCCCAGCGTCACGTTCACCGGCGTCCCTGTTTCCACGCGCGTGAGCAACTGGGCGGACCATCCCCCGAGCGCCAGGTTGGCGGGCGCGGACCACGAGGAGCCGAACTTCCTGCCTTTGCCGAACGGCAGCTCGTAGACGAACGCCCCCTGGAAAATGTGCCGGATATCGAAGCTGGCCCGGCCATAATCGGAGCGCCGGTCGAACTGGTTCTGGGCGATCTCTTCGGCCAGCGATGACTGCGTGGTCAATACCTTTCCCCATGTGTAGCTGGTATCGAACTGCAGTCCGCTCGAAAAGCGCTTCACCAGGTTGGCGCGGAACGAATGGTAGTTGGACGTGAACAGGTTCACGCCCGCGTCGAGGTCCGCCAGTCCCGGAACGTTATTCAGCAGCCGCCGCGGATCGACCGGCCCCGGTCCCGGCGTCACCGCCTGGTTGAACGTCGTGTACCCGATCTGACGCCGGTTTCCGGCGCCGACATAGGCCACGTCGATCGTCATGTCGTTCATCAGCTGGCGCTGGATGGTGAGGTTCCACTGCTGCGAATAGGGCGTGCGCTTGTGCGGATCCTGCGGCCAGCCGCCGATGCCGCTCGAGAAAGCAGGCCCTGGGTCGGTGATGAACAGGTCCGGAACCTGGCCCGTATTGGGCGAAATCAGCTGCTGCTGCGTGTACGGATAGAATTTCCGCTTGTCCTGCAGCTCCTGGAAAAAGGTGGAGTCGTAGAAGATGCCGTAGGCCGACCGGATCACGGTCTTGCTGGTGATCTGGTAGGCGACGCCGATCCGCGGAGCGAAATTGGTATGGTCCGGAGCCTGCAAAGCGCGTCCGAATTCGAGCTGCCGCGGCCCGGCGCCCGTCAGGGGATTCTTTCCCGCCCAAAGAAATTCCGCCGAGTATCTTCCGGTTTGCGGATCGCGAACCGGGAACACGTTGCCGATCTGGTCGTTGTTGGCGTAGGCGGGCTGGTTGAATTCGTAGCGCAGCCCGAGGTTCACGGTCAGCTTCGACGAGACGCGCCAGTCGTCCTGCGCATAATACGTCTGCAGAGAGCTGTAGGCGGTGACGTTGGTGTTCCCGAGAGCGCGGCGGATGGCGGTCGGCGCGCCCAGCAGCATGCTGGCGGTGGCGCTCCCCGAATTCGGCACGCTGGCGAGCGAGGTCAGCGTGGTCGTGAAGTCCGCGCTGCCGTTCATGGGGTTGGTGGTATCGGTGAAAAACTGGCGCCAGTTGTAGGTGGCTCCGAACTTCAGCGTGTGCCGGCCGATCACTTTGGAAAAGTTGCCGATCGCCTGGTAGACGTGATCCTGCGTGTTGCTGCCGCCGCTCGGAATGCTGAATTCCCCGGTGGCGTTGAGATTCGGCAGCGGGTCGTAAATCACGTCCGGCTGGAACATGGTGATGCCGGCGCGCTTCAGAAATTCCGCGCGCCCTATCTTCGTGCTGACGTCGTGTCCCGGGATGTAAGGATTGTTGTATCCGAATTTCGCTTCCAGCACGGTCGTAGGGCTGAAGATGTGGTTCCATGCCGCGGCCATCGTGGTGGCGTCGAACCGCGTCGTGTTGTAAAAATTCAGATTCGCGTTCGGGTTGGTCTGGCCGACCTTCTGATTGCTGTACCGGAAAAATACGTTGTCCTTGGCGCCGAAGGTGTGGTCGAAACGCATGTTCCACAAGTCGCGATCGTTGGCCAGGCTCTGGGTGTTGATCAGATTGTTCGAGATGCCGGCGCGGTTGGGGAGCGGCATGACGGTGTCGAGGAAGAATTTGATCGCCGGGTTGATCCTGGCTTGCGGGATGATGTTCCCGGCGAACGGCTGCCGAACCCCCGCCGGAGTAGTGGTGAGGGGATCGAAAATCTGTCGCGGCTGCTGGGAGAAATCGCCGTTGCGCTGCGCCACGATCGGCGTGGTGCTGATCTGGGTCCTGCCCTGCCGCTGCCGGTAGCCTTCCCAGTTGAAAAACCAGAAGGTCTTCTCGCGCCCGTTATAAACCTTGGGAACCAGAACCGGCCCCCCGATGGCCACGCCGTACTGGTTCTGCCGGAAGGGGAGCTTGCCGACGCCCTGCCGGTTGTTGAAAAAGTCGTTGCCGTCGAGCTTGTCGTTGCGCAGGTATTCGTACAGGCTCCCGTGCAGATCGCGGCTGCCGGACTTGATGGCGACGTTGACGTTGGCCCCCGCCGACCGGCCGAATTCGGCGGAAGTGTTGTTCAGTACCTTGAATTCCTGGATCGAATCCATGGGCGGCGAAGCGCCGGGCGAATTCATCAGGAAGAAGTTGTTGTCGACGCCGTCGACAGTGTAGTTGTTGTCCTGCTGCCGCTGCCCGTTCACCGAATAGAGCGCCGTCCCCGAGAAAGTGCCCTGGTTCTGGCTGCCGCCGCGGTCGCTGACACCCGGAATCGTGAGAATCAGGCGCGTGTAATTCCGGCCGTTCACCGGCATCCGCTCGAGCTCGGTGCTGGTGACCACGCCGCCCACCGACGCGTCCTGCGTCTGCAATACGCTCGCGCTGGCGCTCACCTCGACCGTTTCGGTGATCTGCCCGACGTCGAGCTGGAAATCCACTTTGACTGTCGAGGCGATGTCCAGCGTGACGTTGGTTTGAATTTTCTTCTTGAACCCGGACGCCGAAGCCGAGACTTCGTAGCGGCCCGGGGTCAGGGGAAACACGCGGTAGCTGCCGGTGGCGTTCGTTTGCACCGTTCGAACCAGGCCGGTGTCGGCATCTTTTACGGAAACAGTTGCGCCCACGACGGCCGCCTGTTGCGGGTCGGTTATATCTCCGACGATCGTCGCATTGGTGGTCTGGGCCGGCAAAGTCATGGCGGCAAGCAAACCGGCGCAGAGACAGCGGAGCCCTCTGGAAATTCGTATCACGGTGAAACCCCCTTCGTGGAGATATGATACCCCCCGGGACGCCGGGAAGGCAACAATCGGTAAACTATTTTAGCGCTCTAGCGATGACGGACGGGTCAAAAGCTGAACCGCAGCGCCATCTGCACGATGCGCGGGCTGCGCGCCGCCGTGAACTCGCCGAAGCGGGCGTTGACCTGCGCGCCGCTGGCCGCGTCGAAGCGGGCCGCCGTATCGAACGCGCTGAACTGAGTGTGGTTGAACGCGTTGTACATTTCGGCGCGGAACTGCAGCCGCGCGCGCTCCCGGATGGGGAAGCTCTTGAACAGGGAGATGTCGAAATTGTTCACCCCCGGACCGCGCAGCAGGGGATTCTGAGCCGTGCCGATGGTTCCCCTGGCCGGCAGCCGGAACACCGTCGTGTCGAAGTTCCGGCTGAAAGTGCGGTCTCCCTTGGACAGCGACGCTTTGCCGGTCACGTCCACGCGGGCGTTGAGATTGGGCGTGCCGGTTACGTCGTAGGCGGTAGTCGTGCTGTAGCTCACGCCCACCGGCGCTCCGCTGATGAACGCGGCGATACCCGATATCTGCCAGTCGTTGAACACACCCCGGGTCAGGGAGTTTTTCCAGGGAGTCCTGGGCAGGCTCCACAGCCAGTTTACGTTGACCACGTGGGTGCGGTCGATCCCTGACAAGCCATAGTTCCACACGCGCGGCGACACCAGCGTGGTGACCTCGTTGTTGTCGGCGTCGTTGTAACCCATGGTTTTCGACCAGGTCCAGGCCAGGCCGAACTCCAGAGTCTTCGCGAAGCGGCGATTCAGGGTCACCTGCAGGGAGTGATAATTCGATGACGACGCCCACTCGCTGATGAGGATATTGTTATAGCCGGTGATCGGCCGCAGGAAGGACGGCTGCAACGCCACCGCGGGATTGGTCGGGTCCGCATTCTTCGCCAGGAAGTTGGCCCCCAGCGGAACCGGGTTGCGGTTGCGCCGCCACAGCAGATGACGGGCGAGCGAGCCTACATAGCCCACATCGATCACCGTTCCGAAGCCGATATTCTGCTGCACGCTGAGGCTGAAATTCATCACCGTGGGCGTTCCGGCTCCGTTCCGCTGGACGCCGAACACGTCCTGCGGCGTCAGCAGGCCGGCCTGGGAGAGCAGCGTGGGCAGCGTGGCGAAGTTGATAATCGGGTTGTCGACGATGGGAGTCTGCTGGGCCACCGGATTGATCGTGGACTCCAGCACTTCCCGGTTGAAGAACATGCCGAAGCCGCCGCGCACGGCGGTCTTTCCCTTTCCAAAAGGATCGTACGCGAAGCCCACCCGCGGCGCGGCATGGACTCCATTCCCGTCGATCAGCGACCTCGGATAGCTGGAGTCGCGGGACGGCGTCACCATGCCGTTCGAAGGGTCGCCTGTCCCCGGGGCGATGGCGCCGATCAGCGCGGCATTGAACACTTCGCCGGTCACCGGGTTGACGCCGACCCGCCTTCCGCCCACGCTCGCGGGCGTGATCAGCCGCGGCTGCTTCGCCGGATCGTAGCGCGAGGTGTCGAAGCCGGAGACCAGGTTCTCGGTATCCGTCGTCGGCGGGATGTAGTAAAAACGCGCCCCGAGATCGAGCGTGAACTTGCGGCTGATTTTCCAGTTGTCCTGGGCGAACCATTCGATGTTGCCCAGCCGGTAGTGCCGGAAGACCACGTCGGATGACTCCGTATAGGAGTTGAAAATCCCGAGAACACCATTGGAATATGCGTACCCCGTGTCGAGCGGATTGTTGACGTTGCGGTCGAAGGTGAACGACCCGTTGAATATGCCGTAGATCTTCCGGTTCGTGGAGAAGCGGTCGAAATAGACGCCGGCCTTCGACGTGTGAGCTCCCCACGTCTTCGAGATGCCGTCCTGGAAGTTCCACACCGTGTGATCGGCGATGTGGGGGAAGCGCTGCTCGACGAACAGGTTGGCCGGCGCGGTGACGCCGCCATAGGTGGCGTTGGGCAGGATGTTGAGCGGATTGTGCTCCGGATGGAACTGGCCGGCCTTGAACCCGGCCGTGTCGCGCTGGTTCTTGGTCACCTGGTCGTCGGTGGCGCGGTCGCCCTGCGGCCGGGTGGCATGCCCGAACACGAATTCGTTTACCAGGGTGGGGTTGATGATGCGCGTATAGCGGATGGACGACAGCTCGGCCTTCGAGTAGAAGGTCTTGACCATCTGCGGCCAGTTGGTCGCGCCGGAGGTGCCCAGGCCGAGGGCCGCGGTTTGATCGTCGTTGCGGAAAGAGTAGCTGCCGTTGATGACGTTTCTGGGATTCAGGTTGTAGTCGACGCGCAGTGTCTGGGTGCGCTTGGGATTGGTGGTGTTCTCCTGAAAAATGTAATTGTAGCGGCGCCCCGAGATATTGGTGTCGAGAAAATTGGGCATCGGGAACACCTTGAGCAGCGCCTGGCCGTTCGAATCGATGCGGTTCAGCGGTACCCTGTTGTCGGGGAACGGAGCGTTGCTCCCTGGGTCCCGGACAGGGATCAGCCGGCCGTTGAGATCGAGCGATTGGGAGAAATCGCCCGCGCGTTCGAGCGCCGTGGGTACCGTCACCTGGCCGACATTGCCGTTCGTCTTGATCGGCCAGAATTCCTGCGACCAGAAGAAGAACAGCTTGTCGCGGCCGGTATTGAATTTTCCGGGAATGTAGACGGGGCCGCCGATATTGTAGTTCCAGGTGTTGAAGCGGTAGCGGGGCTTGGGCACGCCGAGCCGGTTGCTGAAAAAGTTATTGGCGTTGAACTGCTCATGCCGCTTGAAGTAGGAAACCAGCCCGTGGAAATCGCGGCTGCCGGATTTGGTCACGATCTGTACATTGGCTCCGGAAAGCCGTCCGTACTCGGCGGCGTAGTTGCCGAGCAGGATTTTCACTTCGGCGACCGCGTCCATGCTGACGTAGACCGAGGATCCGTTGTTGTTCCCGATGTCGTTCATGGGCACCCCGTCGAGCTGGATATTGTTCGAGGTGCTGCGGCCCCCGAGCGCCCGGATATTGTTGCTGATGTCCACCTGGTCGCTCTCGGCGGTGAGCATGATGCCGGGAAGCAGTTTGGCCAGCGAAGAGACGTTACGGCCGCGTATCGCCAGGTTCTCCACCTGCGAAGTGACGATGGTGCCGGACCGTTCGCTGCTGGCAGTCTGAACGGTGGCGCTCTGGGCGGCGACGGTGACGGTTTCGGTAACGGCCCCGACCTCCAGCCGGATGGCTCCGACGGGCAGGGTCTCGGTGGCCGTCAGGTTGATGCCTTTGCGCTCCACGGTCTTGAAACCCGCCGAGCTGACCGACAGGCTGTACTCGCCGGGAACCACGTTGGTGAAGGTGAAATCCCCGCGCTCGTTACTGGCGCTGCGACGGGTCGCTCCGGTGGCGGTCTGGGTCAGCCGTACGTCCGCGTTCACCACGGCGAGATCGGAGGAGTCGCGGACCGAGCCCACGATGGTGCCGTTCGTCGTTTGCGCCGGCAGGGCGCAGGCCAGGAGCGAGATCAGCAAAGTGAGGACGAGGGAACGCGACATGGCTTTCTCCAACGATGTTTTCCGTTTCGAAGCAGGGCGATTTACAGAGTATATCGCGTCCGGCTGCGCGGGCCGCTGGCCGCGGAAGCGGAGTGGAACAAGTACAAGTGTGGCGAGTCCCGTGTCCCGTGTGCTTGTCCCTTCTTCTGCTACCATTTCGTAAATGACTCAGCGGATGGCGGCCGGGCTGGCCGACTTGCCGGATGAAGTTTCACGCGCGCTGGCCGCATTTCTGGACGCCGTCAAGGACACGTTCGCCGGCGATCTGCGGTCCGTGGTGCTGTACGGGAGCGCGGTCGAGGGCCGGCTTCGAGCCACTTCCGACGTCAACGTCCTGATCGTTCTCTCCTCGTTCGACGCGGGCAAGGCGAACGCGTTGCGCGGTCCGTTTTCGATGGCCGAAGCGGCGATTCACCTGTCTGCGATGATTCTGCTCGAATCCGAAGTCCGGCCCGCGGTGGAATCGTTCGCGCAGAAATTCTCGGATATCCTGCGGCGCCGGCGGGTACTGCATGGGACCGACCCTTTCGCCGGACTGTCCATTCCGCGCGACGCCGTGATTGCGCGCTCGAAACAGGCGCTGCT
>DATJFH010000367.1:0-2600 GCA_035495815.1 Bryobacteraceae bacterium
TCCCGCGGGTGACCGGGTCATGCTCGTCCGCGCCGATGCCCTGGCCACGCCGGCCACCGGGTTCGAAGCGAATCGGCAGAAAGTGGAAGAGGCTATCGAAGGCTCCGAGCCCGGAGCCACCGCATTGAATCTGGAACAGGCTCTCGAATTCGCGCGTCAGATCCAATCTCTCAGCGCGCGCCGGGCGGGGGAGATCGTCTTTGCCGGGTCCGGACGCATCTCGGAGGCCGAAGTGGCTTCTCTTGCGGCCGCGAACGTGCCGAATCTGCGAGTCCTGCCGATCAACGATGCTCCCGAAAACTGCGGCTTGCGGAAGATCGGCCTGCGGCGTTCCGCAACCGATCCCTCCATGTGGGAGATTTTTGTTTCTGTGCGAAATTACGGAGCCAAGCCGCGCACGGTGAATCTGGCTCTGCTTTTCGGCGGCGCTCCGGTCGGCACACGCTCGCTCGTCCTCGCACCGGGAACCGAGCAGGAGGCGCTGTTCGAGCATCGGACCCGCGCCGCGGGGCTGCTCGAAGCCCGCCTGCTGACGCGCGACGCGTTTCCGGCTGACGACCGGGCCGTCCTCGAACTGCCCGAACAGAAAACGCTCCCCGTCGTCGTTTATTCGAATGAACCGGAGCTGCTGCGGCCGATTCTGGAGGCTAATCCGCATGTTCGGCCCGTGTTCCGCCGCGTCGCGGAGTATTCTGCCGCCGAACATACAGGCCTGGTCATACTCGACCGTTTTCATCCACCGTCTCCACCCGCTGTGGACTCGATCTGGATCGAGCCGCCCGCCGGAGGATCTCCGGTTCTCGTCCGCCAGACGCTGACCCATGTGAAGCTGACGCGCTGGCACTCCGAGCATCCGCTGGGCGAAGGCCTTCGCAGCAAGGACCTGACGCTCGATTCGGCCACGGTGCTCGAAGCCGCGCCGGACGACATCAAAATCGCTGAAGTGGAAGCCGGTCCCGTGATTGTGGCTCGGCCGGGGAAGCCTAAGATCGTGGTGATCGGATTCCATCCGGCCCGCTCCGCCACGCGCTATGAGCTTTCGACGCCCCTGCTGTTCGCGAATACCCTGCGCTGGATCGCGCCGGACATTTTCCGCCGCAGGGAGCTGATTGGCGGCAGCGTGGGTCCCGTCACCGCGGCTCTCGACCCGGAAGTAAAGCCGGGTGACATTCGCGTGGTGCAGGAGGATGGAAACGCATTGGCCTTCACCATGCGCAATCACTCGCTCCATTTCTTTTCGGGGGCGCCGGGAATTGTCCGCGTTACGGCGGCGGACCGGGAACTGGTTTACTCCCTGGTGCTGCCGGAAATTTCCGACGCAAAATGGGAACCGCCCGCCGGCGCGAAGCGCGGCATTCCGGGGAGCCGTCAGGGTTCGACGGGCGCAATTGACATCTGGCAGGCGCTGGCCTGCCTGGGCGCCGCCGGACTGTTGATCGACTGGGTGTACTACGGCCGCTTCGGCCGCACCGCGGCGCGCAGAAGTCCTGTTCCAGCGGGGACCACGGGTGTGCGGACCTTCTCCGGACCAATGCCGGTGAGTCTGCCTCAGCGGTTGCGGCGCAAGCTGGGGTACGCCGAAAAGGTGGGACGCACGTGACCTTCGGACACGCTTGGGTTTTATTGTTCGCCTGCCTGCCGGCGTTGTGGCTGATCTGGGAATGGCGAGAATCGGCGCGCCGTGTGGCTCTCGCGTTAAAGGCGGCAGGACTCGCTGCCGTGCTGATTGCGCTGGCTGAGCCGCGGATCACGGTGTACGAAACCAAGGTCGCGGCGGCAATCCTGGTAGACACCTCGGCCAGCGTGACCGCCCAAGACCTCGAGCGCGCCTCCGGCCTGGCCACGCGAATCGAGGCCGAGCGGGGCCGGCGCTGGACCCGCGTGATCCCCTTTGCGCGGGCCGCCCGCAACACCGCTCCAGAGGAGCGCGGGAAATCGTGGAGCTTGAAATACACTGCGGGCGACGGCGGCCACGCGACCAATCTGGAGGCCGCGCTGCGGGACGGCGCCGCCTCGCTGCCCGCCGGCCTGGTGCCGCGCATCGTCCTGATCTCGGACGGCAATGAGAATCTGGGAAGCGTCGTGCGTGCGGCCTGGCAGGCGCGGCAACTCGGCGTCCCCATCGACACGTATTCTCTCGCCGGCCGTCCCAAGCCCAATCTGCGACTGGAATCTCTCAGCCTGCCTTCGCAGGTTTTCAGCGGTGAGCGTTTTCCCATCGATATCGCCCTCGACTCTCCGCGGCGCGCGACCGCCCAGGTCGAGATCACAGCGGAAGGAAAATCACTCGGGACAAGCCGCGTCGAGATCGAGCCGGGCCTGAATCATTTCCGCGTGCACGCCAGCGTCAGCACCGTGGGCGCGGTGGACCTGGCGGGAAAAATCTCCGCTGCCGATCTGGGCGATGCCCGTTTCGAGCAAGCCGTTACGCTGCGCCGTCCGCAAGTGCTGCTCATCACGCAGGACCCGCCCGGAACCGAAAAGCACTTGCTGACGACTCTCGAAGCCAACCAGTTCGAAGTGCGCCGATCGACGAATGGCCCGCTGGACGATCTCACCCCGTTTCAGTTGATCGTCTTCAACAATTGGGATCTGGAATC
>DATJFH010000368.1:0-10748 GCA_035495815.1 Bryobacteraceae bacterium
CCGGGTTGGAGGAAGCGCTGGTGTTTTCAGCCATACAGGCCGCGCTGGCATGAGGGGAACCACGCCCGCGGGCGCGGCCACCGAGCGCGAAGCCTCGGAGTGGGTGCGGGGCATGTTCGGGCGAGTGGCCCGGCGCTACGATCTTGCGAACCATCTGCTGTCCTTCAACCTGGACCGCTACTGGCGGGCGCGCACGGTGTCGCGCGTGGGTCCCTGGCTGCGCCGGCCGGGGGCGCGGGCGCTCGATCTTTGCTGCGGCACCGGGGACCTTTTGCTCGAGCTCGAAGCCGGCCGCGGCGGTCCGGCGTGGGGAAGCGATTTCTGCCATCCGATGCTCACCTCCGCGGCGGAGAAGATCGCCCGCCGCGGTTTCCACTCGCGCGTGTTCGAGGCCGATGCGCTGGCCATCCCGGCGCGAGACGCGGCCTTCGACCTGGTGACTGTCGCTTTCGGTTTTCGCAACCTGGCGAACTATCGCAAGGGGCTCGAGGAGATGCGGCGCGTGCTGCGGCCGGGCGGGGCTGCCGCCATTCTCGAATTCTCACAGCCGCCGAACGCGCTGTTGGCCGCGTTGTATGGATTCTACTCGCGGCATGTATTGCCTGCCGTGGGGGGCGCGCTCTCCGGTTCGAAGGACGCCTACGCGTATTTGCCGGAGTCCGTCCGTAAGTTCCCACCGCCGGACGAGCTGGCCGGTGAAATGCGGGCAGCCGGATTTCGAAACGTGCGGTTCGAGCGCATTACAGGCGGCATCGTTTGCCTTCACCTGGGCGAAATTTAACCAAAACTTCCTGGGGACTTGGGCTATTGACACATTCCCGCGACAGGCGCATATTGGGAGTGTAGAGTAGTAAAAAACAGGCTCATGAGAGCCCCGATAGAAGGAGGTTTTTTCCATAGAACATCCACCTGGGGGCGGCTACCTGCGAACTCCGTCGGCTGTTGCTGAAGGCTGATGCGCCATCGACGCAAAGCGTCGTAGTCGGCGCGCGGAACATTGCACCGCGTTTAACGAGCCTTTAGAACAGAGGGGAAGAAGACGGCGGATCGCACGCGGCCGCCCCTTTTTTCTGCCCTTGTTTCTGTCCTTGTTTCTCCCGCCCGGAACTCCCCTGATTCGATACACTGGAAACTGCGTACGCGATCAGCATGTCTCACGTCGAATTCCAGGGCGTTTCCAAGAGTTACTCCATTTACGATTCGCCAGGCGACCGGCTCAAGGAGCTGGTAACTCCACGCCGCTACCAGTTCCATCGGGACTTCTGGGCTCTGCGCGACATCAGCTTCGACATACGCCCCGGCGAAACGTTTTGCATTGTCGGCGAAAACGGATCGGGCAAGAGCACGCTGCTGCAAATGGTTGCCGGGATTCTTCTGCCCACCTCGGGAACCGTGTCGGTCAAGGGACGGGTTTCGGCGCTGCTCGAGCTGGGGTCGGGATTCAATCCGGAATTCAGCGGGCGGGACAACGTGTACCTGAATGGATCGATTCTCGGCCTGACGACGAAGCAGATCGATCAGCGGTTCACCGCCATCGAGGAGTTCGCGGAGATCGGGGACTTCATCCGCCAGCCCGTGAAAACGTACTCCACCGGCATGGTGGTGCGTCTCGCCTTTGCGGTCGCGATCAACGTCGATCCGGAGATCCTGCTGGTGGACGAAGCGCTGGCGGTAGGCGACATTTACTTCCGGCAGCGCTGCATGCGCAAGGTGCACGAACTGCGGGCGCGGGGGGTGACGATCCTGTTCGTCTCGCATTCGACCGGGGACGTGAAAGCCATCGGGGACCGCGCCATGTGGCTCGACCACGGCCGCATGATGGAGATCGGCGACACCGAGCGCGTGGTATCCAGATACCTGGCGGCGATGGTGGAGAAGGATTCGACTTACCTCAGCCTGAAGAAGCCGGAGGATCGTCCGGCGGGTCCGGCGACCCACGCGCCGGAAGTGGTGACCCGCATTCCGAACATCGACCATCGCTACGGGGACGAGCGGGCGGAAGTGCTGGGGATCGCGGTGCTGAATGCGTACGGAGAGCCGCTGAGCGTGCTGGAGCCGCTCTCGACGGCGGTGGTGCGCATCAGCGTACGGGCCAAGGAAGCGATTCCGCTGCCGATCGTCGGGTTCATGATGCGGAATCATCTGGGGATGGATTTTTCGGGGACCAATACGTCGCGCGAGGGGTACGAGCTGCCGCCGATGGCCGCGGGCGATATCAGCACCGTCGATTTTTACCTGGATCTGCCGGAGCTGTATCCGCAGGTATTCTCGTTTTCGCCGGCCATTGCCGACGGCACGCTGCTGGGCTACACGATGTGCGACTGGATCGACAACGCCATCGCGCTGCAAATGGGGCACGGAGAAGGCCAGATCTACGGATACATGCGAGTGCCCTGCCGGGTGGAGGTCAATGCGCGGATGGGAGCGGGGCAGGAGCGCAAGCTTGGCTGAATTTACCGGCGAGCGGGTGATCCCGGGGCAGGTGGACGCGGATCTCCTGAACGAGCACATGGCGCGGTACGCGTTCGCCGCGCGGCTGAGCCGCCGGAAGCAGGTGCTGGACGCGGGCTGCGGCGCGGGCTACGGCTCGGCGGAACTGGCTCGTACGGCGGCCGGCGTGCTGGGGGTCGACCGGTCCCAAGAAGCGATCGCGTTCGCCCGGGCGGAGTACCGGGCGGCAAACCTGCGGTTCGAACAAGCCGAGTGCAATGCGCTGCCGGTGGCGGACGGATCGATCGACCTGGTGACGGCATTCGAGGTGATCGAACACCTGGACGACTGGCGCGGCTTCCTGCGGGAAGCGCGGCGGGCGCTCAGCGGGTCGGGACAGTTCATCGTCTCGACGCCCAACAAGCTGTATTATTCCGAATCGCGGCAGGGGGCGGGACCGAATCCGTTTCACGTGCACGAGTTCGAATTCGAAGAATTCCGCGCGGAGCTGCAGGCGGTGTTCCCGCACGTGCTGCTCTTCCTCGAAAACCATGCCGAGGGAGTGGTATTCCAGCCGGCGGCGCCGCCGGCCGAGGAGAAGTCCGCGGACGTGCGCGTGGACGAGGCGGAGAGCCGGCCGGAGGAATCGCACTTCTTCGTGGCGGTATGCGCCCTGCGTCCGCAGACCGGGGCGCCCACCTTCGTCTACGTGCCGAGGGTGGCTAACGTGCTGCGGGAGCGCGAGCGTCACATCGGGCTGCTGGAGCGGGAGATCGAGACCAAGAATCAGTGGCTCGAGCGGACTACCGGCGACCTGGCGCAGCTCAATCGCGATCACCAGGCGGTGCTGGCGCAGTTCCGCGCGCAGATCGCCGAGTCCGACGAGCGGGCGCGGTGGGCGGAGCGGCTGAACCGAGAGCTCGAAGAGAGCCGGGAGCGGATCGGCCGGCTGCAGCAGGAGCTGGCGGACGAGCAGGCCGCGTCGAGGTCCGTGGCCGAGGGGTACGAAGCGAAAGTGCAGGAGCTCGACGCCGTCAACGTGGAGAAGACCCGCTGGGCGCTCGAGACCGAAGCCCGCCTCGGGCAGGAGCTGGCGGAACGCAGTCAGGATCTGGCGCGCTGCGTGGAGCTGCTGCAGCAGGCCGAGAGCACGGTCGAGGAGCGCACGCTTTGGGCGCAAAAGCTGCAGGCGCAGGCGGAACAGCTGGAACGGCAGGTGATCCTGATGAGAGAGTCGCGCTGGGTGAGGCTCGGGCGCCGGTTCGGGCTCGGGCCGGATCTGCGCAACAGTTAAAATGGCGTTTCTCCGCCGGTTTCTGACGGCTCTTCCCCTCCTGATTTTCTCGCCGCTGGTGATGGCGGTCTCCGCTTGCGCGCTGTTGGCTTCGGATCTCTGGTGGCGGCTGTTCGGCGCGCAATCGGGCGAACCGGAAAGGCTGCCGCGGCGGGACGCGGCCAGCGTGGTGATTCCCAACTGGAACGGGAAGGACCTGCTCGAGAAATACCTGCCGTCCATCGAAGCGGCGCTGGCCGGCAACGGGGCGAACGAGATTCTGGTGGTGGATAACGGGTCGTCCGACGGCAGCGTGGAGATGCTGCGCAGCCGTTTTCCCGGCGTGAAAACGCTGGCCCTCGAGAAGAACCTGGGATTCGGGGGCGGGTCGAACGCCGGATTTCGGGCGGCCTCGAACGACGTGGTCGTCCTGCTCAACAGCGACATGCGCGTGGAGCCGGATTTCCTGGCGCCGCTGCTGGCCGGATTCACCGACGAAAAAGTGTTCGCCGTCTCCTGCCAGATTTTCTTCAGCGACCCGGAGCGCGTCCGCGAGGAGACCGGGCTGACCCAGGGCTGGTGGGAAGACGGCTCGCTGCGTGTGCGGCACCGCGTGGACGAGGGAGTGACCGATCTCTATCCCTGCTTCTACGGAGGCGGCGGATCCTGCGCCTTCGACCGCCGGAAATTCCTGGAGCTGGGCGGCTTCGATTCGCTGCTGGCTCCCTTCTACCTCGAAGACACCGACCTCGGTTTCATGGCCTGGAAGCGCGGGTGGAAAGTTCTGTACCAGCCGAAAAGCAGGGTCTTCCACGAGCATCGCGGCACCATCGGAAAGAAGTTCACCGAGCGTCAGATCCAGGCCGTGCTGAAGAAGAACTTCATCCTCTTCTGCTGGAAAAACATTCACGGCTGGGATCGTCTGCTGCCGCACCTGTTCTTCACGTACGCCGGAGCGCTGCTGAGCCTGCTCTTCGGCGACGAGGTGGGCCGGGCCAACCTGGCGGGGCTGTGGCGCGCGTTTCTGAGCCTGCCGCGGGCGCTGCGCTCGCGCTGCCGGGCACGCTCGCTGGCGCGGGTGGACGACGGGGAGGCGTTCCGGCGTCCGCTGGGCGGGTATTTCCGCGACCGTTTCCACGCCATGGAGGCGATGCCGGAGCGTTTGAGCGTGCTGTTCGTCTCGCCCTATCCGATCTGTCCGCCGACGCACGGAGGGGGGCTGTTCATGTACCAGACGGTGTGCGAGCTGGCGCGGATGGCGGACGTTCACGCGATCATCCTGCTCGACCGTCCGGATCAGCTGGCGGCGAACCAGGAGCTCGACGAGCTCTGCGCGTCGACCGAGTTCCTGCTGCGGATGGAGGGCAGGACGCGCTACCTGGGGTCGATCGTGCCGCATGCGGTGCGCGAGTTTCAGAACGACGATCTGGCGTGGCGCATTCACCGGCAGATTTACACACGCCGGGTGGACGTGGTGCAGCTGGAGTACACGCCGCTGGGGCAATACGCGGGAGGTTACAACCGGATTCCCAGCATCCTGTTCGAGCACGACGTCTACTTCCAGTCGATCGGACGCGGGCTGGAGTTCATGCGCGGTCCGCTCGAGAAGATCGCGGCGCGCTTCGAATATTTGCGGGCGATCCGCTGGGAGCTGCGGATGCTGCCGCGCTGCGACCGGGTGCAGGTGTGCACGGCGGAGAACAAGGCGTACCTGGCCTCGTTTCTGCCCGGGATCCGCCCCAAGCTGCAGGCGGGATTGCGCGCGGGAATCGACACTTCCCGCTACCGACCGCCGGCGGGTCCGCGGGAGCCGGAGACGATGCTGTTCCTGGGCAGCATTCGCCACGGTCCGAACGCGGTGGCGCTCGAGTGGTTCGCGCGCAAGGTGATTCCGCGCATCCGCGAGGCGCGGCCGCGGGCGCGGGTGGTGGTGATCGGGGCCGATCCGCCGCCGCGCTACGCGTTCGAAGACCTGGGCGACGCGGTGGAATGCGCCGGCTTCGTGGAGGACATCCGCGAGGCGCTGGCGCGCTACGCGGTGTTCGTCTGTCCGATTCTGAGCGGGTCGGGAGTGAGGGTAAAATTGCTCGAAGCGTTCGCGGCCGGGATTCCGGCCGTGTCCACCTATATCGGGGCGGAGGGGCTGGCGCGAAAGGACGGTGAGTTCTGCCTGCTGGCGGACGAACCGGAGCAGTTCGCAGCCAAGGCGCTGTGGCTGTTCGACAATCCGGAGAAGGGAGCGGAGATGGCGGCGCGGGCGCGGCGGGAGGTGGTCGAGAATTGGGATATGGCGGCGCTGACGCGGCGGCTCGAGCAGAGCTATCGCGAGGCGATAAAGGAAAAGCGGGGATGAAGCGCGGCTACGGTTTCGGCTTCTGCTGCTTCTTGATCTGCTCGACGATGCGGCCCGCGGTCCGGTCGAGCGTTTCGGGAGCGGTCCGGGTGGGTTTTTCGTACACCGACCAAATCACGGCCCGCGATTTCAGGTCTACCAGAAACAGGTTGCCGCGGCCGTGTCCGAAGGTCGAGATGCGCGGGGGGGCCTGGCCGTTTTTGTCGGCGTCGTCCTGTTTCGCTTTGGTCTGGGGGGGCGGATACAGGTCGAGCAGCTTCTGTTCGAAGGCGGCGCCCAGCTGGTCGGTGAAAACGGCGTCGGCGAGCTTGGGGTCGGTGACGACGCGGAACAAGCCGGCGGCGGTGAGGCGATTCGCCAGATACTGGTCCAGCCCGCCGGACATGGGAAGCAGGTATACGGCCTGCACGTCGGGCATGCTGGCCGCCAGGGCGAAGCCGCCGAGCAGGGCGCACGTGAGCAATCGATTCGACAGCCGCATGTACTCATCTTACCAGCATGTATAAAGGGCAAAGCATCACGGTGATCATCCCGTGTCTGAACGAGGAGCAGGGAATCCGCCGCGTGCTCGAAGCCATGCCCGAGTTCGTGGACGAGGTGATCGTGGTGGACAACGCGTCCACCGACGGCACGCACACGGTGGCGTCGAGCCTGGGCGCGAAAGTGATCCGCGAGGAGGTGCGGGGCTACGGCCGGAGCTACAAGCGCGGCTTCGCCAACGCCACCGGCGACCTCATCGTGACGCTGGACGGAGACCACAGCTATCCGGTGGACGCGCTGTCGTACCTGATCGAGGCCTTCCGGCACCTGGAAGTGGATTTTCTGAACGCCTCCCGCTTCCCGGTGCGCGACCGGCACGCGATGAGCTTCAAGCACAAGATCGGAAATCTGATCCTGTCCGCGACGATGTCGGCGCTGTACTTCCGCTGGGTGCGCGACTCGCAATCCGGCATGTGGGTCTTCCGCAGGTCGATCCTGAACGAGATGAAGCTGACGTCCGACGGGATGGCGTTCTCCGAGGAGATCAAGATCGAGGCGCTGAAGAGCTCGAAGGTGCGGTTCGGGGAAATCTCGATCATGTACTCGTCGAGGTTGGGGGAGATCAAGCTGAATCCCTGGCGGGACGGATTTCAGAATTTGTGGTTTCTGGTGAAAAAGCGGTTTACCTGACGCGCCGCCCGCGGGAGATGCGCGCGCCGCGGATGGTCTGAAACATACCCGGCGTTTTTCGGGAATGGCTAAGATAGAGGACGGAAACTCGATTTCTAAGTCATGCCGGTGGCCGCGGGGAAGTAACTCCTTTCTGATTTGTGCGGGCTTCGTTCTCGCCTTACACCAGTTACAGCGCAGAAGATGCGAAAAATCCATCGCGCGAGAAACCGCTCATGAACGATCCCGCGGTGACGATCGTGATCCCGGTCTGGAACGGCCGCGCGAGGCTGGAGCGGCTGCTGGAGAAGTTGAGCGGGCAGACCTATCCCATCGTCGAAGTGCTGGCGGTGGACAACGGTTCCACCGACGGGGCGGCGGACGCGGCTGCGCGGAGCGGCGCGCGGGTGCTGCGCATGGGATCGAATCTCGGCTTCAGCCGCGCGGTGAACGCCGGCATCGAAGCGTGCCGCACCGAGCTGGTGGCGCTGGTCAACAGCGACGTAGAGCCGGATCCACGCTGGCTCGGCTGCCTGGTGCAGGGCCTGCACCCGGGCGCCTGGTTCGCGACCGGGAAGATCCTGAGCTTATCGCGGCGGGACCGGATCGACGGGACTTACGATCTGCTCAGCTTCGCCGGATGCGCGTGGCGGAAAGGGCAGGGACGTCCGGACGGGCCGGAGTTCTCGCGGCCGCAGGCGATCCGCATGGCGCCGGGGACGGCGGCGCTGTTCCGCAGAGAGTTGTTCGAACGGGCGGGGCGCTTCGACGACGCGTTCGAATCCTACATGGAGGACGTCGATTTCGGTCTGCGCTGCGCGCTGCTCGGCCTCGAAGGAGTCTACGTTCCGGAGGCTCTCGCCTGGCATGAGGGGAGCGCTTCACTCGGCGCGTGGAGCGGAAGCATGGTCCGGCGGATCGCACGAAACCAGGTCTTGTTGATTTCGCGACATTATCCGCCGAAGGTGATCCGGCGCTACTGGTGGTCCATTCTGGTGGGACAGTGCCTGTGGGGCGTTCTGGCGGCGCGTCACGGGGCGGGCTGCTCCTTCGTGAAAGGAAAGTGGGCCGGCTTGCGCGCATTCCGGTCGATGCGGAGGAGCGGCAGCGAAGATCCGCTCGCGCGGATCCTTCGGGATTGTGAGCGGGAAATTGCCGGGACGCAACGGCGCACAGGCTTCGATTGGTACTGGAAAGTGTATTTTCTACTCACCTCCGGCGGGTTGGATTGACACATGCGGGAGTTGGGAATCATTATCGTCACTTATAACTCGGGGTCCGAGATCGGCCCCTGCCTGGACGCGGCGCTGTCGACGGGCGCCCGGGTGATGGTGGTCGACAACGGCTCCACCGACGAAACTTTAGAGCAGGTCCGGAAGCGCGGCGCCGGGCTGATGGTCAATTCGGACAACCGGGGGTTCGCGGCGGCAGTCAACCAGGGAATCCGTGAAATTACTGAGGATTACATACTGTTACTGAATCCGGACGCAGTTATCCAATCCTCTCTGCAACCCATGTTGGAGGTCTGTTCGAAGCCCGGAACGGGAGCTGTGGGAGGGAAACTGGTCGGCTCGGACCACGCTCTTCAAGCCGGATTTACCGCTCGAAATCTACCTACTCCCGCAGTACTATTACTCGAAATTTTGATGATCAACCGGCTGTGGCCGGCGAATCCGGCTAACTGGCACTACCGTTGCTACGGCTTTGACCATGGCCAGTCGGGCGAGGTTGAACAACCGGCCGGCGCCTTCCTGATGTTTCGCCGTAACGTATGGGCGTCAGTGGGAGGTATGGACGAACGGTTCAGCCCAATCTGGTTTGAAGATGTGGATTTTTGTAAGAGGCTCAAGGATCAGGGGTACCGCGTGTACTACGAGCCTAAGTCCGTTGCCGTTCACAAGGGAGGGCACTCTATCCAAAAGATTTTACTAGAGAAACGGGAGCTTTATTGGTATGGTAGTTTACTGAAGTACGGTTTCAAGCATTTCCTTCCGGCTACCGCCCGCGGGTTATGCTTAGCTGTAATTATCGGGTCCCTCTTACGGATGGCATTGGGGATAGTCATCCAGAGAAGTTTCAAACCAATCGGGGTATATAGCAAGGTCATTCGGCTTGCCGGCCGCAGCGTAGTATTCGGGCCGTTGAACGTGGGTTCCCGTCTTCATTCCTAAGAAGAGAGCACTGCTGTGAAAGGATGTTCTAGCTCAACCGCAACCACCAAGGTTCATAATTCATGTCCCAGAACAACCTCGTCTCCGTCACGATTGTCACCTACAACAGTGGGCGTTTCATAAAGAGGTGTTTAGAATCCGTACTGGCTCAGCGTTATCCAAACCGTGAAATCATCGTAATCGACAATAACTCGACGGATGGAACCATCGACATCCTGGAGCAGTTTGAAGACCGGTGCCGTATGGTGTACAACGGCGAGAACAGAGGATTCGCCGCGGCGCAGAACCAGGCGATCGGCATTTCTGCGGGCGACTGGATTCTGACTCTGAATCCGGATGTCCTCCTGTTGCCCAACTTCATTCAGGCGTTGGTGGACGCGGGTGAGATCGATCCGAAAATCGGCACGGTATGCGGGAAGCTGCTGGCGATGACGGCCACTTTCGATATTCCGGCCAAGCCGCTGGTGGACTCGACCGGCATTTACTTCAACCCGATGCTGCGGCATCTCGACCGGGGGAGCCAGGAGGTCGACAACGGCCACTACCTGAAGCACGAGTATGTGTTCGGGGCGACGGCGGCGGCGGCTCTTTACCGCCGGGAGATGATCGACAACATTTCTTTCGACGGCGAGTTCTTCGACTCGGATTTTTTCGTGTACCGCGAGGATGCGGACGTCGCCTGGCGGGCGCAGTTGATGGGCTGGAGCTGCATCTACGCGCCGTTCGCGCGCGGGTATCATGTGCGCAACGTGCTGCCGGGCAACCGCCGGGCGCTGCCTCCGGAAATCAACATGCACTCGGTGAAGAACCGTTTCCTGATGCGCATGAAGAATATTTCCGGAGACCTGTACCGGCGGAACTGGTTTTCGATCACGGTGCGCGATGTGGCGGTGATCAGTTGCTGCCTGCTTCGGGAACATACTTCGCTAAAAGCGTTCTGGTTTCTGGCCAGGAACTGGAAGCGGGTGATGGCCAAGCGAAAGATGATCCAGGAGCGGCGCCTGGCGTCCACAGAAGAGATGGCGGCCTGGTTCAGTTACAAGCCGGTGAGCAAGCCCGCGCCGGCCTACAATGAGGTTTTCGAATTGAGAGCCGACGCCAAAACGGCGAATACATAGCCTGGCCGCCGCCTCACGGCTAATTTTCCGCGCGTGCTCGAGCGCCGGTTGAGCGACCGGCGCGCTCGTCGCGATTCCCCTCGCATTTTCTCCGTGCGGTCTGGGAGAATGTGGGTTTGAGCTCCACGCCGCTAAACGTAGTCACCGCCCTGTACGGGGAGTTCTTCGAACGCGGCGTGCGCCACTTTCTGCCCTTCTGCCACGTCCAGGTCGGGGGACGGCCTGACGACAACCCTCCCGCCTTCGCCTTTAAT
>DATJFH010000369.1:0-3186 GCA_035495815.1 Bryobacteraceae bacterium
TGCTCTCGGAATTGTCGCCGCCGCTCGAGCGCTGGATCAGAAAAACGCCCACCAGATCCTTCTTCGGATCGACCCATCCCTGCGTGCCGAACGCGCCGCCGTGCCCGAACGTCCCGATGGACTGCAATTGCAGCGTTCCGAGCGGGTCGCGGACCACTGTCCACGCCAGGCCGTAGCCCATTCCGGCTGAATGACCGGCAGGCTCGATCTCACCGGTGTGCAGCGCCGTCGCTGCCTCCACCGACGCCTTGGAGAGAATCCGCTTTCCGTTCAGCGTCCCGCCGTTGAGCATCATCTGGTAGAACAGGCTCAGATCGTGGGCCGTGGAATAAAGACCGTACTCCGGCCCGGAATACTTCGCGCCGCGGCGGTAAAGCGCCGGGTCGCCGCCCAGAATTTCCGCGCCGGACCGTTTGAGCTTCCCGTTCTCGATCTTGTACACCATCGCGATCCGCTCCGTCCGCTCCGGCGTGGTGAAGAAGAAGCTGTCCTTCATCCCCAGCGGTCGGAAGATCCGCTCGTCCAGAAATTTTTCGTAGGCCATGCCGGACTCGACTTCGATGATCCGCCCCAGCGTGGCGATGCCGGAATTGCTGTACTGCCACTTCGTGCCCGGCTCGAAATCGAGCGGCTGCTGCGAGTAGATCGCGACCGCGTCCTTGAGCGGCATGTCCATCTTCTGCAGTATTTCTTTCGCGCCCTCCGGCGGCGTGCCCGGCATCCCGGAGGTGTGCGTGAGCAGGTCGCGAATGGTGATCGGCCGGGAAGGACGCTTCAGCGTGCGCGATTTCCTGTCCGCCGTCTGGCTCTCGATCAGCCACTGGCCGCGAAATTCCGGCAGGTGCTTCTCCACCGGATCGCTGAGCGCCAGCTTGCCTTCTTCCAGCAGGATCATGATTCCGGTGGCCGTCACCGGTTTCGTCATCGACATGATCTGGAAGATCGTGTCGGCGCGCATCGGCTTCCGGCTCTCGAGGTCCTGGTAGCCCACCGCGTCGAGACTCGCCACCACCCCGTGCCGTTCGATCAGCATGACGGCGCCGGCGATCGTGCCCTTCTCGACGAACGTCTTCATCCGCGCGGGAATGCGGGCCAGCCGCTCGGGATCCATCCCCGCCTTGGCCACGTCGAAGCTCGCGCCGCGGACCCCGGCCGACGCCAGCAGGAGGAAGGAGACCAGTTTTCGCATCGCTCTACTCCGTCACCGCCGCTTCGGCCAGCGCCGTGAAGGCCAGCCGCTCTTCGCTGCCGCCCTCGCGCTGGATCATGAACACCCCGATCAACTGGTTCTTGGGGTCGACAAAACCGTAGGTGCCGTAGCGCCCGCCGTGGCCGTATGTGCCGACAGGCGTCAGCGGCAGGGCGCCTGCCGAGTCCCGCACCACGGCCCAGGCGAGCCCGTATCCCATCCCCGGACCGTTCGCCTTGAGATTGCCCGTGTGAACCGCGGTCATGACGTCCACGGTCGCGCGCGAGAGCAGCCGCACGCCGTTGTACGTCCCGCCGTTGAGCGTCATTTGATAGAAGGCGGCCATGTCGGAGGCAGTCGCGTAAATGCCGCCCTCGGGCAGCGGATACTTGGCGCCCTTGCGGTATTTCATCGCGCCCTCCCCCAGGGGATCGGAAAAGTACTTCTCGGGCTTGCCGTTTCTCAGAATGTAAGCGGACGGGATGCGGCCGTATTTTTCCGGCGGCGGATAAATGTAGCTGTCCTTCATGCCGAGCGGCTGGAAAATGCGGGCTTCGAGGAATTTCTCATAGGGCATGCCGGAGAGGACTTCGACCAGCCGCCCGGCGGTGGCCAGCCCGGTGTTGCTGTACTGCCATTTCGTGCCCGGCTCGAACTCGAGCGGCTGCTGGGAGAAGATGGACACCGCTTCGGCCAGCGTCTTGTGCAGCGCGCCATGCAACTCGCCGATGCCCGGCGGCGGATTCAGGCTCATGCCGGACGTGTGGGTCAGCAGGTCCCGGACCGTGATGGGACGCGAGGGGCGCCGCAGCACCCGCGTCTTTCCGGCTTCCTGCGATTCGATCATCCACTGGCCTCGGAATTCCGGCAGGTGCTTCTCCACCGGATCGCTGAGCGCGAGCTTCCCTTCCTCCATCAGCAGGAGGACCGCGGTGGCCGTCACCGGCTTCGTCATGGAATGAATCTGGAAGATGGCGTCGGTCCGCATGGGTGTCTTGTGATCGAGATCGGTGAAACCCACCGCGTCGAGCGCCGCGATCACTCCGTGGCGCGATACCAGCGTGACGGCGCCGGCGATCGTACCCTGGTCGACGAAGGCTTTCATGCGCGCCGGGATTTTCGCCAGCCGGTCGGGATCCATGCCCGTCTTGGCGGTATCGCGCGGCGGCCCGGCCGCAATCAGGCAGGTACAGGCGATGAGCGTGAGCGGGAGAGCTTTCATAAATGGTCTCAACAATTATATTGCCTCGGCCGCCGGCCCGCTCCCCAACGGGTGATCGAGCTTGAAGCGGCTGCCGCAACAGTGCTGCTCACCGAAGGCGGCGACCTGCGCGTCCTGGCGCCACCCGAAGGCCTGTTCCGGGCGCTCTCGAACCTGGTGCGGAATGCCGTGCGCTACGCCGCGCGGACGGGCCGATTCGGATCCTCGGCGCAGGACGTGCTGCACAACGTCTTCACGCCCTTCTACCGGCCCGATTCGTCGCGATCACGCGATTCGGGGGGAGCCGGTTTGGGGCTGGCTTATTGTCAAGACGTGCGTGGTCACGATCCGGCTGGGGGCGGCGTGAGGCGACGCACACGGAGACCAACTGCTCAGTCCGGCCTTACCCGCCGGGCGCGCGGCGCTGTCGAGCGTGCGCGCGCCGCATCTGTTCCTATTTCCTCGCCTGAATCTCCGCCGCTACCCGATTGCCTGATTCAAGGCCGCCGTTCATCCATGCGTTCCAAGGCGAGGTGTGCTCTCCGGCGAAATGAATGCGGCCCTCGGGCTCGCGCACGCAGCGATAGAATTTCGTCAACTGGCCGGCTTTGAACTCCGCGCCGGCGCCCAGGCTCCAGGGATCCGTCACCCAGCTGTGGGAAGCGCTGCCTTCGTAGTTCTCGCGGATGCCCGGATGCACACGCTCCATCATGTCCAGCACCGTCTGCGCGCGACCGGCCGGCTCCTGGTAGGTCAGCTTCAGCGCCATCCGCCCGCTGATGTATGCGCCCAGGAT
>DATJFH010000370.1:0-2579 GCA_035495815.1 Bryobacteraceae bacterium
CTTTTCTTTCTGCGAAAGGAAGGCACACCATGCGACACCCCAGATTCCTGGCAGTCCTGGCGATCGCGACGACCCACGCATTCGCGGAGACAGGATCGCGAAAGCTGATCGTCAGCCTGGCCGATCACAAGCTCGCGCTCATCGAGGACGGCCGGCTGGTAAAAGTATTCCCGATCGCCGTCGGGAAATCGAGCACGCCCAGTCCCACAGGATCCTTTCAAATCATCAGTCGCACCGTGAAGCCAACCTGGTATCACGCGGGTAAGGTGGTGCCGCCCGGTCCAGCGAATCCCGTCGGTACCCGCTGGATCGGATTGAGCCAGAAAGGCTACGGGATTCACGGGACGAACGCACCCCGCTCCATCGGCAAATCCACGTCGCACGGCTGCATTCGGATGCGCAACCAGGACGTCGAGCAGTTGTTCGAACTGGTGCGGCTTGGCGACCCCGTCGAACTCGTCAGCGAGGCCTCGCCCGAGATCGCCGGATACTTCCGGCCTCAGGAGGTGTCCGTTGAGATCGCCCTCGCCGGAGGTGGTCAATGACCGCCTTAACTTTCCTCGGCGGATTCCCGCAAGTCGCTGTTGCTCTTGCCCTTGCATTCGCCTGCGCGTTCGCCATTGGGTTCGTTTTGTTGTGGCTGATTCTGGGCCTGGTCACACGCGAATCGTATAATGTGACCGATGCCTCGCAAAACGCTCCGGCTCTGGTTCTGTCTGATGGCGCTGGCGCCCGCTCCCGCTCAGACAGTAGCGGAAGCGGCGGGGCAACTGGCGGCCCGTATCTCCTCCCTGCTGCCGCCCCGCCCAACCGCTTCGTTCGAGTTCCAAAATATTTCATCGTTCCCCGCGGCCGAGTCGTCCGCTTTCCGCGACGCTCTGGAGCAGGCGCTGAAGAATGCTGGCATCGCGATCAGCGCGGCGGCGCAGCCTGATACCCAGGTGCGCGTCTCGATTTCGGAGAACCTCCAGGGTCCCCTGCTCGTCGCCGAGATCCGAACCGGGGATCGACGCCAGACGATTTTTCAGCCATGGACCGCTGCGCGTCCGCCGGCAACCCGGCGCAGGCTGAAACTGGAACGAAAACCGGTGTGGGAACAACCGGAGCCGGTTCTGGATTTCGCCCTGCTGAACTCTGGCACGGAGCTCTTGATCTTGGGCGCGGGAAAAGTATCGATGTACCGGATGGCGGACGGCAAGTGGAGCCTGGCGAGCATGATCGCCGTCTCGCTCTCCCGGCCTTTGCCACGCGACCTCCGGGGCAGGCTGGCTACGGAGCGGGACACGTTCCGTGCCTTCCTGCCAGGCACAAGCTGCAACGGCGTGGCGCAGGTTCCACTCGTCATTACCTGCAGCCCAGGCAATGAGACCTGGACCATCGACGCTTCGAATCGCGGACCGGCCGTGCGTTGGGTAAACGACCGGAACTATCTCGAAGCAGCGGGAGCACAGACTGCGTTCTACAGCGCTACGTCGCTCGACAATGGCGCTCGAATGGTTTTCGCGACGTTGGACGGCCGCGTACGCGATCGAGGGAATGAGCCGGTGGGAGGGACGGATGCTTGGGGAAGCGATTTCACTGGGCCGCTGCAAGCATGCGGATCGAATTCACTGGTGATTGCAGCCCGAGGCGGCGACAGCGAGGGTCCGGATGCGGTGCAGGCTTATGAGATAGGGCCGGGCGCCGCGGAACCGGCGAGCGAACCGGTCTCATTGTCCGGCCCGGTTACGGCTTTATGGCCCGCTGGAAGCGAGGTGAACCTGGTGCTGCGAAACACGAAAACAGGAAACTATGAGGCGTCGCGCCTGCATCTGGCTTGCGCTGAGTAGCCTCGCTGCATCCATCGCGCCCGCGGCTACGCGGCCACGCTACGGCGGCACGCTCACAGTTCAGATCTCGAACTCACTGTCGGCCGAGCCCGACTGGATGACGCAACTGGTCCGGGAAACGCTCGTCCGGCTGAACGACGCAGGGGAGCCCGAGCCTGAACTGGCCGTGTCGTGGCAACGCGATTCCGACGGCAAACGCTGGCGATTCTCGTTGCGTCCCAAGGTCCTCTTTCACGACCGGAAGCCGTTGAATGCCGCCGCAGTAACCGGACCTCTGCAGGAAGCGCTGAGTAAGACACACGCCGGCATCTCGGTTACCGGCTCCGGAATGACCGTGATCGTTCAATCCGACAGTGCGATCGACAATCTTCCGGCCGAATTATCGCTTTCGCGCAACGCTATCTCTCACAGAGGCGAAGGCGGCGATTCGATCGGCACCGGTCCGTTCCGGCTCGACAAGTGGGAGCCGGGGCGCAAAGCCGTACTCGCCGCATTCGAGGATCACTGGAATGGCCGGCCCTTCCTCGATTCGGTGGTGATCAATGCCGGCCCCCTCCCTCGCCAGATTTCCGCCAGCGCGGCCGATATTTGGGAGTTACCCATCGTATCCTCGCGCCGCGTCTTGCCCGAAGGCGTGCGGACGTGGTCGGCGGCGCCGATGGAGTTGGTCGCCGTCTTCGTGTCGAATGCGCACCCGTTGATTCGCGAAGCGCTGGCGCTGGCGATTGACCGGACGCCGATCGTCAACGT
>DATJFH010000371.1:0-58467 GCA_035495815.1 Bryobacteraceae bacterium
ATGCCGGAAGACATCCGCGCCGACGAAGAAGAACATCTTGTCCTTCTTGATCGGACCGCCTGCCGTGCCGCCGAACTGATGACGCACGAAGGACTCGCGATTGGCCGCCTCCCAGCGGCGGGCGCCCAATCCGCCGGAGCGGTAGAACTCGAACAGGCTGCCATGTAGCTGGTTGGTTCCGGTCTTCGAGGCCACGATCACCTGTGTCGGCTGCGCGTACTCGGCGCTGCCGCCGTTGGTGATCCACTTCACTTCGGCAATCGCGTCGACGCCGGGAATCGTCAGGTCGGCGCGCCGGCCGATGCCGTCTATGGCCGGCCAGGCCGTCGTCTGGAAGGGGTTGAGTTGAGCGCCATCGGCCAGCACCTGCATGGCGCTGCGGCCGCCCTGGGCGAAATTGCCGCCTACGGTGTCGGTGGTGCCATAGGGAACGCCGGCAGTCTGGCCGACCAGCGCCTGCACTTCACGGACGATGATCGGCAGATTCTTGAGCTGGGCTTCGTAGCGGGAGTTGCCGATCGCCTGGCTTTCGGTGTCGATGGTAGGGGCGACGCCCGTGACGTTCACCTTCTCTGTCACGTTGCCCACTTCGAGTCCGAGATTGAGCGTGGGGGCGGAGTTGACGTCGATGCGGATTCCGGACCGGGCGGCGGACTTGAAGCCATCCTTCCTGGCTTCCAGCGAATAGTCACCCACCGGGAGCAGGGTCAGGACGTAGGTCCCGGTAGAGTTGGTCACCGCGCGGCGGGTCTCTCCGGTCTCGGCATTGGTGGCCGTGACGGTCACGTCCGGGATGGCGGCGCCGCTGGAGTCTGTAATGACACCGGTTATTTTTCCGGCCTGCTGGGCGTGTAAAACGATGCACGCCAATAGTATTCCAGCCATCAGGGCGGTAACTGGAAGGATCCTCATGAGACATCTCCTGTAGCGTTAGAGCTGGTAGTTATCCTAATACGGAAAAGTGTGGCGGACAACCGCGGCGATTTCCGCTATCCCAACGGCGGGCGGCGCCAGTATGGAATTTGGCGCTCCGAACTGATATAATTGCCGCAAATTCACCGGGTCCGAGGTCCGTCTTCTGGAGGCTATGTGTTCCATTCCGATGTGACGTCACGATTTTCGATCCTGATCGGGCCAATGCTGTTGCTCTGCTCCGCGGTTTCGGCGCAGACCAGCCGCGGCACGGTTACCGGTCTTGTCACGGATTCCCAAAAATCGGCCGTGCCCAACGCCTCGGTGGAACTGACGGGACTGGCCACCAACACTGTCCGAACGACGGAAACCAACGGGGCTGGCCTCTACCGCTTCGACGCGGTGGACACCGGATATTACCGGGTGACGGTGAAATCCAAAGGCTTCCGGACATTTGTGGCAAATCAGGTCTCGGTGGGGGCGGCGCAGTCGATTACACAGGATGCGGCGCTAGAGGTCGGCGATCTGCAGCAGGTAATCGAAGTGTCGGAAGCGGGTATTCAGCTTCAGACGGAAGCGCCGGTGCGCGGCGGCAACGTGGATTCGAAGACGATCCTGGAACTTCCCTACGCCAATCGGAACCCGGTGGTCAGCCTGGGATTGACGCTTCCAGGGGTCACCACGACCAAGTTTGCGACGCCCTCGAACACGTTTATCGTGAATGGCGCCCGCGGGCGATCGAACAATTTCATGATAGACGGATCGGACAATAACGACATTTCCGTAGCCGGGCAGGCGCTCGAAATCATAAACCCGGGAAGCATTCAGGAAGTCTCCGTGCAGACCAGCAATTACGATGCGGAGTTCGGCCGGGCGGCCGGCGCCGTGGTCAACGTGATCACCCGCTCGGGAACGAACAGCTTGCACGGCACGGCCGGATTCGTGCTCGACTCCACCCGTGACGACGCGATTCCGAGTTCACTGTCCCACGATCCGGCCATCACGGCCCGCGGCCATAACCTCGCGGGCACCGAGCAACAGTTCGACGGCACGGTAGGCGGACCGATCATCAGGAATCGCATGTTCTTTCATCTTTCGTACCTGGAGAAGCGCCAGTTTTCGAGCAGCACTACGGAAATGGTCTCTCCCACGGCGGCGGGCCGGGCGACTTTGCTCCGGCTGTTCCCCAAGGGCACGAACGCCAATGCCGACATCCTCCAGGAGCTGACGAACGGCTTTGACGGCATCAGCAACAAGTTTTCGGTCACGCTTGGAAATAACCGTCCGGACGTTGAGTTCGGCCGGTTGATCATTCCGTACGCCCAGTCTTTGCGCCAGCGGCAGTACGGCGCCAAGATCGACCACCAATTCGGCAATCACGATAACCTCGGCGGGCGCTTCGTGATTGACGACCAACTGCAGCCGCAGGGCGGCGAAACGCTGACCTTTCCCAGCTACTTCACCAGCTCTATCCAAAAGACGCTCAGCATCTCGTTGAACGAGACGCATGTATTCTCGCCAACGATGACCAACGAGCTGCGCCCCGGATACACGCGCTTCAACCTGGATGTTCCTCTCGATCCGGCCAATCCGCTGGGCAGGACGCTGCCGCAGATCGTGATCACCGGGGTCAATACTCTGGCTACCAGCGTGTACGGGATAAGGTCCACGTTTCCACAGGGACGCATCTTTAACAACTACGCGGTGCAGGACACGTTGAGCATCGTGCGTGGGACGCACACCTTCCGCACGGGTCTGGAGCTGATGGATCAGCGGGCGCGGCAGGCGGCGCCATTCAACGATCGCGGCCAGATCACCTACGGCATCAGCTCGGGCGCCGAGTCTTTTTCCGGCCTGGCGAATTTCCTGGACGATTTTGGCGGAGCCGGCTCGGCCGCGCGAACTTTCGGTAATGCGAAGTACTATCCGTCGCTATTCCGCCAATCCTATTTTTTCCAGGACCGGTGGCGGGCTTCGCAGGCGCTGACTCTGACTCTTGGTATTCGTTACGAGTACTTCGGCGTTCCCATGAACGTGATTCTGAATCCGGTTTACACGGGGCTTTACAATACCGACCCCGTAACCGGGGACAGCCCGCTGTTCCGCGCCAACAAAGTGGCTGCGGATAAGAATAACTGGTCGCCTACGCTGGGGTTGGCGTACTCGCCGGCAGCCGACTCCGGTTTCCTGGGCAAGGTGTTGGGTAATCGCAAATCGGTTTTCCGAATGGGCTACGGCATGGGGTACGACAGCTTCTACAACAACATCACCTCGAACATGGTGGCCACCGCGCCGAATGCCGTCTCGGATACGACGTCGTCGCAGGTGACCGCCGCGACGCCCCGGGGCCTGGCGAATTTCTCAAAGATGCTGCCTGCCAGAGCGCCGGCTTTGTCCGCGTTCCTGAGCCAGACGTCAGTGTACGGAAACCTCGTCAATCCGTACTACCAGCGCTGGTCGGCGGGAATCCAGAGGGAGCTTCCTTCCGGCATGCTGCTCGACATGAGCTACGTCGGAACAAAGGGCACGCGCCTGTACGCGACCGAAGACGGCAATCCTTTGGTTACCGCGGATCTGCGCGCGCCCGTCCCGGCCAATACCGTGAATCCCCGCCGTGAACTGCGCCTCGATCAACTTCAGGGAGCGCGCACGATCCGCAGCAACGGCGGGTCGTCCAGTTACCACTCCGCGCAGTTCGAGCTGAAGAAGCGGTTTGAACACGGCTTCGCCTTCACGAGCGCGTATACATTCTCCAAGATCCTCGACAACGGAAGCGAGATCTTCTCCTATGGAGGCACGTCTTCGCTGCAGAACGCTTCGACGCCGTCCTTCTTCGGCGGACTGCAGCTCGACAAGGGTATCGGCTTTTTCGACCGTACGCACCGGCTGGTCTTCAGCTATGTTTACGAGCTGCCGTTTTTGAAGAGCCAGAAGGGAGTTGCCGGACGTCTGCTCGGCGGCTGGCAGCTTGCGGGAATTACCACATTCGAGAGCGGGGTGCCCTACAGCGTGCTCAACGGACAGGACGCCGATGGTCTTGGCGGCAGCGCTTACGACCGTCCCAATGTCAACCCCAAGGGCGCCGAGGGCGTTCGCGCGGTCCCGAACAACAGTTCTCCCACCGGATACGTTAATCCGGACAACAGGAATGCTCCCATCGACCCGAGCCAGGCGCGCTACATCGGCATTCCCGCCAACGGCGGCGCAATCCGTACTGCGCCGGGCAATCTCGGCCGCAGCACCGAGCGCGGGCCTGGTCTCAAGAACTGGGACGTCAACATCGTCAAGAACATCAAAGTGAACGAGCGCTTTTACTTCGAGTTCCGGACCGAGTTCTATAACATCTGGAACACGCCGATGTACGGCAAAGTGAGTGTGAGCCCGTTCGCCCCATCGCAGAACTCGCAGCTCATATCGGCCAATGTGTTCACTTCACCGGCCGGGCAGTTCCTGAACGAGTCGCTTCAGGACGGCGGTGGACGGGTGATCCGCTGGCAGTTGCGGCTGCACTTCTAAGCTTCAGGCTTTGGCGGGCAGGCGGACGCGCCTCTGCGGCCGCGGCTGCCACAAATTTACAACACGCATCCGCATCTTGCGGCCATTGCGTAACTGCGCAGGTCCTCCCGAATATTCTTATTCCGGTCGAGAAATTGGTCGATGATGGCCGTCGTCTCCCGCGGGTATGCCCGATGCCAGTGGCCTAGCCCATGCAGGGCTCCCTCCCGGCAGGCGTCGTGCGGCAGGGCCAGCGTCTGCCGCATCACCTCGAGATATTCCGCGTCCAGCTTGCGGTACAGAGGATGATCGGGGCTGGCTACCCAGCAATCGAAATCCCACCACATGTAGCAGGGCGAGTTCAGCGGGCTGATCTCGAGTGCTTCAGCGCAATGACCGCGGATGAGATGGGACAAATGGTGCGTGCAGCGCGCCATGAAAAGCTCCCGGTAGAGGGAGCTGAAAGAACGGATCAGCCGCACGCGGGCTTCCCACGGAATCGATTCGTTTCCCAGCCCGCGCATCAGGTTCGATTCGGCGCCGCACAGGAACCAGAAGCCCTGACTCAACTGCGCGTCCGAGTAAGGAAGCAGCACGGTCGGGTTCTCGAACAGGCTGCTGACTGCGGCCAGCGCGCCGGCGTCCGGATCGAGCGGCCCGAGCTCTTCCTGGTTCCAGTAAAGGCTCGGCTCCGGCACAGGCTGATCGAAAATCCATCCGATCCATTTTCGAAGATCCACCGCCATGATTCTTCCTTTTACCACGTGGAAGTATTTTCCAAGGCAGGGCGTCCAACCCTCCCGCGCAGATGAAAGGAAGACCGTCAGAGGTCGATGTCGATTCACGAGTCAAGCTGCTGGCGTGAGACGCGGATACTGCTCGAATCCCAGGACGGCGGCCGCAAGAACATCCTCAAGGAGCAAAGCGTTCAGCCGGCTGCCGGAAAGCCGTTTTGCTTCAGCCGGCGGCCGACTTCTTTCAACGTCGCGACATCGCCGGGGTGAATCGAGCCGTCGGGCAGCGGGCCGGTGTTGAGCAGCAGATTGGCGCGCTGGCGGGCGGCGGCGGACAGCATCTCCATCACGGCGTCCGGCCCGAAGTGACGAGCGTCGCGGGAGTAGCCCCAAACCTTTTCCTGGAGAGTGTCGCAGATCTCGATGGGCTGGCCGCTCTTGGCCGGCACGCCTTTCCGTTCCGGGGCAAAGAAATCCTCCGTTCCGAGGAGTCCCTGTTTGTAGGAAACCAGGACCTGCGGCTGCAGGCTATGGATGTGGTCGTAGAGCTTCTGGCAGTGGAACTTCGCCTTGTCGCCCGAAAGCGGGACGGCGATCCCGTCGAGCCAGATGGCGGCGATCGGGCCGTAGTTGGTCAGCAGCTCTGTTATCTGGCCAGTCATGAAATCCAGGTATTTTTGTAAGTCGTGGTCCTTCCCGTAGGCGTACGAGGGTTCGGGCTTATCGTACTTGGGGCGCGCGCTGCCGCCCCATTCGTCGTTGTTCGGCGCGTGCGGATGCCGCCAGTCGCGTCCGTGCGAATAGTAGAGGCTGAGGCCGAGTCCTTTCTTCCGGCAGGCGTCGGCCAGTTCCCCGACCAGGTCCCGGCCGGCGGGACTGTTGACGCTGTTGAAATCGGTGAACTTTGTACGGAAGAGGCAGAAGCTGTCGTGGTGGCGTGTGGTGATATTGACATACTTCATCTGCGCCGCCAGCGCGAGATCGGTGATAAAGCCCGCGTCGAATTTGGCGGCCGTGAACCGGTCCTTCAGTTTGGCGTATTCGGCGACCGGGGTTTTCTGGCGGAACTGCTCCCATTCATGGCGGCCCTCGAGCGAATATAGACCGTAGTGCATGAAGAGCCCGAAACGCGCCTGCCGGAACCATTGGATGGCGGCAGAACGCGGATTGCTCTTGTACTCATCGGCGACGCTCTGAAGATAGGAGGGCGCCGAGGCAGCCGCCTGAGCCGCGAATCCACCGGCCAGACCGGCCAGCGCCTGGCGCCGGGTAAGCTGATTAATCGGCATCACGCGAGGATGCTATCACACTTTCTCTGGAGCCGCCGGAGGTTGCTCTCACCCTCAAAATGCACGATACTGAACTTTCCGCCGACACTCCAGCTAAGCTTATGTCTCAGCCATTAAACAAATACAGCTCGCGCGTCACCCAGCCCAAGTCCCAAGGCGCGTCGCAGGCGATGCTCTACGCCACCGGACTGACCGAACAGGACATGAACAAGCCCGAAGTCGGCATCAGCAGCGTGTGGTTCGAAGGCAATCCGTGCAACATGCACCTGCTCGACCTGGCCCAAGCCGTCAAGGAAGGAGTGCAAGCCGCGGGTTTGGTCGGCTTCCGCTTCAACACCATCGGAGTTAGCGACGGCATCTCCATGGGTACCAGCGGCATGAGCTTTTCTTTGCAGTCCCGCGACCTGATCGCCGATTCGATCGAGACCCTCATGGGCGGCCAGTGGTACGACGCCAATATCTCCATCCCCGGCTGCGACAAGAATATGCCCGGCTGCATCATGGCGATGGGCCGTATGAACCGCCCCGCCCTGATGGTGTATGGAGGCACGATCCGGGCCGGCTGTTATGACGACAAGAAGCTCGACATCGTCTCCGCTTTCCAAAGTTACGGTGAGTTTCTCGCCGGCAATATCTCGGAGCCGGAGCGCGGCGCGATCGTGCGGAAGTCCTGCCCGGGGGCGGGCGCATGCGGCGGGATGTATACCGCCAACACGATGGCTTCGGCAATCGAAGTAATGGGGATGTCGCTGCCCTATAGTTCCTCCACGCCCGCCGAGGACCCGCTCAAGATCGATGAGTGCCGCCGCGCGGGACTGGCCATTAAAACCCTCCTCGAAATGGACCTGAAACCACGCGACATCATGACGCGAGCGGCGTTTGAAAACGCCATGACGCTGGTCTCCGTGCTGGGGGGATCGACCAATGCCGTGCTCCATCTGATCGCCATTGCCCGGTCGGTCAACGTTCCCCTTACGATCGACGATTTCCAGCGCGTCAGCGACCGCGTGCCGCTTTTGGCGGATCTGAAGCCCAGCGGCAAATACGTGATGGAAGAACTGCAGCAGTATGGCGGCATTCCTGCCGTGATCAAGCTGCTGCTCGAAGCCGGCATGCTGAACGGAGATTGCGTCACCGTGACCGGCAAGACATTGGCCGAGAACATCAACGATCTGCCCGGCCTCAAGCCCGGCCAGCCGATCATTCATCCGCTTTCGAATCCGATCAAGAGCACCGGACACATTCAGATCCTGCGCGGCAACCTCGCGCCGGAAGGGGCGGTGGCCAAGATCACCGGCAAGGAAGGGCTGGTTTTCACCGGACCGGCCAAGGTCTACGACTCCGAAGAGGAAATGCTGCACGCGCTCGAGCGCAAGGAGATCGTCAAGGGCGACGTCATCGTGATCCGCTACGAAGGTCCGAAGGGGGGACCGGGGATGCCGGAAATGTTGACTCCCACCTCCGCGATCATGGGCGCGGGACTCGGAAAGGATGTAGCGCTGCTCACTGACGGCCGCTTTTCCGGCGGATCGCACGGGTTTATCGTCGGCCACATCACGCCCGAGGCGCAGGAAGGCGGCCCGGTGGCCCTCCTTCGCAACGGTGACCGGATCACCATCGACGCCGAGAAGAATGTCCTCCAGGTGGACCTGCCGGAAGCCGAGCTCGAGACCCGCCGTGCGGCATGGAAAATGCCGCCCTACAAGGCGACGCGCGGGACGCTGGCCAAGTACATCCGCCTGGTGAAGAACGCCAGCATGGGCTGCGTCACGGACGAACAGTAACGCCGGCACGCTATCATATAAGGGAATGCGTATTTTCCTCTCTGCAGCAATTTTTTGTCTGGGCGGAGCTCTGTCCGCTCAGGTTCCGGCGCCGAAACCGAAAACCGCGCCCCCTGTCAAACCCCCGGTGGCCGCCAGACCCAAACCGGCTGAGCCCAAGCCTGCCGAACCCGCCAAGCCGCCGGCCGCTGAAGGATTCGACAAGGTCGTGCTGACCGTGGGGACCGAAAAAATAACGGCCGGAGACTTCGACAAATTGATCGAGTCCTTACCCGAGCAATATCGGACCGCCGCCAAGGGACCCGGGAAGCGGCAGGTCGCCGAGCAACTGATCACCATGAAGTCTCTGGCCCAGGAAGCGCGTAAGCGCAAGCTCGATCAGGACGCTTCTTATAAGACCCAACTGGCGTTTCAAGCCGAGAACCTGCTGGCCGGCGCCTTGTACCGTGATCTTTCGGCCAAGCTCAAGGTGGAAGACGCGGATGTGCGCAAGTATTACGACGGCCACAAGAACGAGTATGAGCGCGTCAAGGCTCGCCATATTCTGGTGCGGTTCAAGGGCTCTGCCGTGCCTACCGCGAAGGCGGATTTGACCGAAGAGGAGGCCCTCACCAAGGCAAAGGCGCTGCGCGCCCGCCTCTCGGCCGGCGAGGATTTCGCGACGCTGGCAAAGGCCGAATCGGACGACACCGGATCCGGGAACATGGGCGGCGACCTCAATTTCTTCGGGCATGGTCAGATGGTGCCGCAGTTCGAGCAGGCAGCCTTCGCTGCCCCGGTCGGCCAGGTAACCGAGCCCGTGAAGACCCAGTTCGGATATCACCTGATCCTCGTCGAGAAGCACGAAGTGAAGACCTTTGACGAAGTCCGCCCCGAGATTGAGAACAAGATACGTCCCGAGATCGCCAAAAAGGCGGTCGACGATTTGCGAAAGAACACTACTGTCGACATTGACGAAGCGTTCTTCGGGCCGGCGGCAAAGTAAGGGCCCATCCCAGGGCCAGCCGTCAGGAACGCACATCGGTCCGGAATAGGATCGAGGGCAGACGGGAACGGCCAGATGTGCAGGTTTGGTTAGTTGGTAGAGTAAGTCGCCTTCTGCTTGATTTCGATCAGGTCCGTGCGGGCAGCGGGAATCGTTTGAGGCGCACGCCAGTGGTCCATGTAAGAGGTGTAATGCACACAGGCCACCGTGCAATACGGCGCGCATGACTTTTGCGTAACAAACTCGCGCCGGATATCTTCCACGGTGTACCGCGCCAAGGGCGTAGCCGGGTACCCGCGCTGCTGCGAGCAGTAATGGACCAGGCCGTCCTCGCAGATGTATAAGTACCTGGCGCCGGCCCGGCAGCGCCAATCGTTTTCTTTCCCGTGCGCAATGTTGTCCTGGAAGTAATTGAACTTACCGTAACTGCCGCGCCCTAGCTTTTTCGTCTCGAGATACACGGCAGTCTCTTCCTGCGTCAAGGGCTCCAGCTGGCCGCCCCCATCGTGAATGATTCCGACCGTGGAGCTGAACCCCAGCTCCACCGCTCTTCGGCCGACGATCAAGGCGTCCTGCGGATTGTGAATGCCTCCGCCCACAACCGAATTGATATTGACGTGGAACTCGGCATTCTCCGCCAGCAACTGAAGCTTCTTATCCAGAACTTTGAGGCTCTTCTTCGAGACATCGTCGGGCATCACGTTGTCGATGCTGATCTGCAGGTGCTCGAGACCGGCGCGGTTCA
Source organism: Bryobacteraceae bacterium (assembly GCA_035495815.1). Taxonomy (GTDB): domain Bacteria; phylum Acidobacteriota; class Terriglobia; order Bryobacterales; family Bryobacteraceae; genus DATJFH01. Next base: position 9,945 of record DATJFH010000371.1, read on the forward strand.
GCCGCTGAATCCGGTCTGCGGTCAGCAGATAGCCGTTCGTAATCATTCCCGCCATCATCCGGCGTTTTCGAATGTGGGCGATAATGTCATCCAGCTCCGGATGGAGAAGCGGCTCGCCTCCGCTGATCGAAACGACCGTAGTTCCCAGATCGGCCAGCTTATCCAGCCTCTCGATCATGGTAGCGAGGGGTACCGGCTTCGAGAAGTCGTCGTATTCGTTACAATAAGCGCAAGCCAGATTACACCGGCGCATGGGTATGATGTGCGCCAGGACCGGATGATCCGTGGACGCGATGCCTTTCCAAAGCATCCGCCACTCACGGAACCTCCGATGGATGTATTTCAGGTTACGCCTGACAAGAAATGCCAGATCTGGCATAGTAATAGAGCCCATTAGATCACAGAACGCGAGAAAGAAAAGGGAAAGCGACCCTCCGGAGAATTTTCGAGGGTAAACGGTACTGATACGCCCCCAAATTGATCCACGATGAGGGTTACGATTGATGCTACACCGCTGCTGCTGCGCAGCGCGGGCGTAAAGACCTATGTGTACCACTGGACCCGAAATCTCTTAGCTGCCGCGGGACCCCATCAACTCGAACTGTTTCCCTTTCTGAATGTGGCGAAACTGGCCGGCGAATGCCATCATGAGCGCTCCATCCTTTCCCGCTGGCCCACCCTGGCGCGGCTGCTGGTCCTGCACGCCGCCAACGGCTCGCCGTTACCCATACTCAACGGTATCGGAGTGGACCTGGACGTTTTTCACGCCTCGCACCAGCTACTCAGGCCGCCCCGCAACACCAAACTGACCGCCACGCTATACGACATGACGTGCTGGCTCGCGCCCGAAACCCACACGGCGGCTAATGTGAAAGGGGCCAGGCGCTTCGCCAGGGAAGTCCTGTCACGGGCCGATGGCATGATCTCGATCTCGGAAAACACCCGATCCGACAGCGTCCGGGTTCTGGGCCTCGATCCCGGCCGAATCGAGGTGATCTATCCCGGCGTGGCGCAGGCGTTTTTCGGAGCGGCCCCGCTCAGGCGGGACAAGCCGTATATCCTGTTTGTCGGAACCATCGAGCCGCGAAAGAACGTCAACGTCCTGCTCGACGCCTATGAGCGGCTGCCGGCTTCCTTACGGGAGGAATTCGACCTCGTGGTGGCCGGCCCACCCGGCTGGGGAGACCCCGGCGCGTTGAGCCGACTTCAATCCGGCGCCGCCGGTATTCACTATCTCGGCTACGTGCCGGAACAGGATCTGCCCGCCTTGACCGCCGGCGCCACGGTTTTCGTCTATCCCTCGCTCTACGAAGGATTCGGACTGCCGTTAGCCCAGGCGATGGCGGCGGGTGTTCCGGCCATCACATCGAACGTGTCTTCGCTGCCAGAGGTCGGCGGCGACGCGGCCGTGCTGGTGGATCCCCGGAGCGAAAGCAGCTTGGGCTCGGCGCTCTGCAACCTGCTTCTCTCACCGGATCTGCGGGCGCAGTTAAGCGCGAACGGAACGCGCCGGGCGCAGCAGTACCGCTGGGAGGTCTGCGCCAGGAAGTCCTGGAAGTTTTTCGAAAGAGTGTCGGGCCGAAACTGATTATGAGAACGAACACCACCAAAGCGAAACTGAAAGCCGGCGAAATGGTACTCGGCAGTTACATTCGTCACGCCGACGCCGGATTGACCGAAGCCATCTGTCATTACGGCTGGGACTATCTGTTCTTCGACTGCGAGCACAGCTCGATTACGCCGCGCGATTGCGAGCACCTGGCGCGGGCCTGCGAACTTCGCGGCGTCACGCCGATCGTGCGCGTCCCGGTGAACCAGCCGGCCACATTCGGCCGCTACCTGGACACGGGGATGCAAGGGATCCAGATTCCAATGGTGAACACGGCCGCGGAAGCGGAGGCGGTTGTGCGCGCCGTGAAGTACCAGCCGCTCGGGAGCCGGGGTCTGGCCGCCGGCCGGGCCGCCGATTACGGCCAGGCGCAGCCGTTCAGCCTGCGGGATTACACGGCCGCTGCCAACGCCGAGACGCTCGTTGTGGTGCAGATCGAGACGGCCGCAGCGGTGGTGCAGGCGGGCCAGATCGCAAACGTACCGGAAGTGGACGTCGTTTTCATCGGACCGACGGATCTGTCTCACTCGCTGGGCGTCCCCGGCGATCTGCAGAACGAGAAGGTACAGCGGGCGTTCGATTCGGTAGCCGCGGCGGTGCTTCCGAGCGGCAAGGCGCTCGGCATCCTGGTCCCGAACGCGGAAGCGGCCCGGCAGTGGCGCGCGCGTGGGGCGCGCTACATCATGGTGGTGCTCGAAGCTCTGCTGGCGCCCGCCGCGCGCGGTTTCCTGCAGGCGGCGAGAAGCTGACGCGGTGTAGACTGTAGGGTGCAAAACCGGCATTCCGAAAAAAGGAAACATCATTTGACAACGCCCCAGCCGTCTGGCGCGACCGCCCCCTGGTACAAAGAGCTCGACCGCAGCCATTGGTTCGTGCTGATCGTCTCCTCGCTGGGGTGGCTGTTCGACACCATGGACCAGCAGCTCTTCAACCTGGCGCGCCGGCCGGCCATCAGCGAGCTGCTTTCGGCGCAATCGAGCGGTCCGGCCTCCGCGGGATTGGTCGCCGAATACGCCGGATACGCCACCATGGTCTTCATGATCGGATGGGCCTCCGGCGGGGTCATTTTCGGGATCCTGGGCGACCGCATCGGCCGCGTCAAGACCATGATGCTGACCATCCTCTCCTACTCGCTGTTCACCGGCCTGAGCGTGTTTTCCACCAGCGTATGGGATTTCTCGGTGTACCGGCTGTTGACAGGCCTTGGCGTGGGAGGGCAGTTCGCAGTCGGCGTCGCGCTGGTGGCCGAAACCGTACCCGCCCGCGCCCGTCCCTACGCCCTGGGCTGGCTGCAGGCGTCATCCGCGATTGGAAACATGCTGGCAGCGCTGATCGGCATCGCGCTTGGCGGGATGGAGCAATCCGGCGCGATCGGCAGCGCCTGGCGCTACATGTTCGTAGTGGGCGCGCTGCCGGCGTTCCTGTGCCTGCTGATCTTCCGTCGGTTGAAGGAGCCCGAGCAGTGGCGCAAGGCCTCGCGCGACCGCAAACAGCTCGGCTCCATGGGCGAGTTGTTCTCCGACCCGCGCTGGCGCCGCCATGCCATCATCGGGATGCTGCTGGCGTTCTCCGGCGTGGTCGGACTGTGGGGCATCGGCTTCTTCAGCTTCGACCTGCTGCGGTCCGTTCTCGACAAGACGAACATGAGCGCCGGCGACAAGACGTTCTGGACCGGGATGACCTCGCTTTTGCAGAACGCCGGCTCGTTCTTCGGCGTCTACGCGTTCACGCGGGCCACCAGCAGGTTTGGACGCAAAAAGGCGTTCACGGTTTCCTTCATCGCCGCGCTGCTGGCGACGGCCTTCACGTTCTGGAATCTGAAGACCTTCAGCGACATTTTCTGGATGATCCCGCTGATGGGTTTCTGCCAGTTGTCCCTGTTCGGCGGCTACGCCATCTATCTTCCGGAGCTTTTTCCGACGCGCCTGCGCAGCACGGGCACCTCGTTCTGCTATAACGTCGGCCGCTTCGTGGCGGCGCTGGGCCCGCTGGCCCTGGGACTGCTCACCAGCCGCGTCTTCGCCGGATATAACGAGCCCATGCGCTACGCCGGCGTGACGATGTGCCTGGTGTTTCTGATCGGACTGGCCACAGTCCCGTTCGCTCCGGAGACGAAAGATCAGCCCCTGCCGGAATAGTCAAACCCCTACAAGCTGCGCAGGTGAAAGCCGCCGTCGACGTTGAGAATCTGACCCGTCGCGTAATCGAGCAATCCGTCGGCGATTGCCCGGACCACCTTGGCAACGTCACCGCCTTCGCCCAGCCGCCGCTGCGGAACCAGCCCGCCGGCGATGCGCTCCTCGTATGTCTTCTCCACCGACGCGATCATATCGGTGCGAATGATCCCGGGCCGGATCTCGAACACCTGAATCCCGCACGCCGCCAGCCGCTCGGCATAGAGCGCGGCCGACATGCTCAGCGCCGCTTTCGATACGCAATACTCGGCTCGGTTTACCGACGCTGCATAGGACGAGATCGAAGTGATGAACACGATGCGGCCTCCACCCTGTTCGAGCATCCAGCGGGCCGCCAGCTGGGTGAGGAAGTGAGGTCCTTTCAGGTTGATTCCGATCAGCTCGTCGAAGCTCTCCTCGGTGGCGTCCAAAATGTCCCGGCGCTCCCGCTGGGTGACGCCGGCGTTGTTGACCAGTAAATCCAGACGGGGAAAACGCTGGCGCGCGTAGGCGACCAGCGCCTCCCGGTCCGCGGCCGACGAGATGTCGCAGCGGAAAATACCGGCGCCGGTTTCCGCCTGCAAACTTTCGGCGGCGTCACGGCGGCCGCGGTACGTGCCGATCACCTGGTGTGTCCTGGCCAGTTCGGCAGCGATGGCCCGCCCGATCCCCCGGCTGGCGCCGGTGACGATGCTCGTCATGCGGCCGCCGCGATCGCCTGATCGATAGCCAGCGAGATCTCCGCCACAGAGAAAGTCTCGATGAACGTCTCGTTCCCGACGAATACGGTCGGTGTTTTGGCGACGCCTTGCGCCAGGCCGTCACGGTAATCCTTGTCGACGAGCGCCGCCAGACGCCCGTCGGACAGCGCAGCGGCCGCCTCCGAAGTTACCAGTGAACGGGCGCGCGTGAATCCAGCCAGCCGGAGCGGGAAGTCGGGAGCTTTCGGATCCGCCAGCATGTGACTGCGGAAGTCGAGGCCCAATTGCGGATCCAGCTCCGAGAAATAGCGGGCAATGATGGCCGCCTGACGCGCCCAGGAGTGTTTAGGCAGCGGAAAATCCCGATGCTCCCACGAAACCCGGTTTCCGTAACGAGGCAGCAGACTTTCCCGCAGCATCCGATCGAACGCGGCGCTGTCGGGACATTGCAGGTCTTCGAAGATGACAGCCGGAACCGCAGGCATTCTCAGATGGAGACGGCGTTCTGGAGCGTGAAGCTCAGCCGCGTCTCCGCGGGAATCCGCACACGCTGACCTTTCGTCATTACCTGCACCGCCGTGCCTGCGCCCGCGCCCGTCGTCGCCCCGATCGCAGCGCCCTTCCCGCCGCCGAAAATTCCGCCCAGGATTGCGCCCAGCGCCGCCGTGCCGCCGATCACCTTCGCGCTCTTGCCTGTCCGCGATTCGCTCGAAGTGGTCACCTCCTCGGTGTTCAGATCCACCATGCGGTCGCCTATCCGGATGGATACCAGATCCAGCGTCAGCTCCGTCTTCCCGCTGATTTTGCCGGACTGCTTATCTTCAACCAGCTTGGCCACGATGTCGGCGCCCCGCGAGACCAGCGTTTCGCCGCCCGACCCCGTGATCGGCTCGTCCAGGCTCGCCTGAAACGTCTGCCCGAGCTGGCTGACTTCCGAATCCACCGCGTCGATCATCCGCACTTTAAGGACGGTCCCCGCCGGAATGGTGAGGGAGGCGGCGGGCCGCGGCGCGGGCTTTCCCGCCGGATCCGGTCTCAGCAGACGCACCCGCTCCCGGGGCGGCTCCACTTCCCGCTGCGGCGCTTCACGCTGTCTGACGTCGCGGGTCGAGGGCGCCGCGGCTGCCGCGGACTGAAACTCGATTTTTGCCACGTCAGTAATGTCATAAGCCTCCACCTGGTTGCCGACTTCCATCCGGATCTGCCGCGTCGTGCCGCCCAGGTAGGTTCCCGCTACGACTTTGCCGTCCTTCATGTACAAAGTATCGGCAAGCCCGGCCGTGGCCGTCGCCAGTATCAACAAAACATGGAATGAGCGCATGCCTGAATCTCCTTGACCTTGGTCTTATTCTACGACGTGTGAAATCGCTGCCGCGATGCAGGAAAGATGACTAAGCCGCATCCACTTTTTTTAATCCGGCCAGCAGGATTTCGGCCACGGTACGTCCGTGGACCAGCGCCGATTCATACTCCCTCCGGCGCTCCTCGCGAGTCAGCCCGTAACCGACGCGGTGATAACGCTCCAGGCTCAGCCCCACTACGTACGTCCCGGCGAAGGCGACCGCCGCCTTCGGAATGAGCCCGCCTCCGAACGGAATCTTGCCTATCAGCTCCCGGGCGATGGCGCGGAATCCGAAGGCGCCCGTGATGATGGAGACGATTTCGGCCTTCTGCTCCCGGTATCCGACCAGGTTGTCGCTGGCCGCCGCTACCAGGAACGCCATGCGGATCTGGTTCATCGTGAGGAAAGCCGTGTCGCTGGCGAATTCACCGATCGCCCACGGCAGCTCCACCATACTGGGGACAATGTTCGGCAGCGCGGTTGCCAGCGAAAACAGCGCATTCTCCCGGGAGATGGTGTACATCACCTCATTGATGACCGGTCGCCGGAAGGCCTGAAAATTGCGCGCCAGAGGCAGACCCAGCTCGCTGCGGTCGGCGAGAATCTCCTTCACGGTCTGGCTCGGGTCGTGGGCGTAGAAGGTGAACGCGTTCTCCGCGCGCGGCAGCCGCTGTTCATACAGCACCAGATCGAACCGGTCTGGAATTCCAGGATCACCGGCCCGATGCACGAGGCTCAATACCTCTGCCTTCCTTTCGCGTGATAAATCCGGTGGCGCCAGAAAATCTTCCATCGCGGCATAACCGGCCGAAGTTGATGAGACCAGCCCGATCGCCGGTTTGTGACTGGCGGTGTGACGAACCTCTTCCGGCCGCAAGTTGGAAAGAGCGCGCTTGAGTTCGCGAAGCATCGACATCAGATCTTCATTTTATCGCGCTTACGGGAGACGGGCCGCGCCGGCGTTACTTCTCTTTTTCGAACGACTCCAGCAATTGGTCGAATTTCTTTTGATTCGCCGCGATGGTTTTAGCCGGACCTGTGAACTTCAGAAAAATATTTCCGCCCGGCCCCTCGACAATGGCGCCCAGCAACCTGTAACCGGACTTTACGCTCTTGGAAGCCGCCATCGGACCGCCCATACCCGAATACTCGCCTGAGATGTCCACGGTGGTCACCGCGAGGCCGTGAATCGTGCGCTTGCGGGCCTGGGACTCCACCGCTTTTCCGCCGGGTTGGCGAAACTGGCCCTTCCACCGCTCTACGTTGGCCTCAACGCCTCCCCCCTGTCCCGCGCCGAAGAAATACACCACGCATTCGGCGTTATCGGAATCGCCGGGAGCCGCCGGAATAACATAGCTGGCCGCGCGCATCGGCCGCGGACCTTCGACCTTCCAGCCCGCCGGCGGGGTCCATTTCAGACCGGCCACCGAGTCTGCCCATAGTCCGATAGCAAAGCAAAGGCAAAGCATCCAGGTGCGCATAAGATTAAGATTTGACGCGGCCCTACAGACAGATCTGTCCAGATAAGAGTGTACCAAGCCGGTATGTAGTGCAGCCAATCACCCGCGCGATCATCGCGCAATGGGCCCCGGATCAAGTCCCTTCGACAGGTCGTAGACAGAACCTACCGCTCCCACCGCGCACGTCCCGCGGTTCAACCCGGTGAACTTGCGCAGCAGGTACACCGCTTCGACTCCCGTGCAGTGCGCTCCCAGAAAGTTCGCGATCCCGAATTTGCGCAGCTTCGTCCCGGTCCACTCAAGCCTGGCGTCATCGAGCGCGAATAGATGGAATCCGCCGATGGCCGCCCGCACGGGCGCTTCACGCACGACGCGCCTCGCGTATTCGAGCGTATTCACGATGCCGGCGTGGCCGCAGCCGGAAACGATCACCAGCCCCTGGCTAGTGTCGATGACCAGTGACTGGTCCTCGGGCACGGTATCTTCAACCGAGCCGCCTGGTGTACGGATTACGCCCTGGACACTCCAGTTCTTCTCGGGATACTTGCGCGGAACGGGACCGGTGAGCCAGATACCCGGGTACAGCTCGACGGGCTTGTCGTACTCGAGAAAACGTCCGCCCAGCGCGCGGTAAAGGTCGCCTGCGGCGATCATCGGATTGCTTTCCTTCCCGTCTCGCTCGCTGCGCGAGAGAAAGATCCCCCTGGCCACGTGCGCACGGGACAGCGCCTGCGCGTGCTGTTTCCACACGCCGCGGCGCAGCGTGATCAGACCGCCGGTATGGTCCTCATGGTTATGGCTGAGGATGACATCGGTGACTCCCGTGAGATCGACCCCCATCTCCCGGGCGTTCGACGCCACGGTTTCGGGGCGCGCGCCGTGTCGAACAGGATCTTGCGGCCGTCGGCTTCGACCAGAGCCGCAAAGCCCCACTCGCCGATGCCACGAGTCGCCAGCATGGTGGACAGCACCGTCACACGCAGGGATCGAACGCGATGCCCGGGCGCCGCCTGGCCCCAGACCGGAAACGCCATTGCCAGAATCAACCACAGTCTCATACGCCGCAATCATCGCGGTAATCGCCGGCGAGGTCAAGCCGCGATCCCCGTATAATGTCAGTTGCTGATGAGTCCTATTCGAATACTCACGGTCGCCATGCTGGCAGCGGGCAGCCTGCTCGCCGAGCAGACCGCAACCCAGACCGTCAAGGGAATGACTGCCGCTCCCGGACTGGAAGTGAAGTTATGGGCGGCAGAACCGGATCTGCTCAACCCGACCAACATCGATATCGACTCGCGCGGCCGCATCTGGGTGCTCGAAGGCGTCAACTACCGTCGCCAGTTGCGCGGGGAAAAAGATTACCGCTCAGGCGACCGGATCGTGATCCTCGAGGATACCAACCACGACGGCAAAGCGGACAAAGCCAAAACTTTCGTGCAGGAGGCCGGCTTGCGATCGCCGCTGGGGATCGCGGTGCTGGGCAACAAAGTCGTCGTTTCGCAGTCACCGGGGATTACTGTTTACACCAAGGACGAAGATGACCGCATCGTTAAAAAGGAGACGCTGCTCACGGGATGGAACGGCGTAGATCACGATCACGGCCTGCACGCGGTCACCTTCGGCCCGGACGGCCGGTATTATTTCAACAGCGGCGACCAGGGATTCGACGTGACCGACAAATCCGGCCGGCGCCTGGCCAGTGGCAAGTCCGGCCCCTACTATGCGGGCTGCGCGCTGCGCGTGAACCCGGATGGGACCGGCTTCACGGTCCTGGGCCATAATTTCCGCAACCCCTACGAGCTGGCTCTCGATTCGTTCGGCAGCATCTGGCAAACCGACAACGATGACGACGGCAATGCCTGGGTTCGGGTGAATTACGTAATGCAGGGCGGCAATTTCGGATACTGGGGTCCGGGCGCGAGGAAGTGGCAGGAGGACAAGGGCTCCCATTTCCACTCCGAGAACCCGGGCGTGGTTCCCAACATCCAGCGCACCGGCGCCGGATCGCCCACGGGACTGGTGGTGTACGAAGGCAAGCTGCTCCCGGAGAAGTATCGCGGCCAGCTGCTGCATTCGGAAGCGGGCAAGCGTCTCATCAACACGTACCTGCTCTCGCCTGATGGCGCGGGCTATTCCTTGAAGATCGAAGACACGGTGAGCGCGGCCGATACCTGGTTCCGGCCCTCCGATGTAGCCGTTGGGCCGGATGGAGCCGTCTACATCGCCGACTGGTATGACGCGTCCGTCGGCGGTCACCAGATGAAGGACATCGGCCGCGGGCGCATTTATCGCCTGGCGCCCGCCGGATACAGACCCGCTCCGGTCAGGGTCGATCTGGCGACGGACGCCGGTCTCGGCGATGCTCTGCGGTCTCCGGCGCAGTCCGTGCGGTATCTGGCGTACGAGCGTCTGAAAGAGCGGGGTCCCGGCGCCCTGTCGGCATTGCTCGACATGGCCGGACGCGGCGACCCGGTTCTGCGCGCGCGCTCTCTATGGCTCCTCGGGTCCATCCCCGGCGAGGGGCGCCGGAAAGTGGAAGAAGCGCTCCGCGATCCCGATTCCAACTTCCGCATCGCAGCAATCCGTATTCTGCAGTTGAACGGAGCGGACATGGTGGCCGTGACCAGGCCGCTGCTGCAGGATCCTTCGCCCCAGGTTCGTCGTGAAATCGCCATCGCGCTTCAGGACGTTCGCACGCAAGGCGCGCTGGACTCGCTGATCGAGCTTTGCCGGCAGTATGACGGCAAAGATCGCTGGTATCTGGAAGCCCTGGGCATCGCGGCGCGCGGCCGGGAAAATGAGCTCTTTGCCCGCATGCGGGCCGGCGCCGGGACGTGGGACTCGAAGCTGGGTAAACTCTGGTGGGAATTCCGCCCCGCGGACGCCCGGCCGTACTTGATCGAGAGTATAGGCAATGCCTCGTTCAGCGTGGAGCAGCGCGGCGAAGCCCTTGACGCGCTCTCCGCAATGGCGCCACTCGAAGCCGGATCGGCTGTCGCCACACTGATCAACACAGATCGAGTTCCGGAAGAATTGGCGGCGCGAGCTTTCGAGCATCTGAGCCGCCGGCTGTTCAGCGACTGGACCGATCTTCGCAGGGACCCCTCAGTGGTATCCGCCATTCGCAAATCGCTGCTCAATTCCCGCACGCAGGCCCGAGCCCTCGAGCTGGCCGACGATTTGGAAGATCCGCAATATGGACCCGAGCTGCTGGCCATCGCAAAATCCGGCGCCGCGGAAGAGCTACGGGCGGCGGCGGTCCAGGCGCTGGGGCGAACCCGCGATCCGAAGTATCTCCCCGAGCTCGATTCCCTGCTGCGCGACGGACCGGTACGGCTGCGCGTGAGCGCGGTGCGCGCCATCGGCTATGCCCGGCCCCGTGGAATCGACAGCGAGTTCGAGAAGCTCATTCTCAGCAGCGCCCCGAATGAAGTGCGCAGCGAAGCCGTCCGCGTGCTCGGGCGGACCGAACCCGGCGCGACGAAACTGCTCGACCTGGAGCAATCCGGAAAACTGCCGGCCGAGCTGCGGAACGTCGCCACCGGGGTGGTCAACAACAGCCGCAATCCTGCGATCAAGGCGCGCGCCGGGAAGCTGCTTCCTCCGCTCGCTTCGAAGGGCAGGCAGCCGCTGTCTCCCACACGAAAATTGTTAGGCGAGAAGGGCGACGCGCGGCGCGGCCGTCAGGTGTTCACGTCCACTACCGGGCCGAAGTGCAATTCCTGCCACAAGCTTGGGGAAGGCAAGAAATCAACCGGCCCCGACCTTTCGGCCATCGGCGGCAAGCTCGGCAAGGAGGCGCTTCTCGATGCGATCCTCAATCCCAGCGCCGGGATCGCCCCCGAGTATTATGTGTGGATCCTCGAGACGCGGAACCAGGGTGAAGTGATCGGCATCCTGGCCGAAGATACGCCGCAGAGAGTAGTGGTTCGCAACGAAACCGGCGACGAGATCCGCCTCAAGCCCTCCGAGATCAAGAGCCGCCGCCGCAGCCAGCTATCCATGATGCCGGAGGACCTGGTCAACCACATGACGGAGCGGCAACTGGTCGATCTGCTGGAGTATCTGACGACGCTGAAAGACACCAAGATCGCGCAGGGGAGCCGCCCGTAGATCTTTCCCTGGCGCGTCCTATTACAGGAGCTTTCCCGTTTTCCTGGCAAGACAGATCGCGTAATATTTGTGGATCATGTCAATGCGGCTGGCGTAGTACATTTTGTAGTGATCGCCGTCCCGAATCACCGACTGGCTGGAATTGTACACCGATTCGTATCGACTGCCGGGGATGGGCGTGAGGATGGGGTTGGCGTCGTGCTTGGACCAGCGGATTCCGTCGGGACTGGCGGCCATCCCGATGGCGGTATAGCCGGTTTTGTCCGCGGGATCCTTCTTGTCCCAGTAAGAGGCGTAGAACATGACCCAGACTCCGTCTTCCTGAAGCACATAAGGATAGAACAGAGCGCCGTTTTCCCAGGGCTGCGAAATCTTCAGCATGGGGTTTGCGCGATGTGGCCGCAGCGAGAACAGATCGCGGCCGGTCGCCAGGTGTACTTCCCAGGGCCATTTCTCGGCCTTCTGCGGATCCGGCTTGCGGATGTAGTACATGCGCAGTTCGCTCCCGGCCTGAACCAGATTCGGAGCGTAGGCGCGCCGGTAGATGGGGCTCCGATTGTCCTTGGTCCAGTCGATTCCGTTCGGGCTGGTCGCGTACTCGACGTCGTCCTCGCGATTGCCGCAGTAGACCATGTGCCAGCGCCCGTTTTGCTTGCGCAGGCTGCCGTCAGGATTTCGCAGCAGCGTGGGAGTGACATGAAAGTTGTCGCGCTCGCCGAGCGCCAGCAGCGGCTTGCCAGTCTTCTTCCATGACTCGCCGTCGCTCGAGAGAGCCAGGCCGAGCTGGTATTTGATCAGGTCTCCGCCATTGCGCGGGCCGAGCGGACCGCCGGCGTAGAAAAGATAGTATTGGCTGCCGTCTTTGACGATGGAGGGCGACATGATGTTCTGGCTGTCGAAATCGCCGTCCTTTCCCAGCGACAGCATGGGGTTTCTTGAAGACTTGATCCACCCGCCGCCGCTGCCCCCGCCGAAAGCAGCGTTACCCGCAAGGAGAAGCAGTTCACGTCGTTTCATTGAATCACCTGTCAGAATTGAAATTTCAGGGCGAACTGAATAATGCGCCCGGCGTCGCTCGAGAGTATTTGCCCAAACGTGCTGGCGTCGATGTTGGTGTTGGGACCGCCGAAATTTGGACGGTTGAACAGGTTGAAGTACTCGGAGCGGAACTGCAGCCGGAATCGTTCAGTGAAGGCGAATGTCTTGTTGATGCCCAGATTGAACTGGGCGGAACCCGGAGCGCGCACCTGCCCGTCCTTCGCTGGAGCGGTGCCGATCTGGCCGGCGCCGTTCGGGGCGAATGCGGCGCGGTCGAAATACTGCGCGATCATAGCGGCGCGGGAGCGTCCTTCGGCCAGCCGCGGGTCGCGGAGCCGGTTCGGCCGGTTTCCCTGGCCATTCAGTGCCCGATCCTGACTGGCGCTGTAGATCAGCGGAGAGCCGGAATAAAGGGAGACGATTCCGGTCACCTGCCAGCCCCCGGCCAGGATTGCTCCAGCCCGGTTCCATCCTTTGGCAAAGGGCAGGTCCCAGACGAATGAATTCACAAACGCGTGCGTGCGGTCATAAGCGGACGGGCCGCGCTCGATCCGGAAATTGCGCGGATCGATGGCCAGCGCGTCCGTACCCGAGCCGAACGTGTCGTCGATGGACTTGCTGAACGTGTATGAGGTAACAATGCTGAACCCGTGCCCGAACCGCTTGTCGAGCGAGAACTGGGCGGAGTCGTAATGAGAATTGGCGCCCGAACCCCAGATCTCGACAACGGTAAGCGGCGGGTAAAACGGGCGGCGCTGATTCGTGTTGGCCACCGTCGCTCCCGGTCCGAAGACGGCCGCGTTGCCGTCCCAGCGCTGCGGCAGATGCGTCCCCTTGGAACCGACGTAGGCCGCGCCCACCAGGTAATCGCGGGCAATCTCGCGCTCGATTCCGAATCGCCATTGGTACATACGGCGCTCGCGATAGCCGTCGGCGTAGCTGAAAATGGTGGCGTTCTGAAATACGAAATCGGGATTACCCGCTTCGGATGGAAACGGGTTTCCGCCTGGGAAGTTGGCCCACGGGTCGGAAGTCGAGAAGGGCGGGGAGAGCTGAATGCGGTTGACCCACGGCTGCTTGTTAGAATACTGGCCTTCGGTGTTCTGTTGAGTCGGGCTGTGGTAAACCCCGAAGCCGGTGCGGAGGACAGTGCGGCGGTCGCTCGTGAGAGAGTAGGCAAGGCCCGCGCGCGGACCCAACTGGCCATAGTCGGTGGGACGGCCGGATTTGGGGACGCCGGGATCGCCGTAAAAGAGCAGTCCCGGAGGCGCGTTCTTGAATCGCTGCGAGCGCTGCGTGCTGCCGGGGAGGAAGACCGAAGTCCGGTCATTGCCTTCGATCGGAGCGAAGGCGATCTCGTATCGCAGTCCGAGGTTTACAGTCAGGCGCGGCGTGAGCTTGATGTTGTCCTGAATGTATCCGCCGATGTAATTATCGTGATTGTCTACGATCTGATCGCCCTGTTGTTCGAACAGGGACGGGCGGCCGAGCAGAAAGTCGCTGATGCCGATACCGCTGTAGGAGCCGGAGTAGGTAAACGAGCCGACGCGGCGGACGTCGCTGTCATCGTGCTGGTACCGCTTCACCACGCGGGCGCCGATCTCGATGCTGTGTTTGCCGCGGTACAGGCTGAGGTCGTCTTCCCAGCTGAAGACGTTGGATTCGCGCACGAGGAGCGGATTCGGATCGGCCACGGTGAAGTATCCGCTGACCGCCATCACGGGGAAATGCGGGGTGGGCGAATAGAAATTCCTGGAGAAGCCGAACTCGCCGCGCAGACGGTCCAGCGCAAACTCGTCGTGAGGATCTCCGCGCAGCTCGTTCCACTTGTTGTAAGTGAAGCGAAGCTGGTTGATGGTCCGCGGATTGAAGACCCGGGTGTAGCCGGCGGTGTGGAGCTGGGTGTTGAAAGACGAAGTGCCGTCGGCGAAATAGGGCAGGTTGCCGAGCGCGCGCGGCGTGGTCGAACGGTAGATGTAGGTTCGATACATCACCTGGTTCGCGCCCCAGTTCTGGTCGCCGCGGGCGAGCACGCGCCGCGGATTGTTGTCGGCGGGCCCCAGGAACCGGTAAACCCCCGACGGATCATCCGTGACGGGGACGAAGGCCTTCAGGACGTTCTGCGCGACCGGGTCGAGCAAGCTGGCCGGAATCACGTTGCCGGGAAAAGGTTGGTTGGTTTGCGGATCGCGAACGGCGCGCGCCCCGGCGAAATTTCCGGTCCGCTGGGGAGTGGTGGGCAGAACGACGCTTCGGGTCGTAGTGCGGGGTTCACTCTGCTCTTCCCAATTAAAAAACCAGAAGGTATGATTGCGGCCGTCGTAGATTTTGGGGATTGCAAGCGGCCCGCCGATAGCTGCGCCGTACTGATTGCGGCGCCGCTTGTTCTTGACGGGCGCGAAAAAGTCGCGCGCGTCCAGAGCATCGTTACGCAGGAAGTCATAGACCGATCCATGGAGGGAGTTGGACCCCGACTTGGTGGCCACTTCGATGACGCCGGCTGAATAGGCGTACTTGGCCGAGGGCAGGCTTGTCTGGATGGTGAACTCCTGGACGCCGTCCGGCGGCGGAGCGTCCATTACCTCCTGCCGGTACTGCGAAACGTTCAATCCACCGTCGAGACGGACGTTGACCGACGTTCCATTGACACCCTCGTTGAAGCCCCCATTGATGTCGAGGCCGCTCTTACCCGTGCCGGCGACCAGCCGGGAAAGCTCATACACGTTGCGGCCGTTCAACGGCAGATCGCTGACCCGCTTGGCGTCGACCAGTTGCTGCAGCGTCACTGATTCGGTATCGACACGGACGGTTTTACCCTGTACGTCGATGCTCTCCGTGATGCGGCCGACTTCGAGGGTGAGGTCGAGAGACGCGCGCTGATCCACCGTGAGATCGATTCCGCTCTGGCGGACCTGCTTAAAGCCCTCCTTGGCGGCTTCGAGTTCGTACGATCCAATGGGCAGAACTTGAAAACGGTACAGCCCTTCGCCGTCAGTGACGGCGGTGTAGCGCAGGTTCTGCCGCGTCTGGACGGCGCTCACACGCGCCTGTGGAACCACTGCGCCGGTGGGATCGCGAACGAAGCCGGTCAAGCTGGCGGTTTGGGCTGCCAACGGGATCCATCCGATCAATAGTCCGAGAGCGATGCGACCGGTCTGCAATAGCATTGCGTCATGATACTGAAGCCGGATCGAATGCGCCACGGACCCGCCAACCCGGCGGGAGCGATCCGGACGTCGGTTGGGCAGGATGGACCGCGCGGCCTTTTCGCTACTCCCTTGTGATGACCTTCGGCGAGACAGCCTGCGCGACCGGAACCTGATCGACGATCTCGATTCCAAAGCCCTCGAGCGCCACGATCTTGCGCGGATGGTTCGTCAGCAGACGAATCGTATGCAGACCGAGATCGCTCAGGATCTGCGCCCCGATTCCGCTTTCGTGCTGCATCTGGCGCGAGCCCGCCTCCCGGTCATGAGATACCAGACGCCGGGTAGCGCCCGGCCCGTCAAGCAGTCGGTACCCGGGCCCGGTCTGATGCAAGTACACGAGCACGCCCATGCCTTCGGCCGCGATCTGCCGCAGCGAACCAGTGATCATCCTCGCGCAGTCGCATTGCGTTGACCCGAAGATGTCGCCGTACACACAATGCGAATGCATACGGACCAGCACGTTTTCCTGTGCGGCCACCTCGCCGCGCACCAGCGCCAGATGGGTTTCCGAGCGGGTCTCGCTGGGGTAGTCGCTGCTGTACGCAATTGTACGGAAAGGCCCGAATTCGGTTTCCAGGAACCCTTCTCCCAGCCGGTGAATATAGCGCTCGTTTTTCAGCCGGTAACGGATCAGTTCGGCCACGGAAATCATTTTGAGCCCGTGCTTGAGGCAGTATTCGCGCAGTTCGGGGACACGGGCCATGCTTCCGTCTTCGTTCATGATCTCGCAGATCACGCCGGCCGGAGTCAGACCGGCCATCCGCGCGAGGTCGACCGACGCTTCGGTCTGACCGGCACGCACCAGCACGCCGCCTTCTCTGGCGCGCAGCGGAAACACATGCCCCGGCCGGGCGAGGTCGGACGGACGGGTAGCTGGATCGATGCAGGTCCGAATGGTGCGGGTCCGGTCGGCGGCGGAGATGCCCGTAGTCACTCCTTCGCGCGCGTCTACCGATTCACAGAAAGCGGTGCCGAAGTTCGACGTATTCTGCGGCGAGATGAGCGGCAGCCGGAGCTGATCGCACTGCTCGCCGGTCATAGCCAGGCAGATCAATCCGCGCCCGTGCGTTGCCATGAAGTTGACGATCTGCGGCGTGACTTTTTCCGCGGCGATTGTAAGATCGCCTTCGTTCTCGCGATCTTCGTCGTCGACCACAACCAGGATGCGTCCGGCGCGAATTTCCTCAACCGCCTCCGGAACCGTTATAAAAGGCATATATTCTTCATCCTCGCACAGCCGGCCGCCGTTAATTATTTCTAATGTCGTAGCCCCAGATCGAAGGGTAGCGTCTGATTGGGTAGGAGGTAGAAAGACATGCGACAGTTACTCGGAAAAGGATTGGCGGGAGCGGGCTTGATACTGATGGCGATCGGCGCGAACGCGCAGATTCGCGATTACCGCGAGAATCGGATTGTCGGCCAGCAGGGCCGCCTCCCGATGGATCGGCTGATGGCGGATCTGGACCGTGCGCAGGCAAACTCGCGATTCGATCGCGGGGATCGCAGACGGTTCGACAGGGCACGGAAGGAGATCTACGATTTTCAACGAAAGTTCGCCGCCGGCCGCTACGACCGGCGGGAGCTCGACCAGGCGATCGCCAGCGTTCAGCGCGTGGTAGACATGGCTTCCATCAATCGCCGCGACCGGGCAGTTCTGATGGAAGACCTGAGCCGGATGCGCGAATTCCGCGCCGGCTTCCGCGGCCCCTTGCCGAACGCCTACGGATATCGATAGCCATGAGCCGGCGCCAGCCGTACACGCGGTCCGGGCAGGCGGAAACGCCTGCCCTGCACACTTTTCAGGGCGCCGGTGACGGCGGGCTCCAAAACCGTCTGGGCCTTGACTTGCTGCATTATTTCGGGCGCCGATGTCCGCGATTATCGATCCTCTCTTCAGGCTTCTCATTGGTTTAGGCGCCTTCGGGCTCCTCATTCTGGGAGTGCTCGATTCTTCCTTCCTGTTCATGCCTCTGGGCAATGATCTGCTGATGGTTGCCATGACTGCCCGGCAACACAAGATGCTCCCGGTATTCGCCGCCATGGCCACGACGGGCTCTGTTGCGGGATGCTGGCTGGTTGACCGGATCGCCCGCACCGGAGGAGAAAAGAAACTGGACCGCGTCGTCTCCCGCCGCCAGCTCGAGTTCGTAAAGCGGCAGGTGCGGAAGAACGCCGGCTGGGCGGTCGCGATCGCTTCCCTCATGCCTCCCCCGTTTCCTTTTACGCCCATTGTGGCGGCGGCTTCGGCCTTTCAGTATCCCGCGAAGAAGCTGCTTGGTCTTATCGCTGTGGCGCGCTTTGTGCGCTTCTCCGTCATCGGCCTGTTGGCCATCGCATTCGGACAGCAGGTGCTCGATCTGGCGCGCTCTCCCGTAATTCGGACAGGCATCCTTATCCTTGCGGTAATCTGCGCCGTCGGCAGCATCTTTTCGGTCGCATCGTGGCTCCGGCAGGCTAAAGAGAGGCCGTCACGGGGACTCGCAGTAGCAGATGCTCCTTCTCGAGCATCACCTTAGCGGCAATCACTCGTCGCAGCTTCCAGCCGAAGCAGGGTCCCGCCATTCTTCCGGATTGCCGCGGCTGATGCCCGGGCGTTGCGGGTCATACTTGACCGCCATGCTCCATCAGTGGCCTGGTGATGCGGTGCGCAGAGTTGACCGGGGATATCTGCAGCAACCCGGCTGCGTCGGGCCGGTAGCCGGAGATGGTGAGCCGTCGAAGGATTTCCCGCCAATCCATTCGGGCTCGGACCGGTCGCGCGGCGGCAAACGGCGCGCGCTGCGAGCTGGCCGCGTTCAATACCGAACGATTCGACGGGACTGAGCGCTCCCGAGTTCATGCCAGCCGTCCGCGGATGGCGCGAACAATCAGAACGGGGCGCTTCGATCCACAGGACACCGGGTTTCGCGCCCTTTCAGCATTCTGCGGCGCTGTGCCGACCGGACTCACAACCGGACTCAGTCACTTATTGAACGCGGACTCGCGAACGAACGTTTTTGATCATCCGGGTGGATAGAAATCAGTCGAAATTTGGTAGCATAAGACTAATTGGGCGCCGCAAAAGAGGCCTAAGAAACCGTCTGATGGGTCCGCTGAACGCACGGCGCCAGCCTGCGTCGTTGGACCATCGGTATCTTAAATTGAGTCACTCTCTTCTGTAAGTGCGTCCAAGCGTTGTCGGCCGATGGCGGGGGTTGACCACACCGCCCCCAAAACAGTCGCGGCGGCTACCAGGTGCACCTTGCGAAACAAATACGCCGTTTTGATGGTTCTCCTCGTCACCGGCAGAGTCACTCTCGGCAACGAGCCGCTGGGCGATCACGATGCTCCCTCCGTTGTCGCCCCGCCCGTGACGACTGTTCCGGACCCGCAACCGGATCGAGTGAACTGGCCCACCCTGATACGCCAGGAGTTGAGGTTTCTCCTCGTCGAGCATGCCTTCCGCTGGGCGACCGAGCCGGGCACCCGACGCGGTGGGACAGGATTAGGGCCGGGATACTGGAATTCTCTCGCCAGCCTCCATGGCTGGGCGGATGGCGATCCGTTTTACGTCAACTACCTTGGACATCCTATCCAGGGTTCGGTGGCAGGCTTTATCTTCCAACAAAATGACGGGAGCTATCGCGCCGCCCGGTTCGGCCGCAACCCGGCCTATTGGAAGGCGAAGCTCCGCGCTACGGCATTCGCCTGGGCCCAGAGCGAGCAGTTCGAGATCGGACCGTTCAGCGAAGCGTCGATTGGCCACATCCAGTCTCAGTTTCCGCAGCAGGGGTTTGTCGATCACGCCATCACACCCGTAATGGGTCTGGTCTGGCAACTTGCAGAAGACAGCGTGGACGAGTACGTCATTGGATGGATCGAGTCCCACACGGCTCGCCCGTGGGTACGAAACCTCGCGCGGACAGGCTTGAACCCTACGCGATCTTTTGCGAAGCTCATTGCCCTGCGCGCGCCATGGAATCGTGACGATCGCCCGAGAGCGGCACGCGGTCCTACAGAGCCGGTAATACGACTTCCCCGCTCGACCACGTCCTTTGAGCTTTCGGTCGCCTCGCGATTCGAAACCTACCTCGGACCGCGCGGCGGGACGTGCGTCGGCGCCGACGTCTCGGGAGCATGGCGGATCGCGCCGGAGTGGATGCTGGTCGCGCAGGTGGGTGGTTGCAATGTCATGGGCAACCAGACCGGCGTCAGCGGCGACAGTCTGAACTACCTGCTAGGTCCGCGCTGGACGCCAGCGCCAGCGAAGCGATGGAGTCCGTGGATTCAGTTCCTGATGGGCGGATCCAAGATTTCCCGCGAACAGACCATGCCGGATCGCAAAAAACCGCTGGCCTCGCACGATGAGTACACAACCAGCGATGACTCCAATGCACTCACCGTACACTTCGGCGCGGGAGTGGACTTGAACATGGGATCCGCTTTCGCAGTCCGGCTGGCCAACCTGGAACTCTCCCGCTCGTCTTTTCCCGTGAGTCATGCACAGAATTACAATACCAGCGTACAATTCACCACCGGTTTCGTGCTGCGTATCGGAACCTGGTGACAGGTGGTTGTTCTGGTACTTTGTGGCCACATCCTTGAAGCTGTGGCAACTGATGACTGAGACAAGCGCAGGAATGCTCCAGCGCCTCAGTGCGCCGAATGTCCCGTTTTCGCAGCCTCTTTCGTCATCCCGAGTTGGTTATGATTGCGGGATGTGCGTGCCCGGCTAGCCATGGAGTTGGGCAGGTTCGACCGGCGCCCCTGCCGTCTCAGGCAGGAATGAGAGTGGTCGCGATGGGCGGGAGAGGCTCGTTCGATTTCGGGAGTGGGAGGAAAGATAATCCCAAAGTTCCCCGGGAGCGCCGAAAAATCGGAGCGGACCATCATCCGAGACCCAGATCACACGGCCGAACGTGACGCCGAGCGACTCGGCTTGGGTCAGAATCCAACGCACGACGTCCTCGTCCTGCCTACAGGCCATGATTACCCAATTCCGGGAGATGACTGGCATTTCCGTGGTCTGGTCAAGACTCGGTTTCGACACGCGAGCTGGTCTATGGATTGCGGGTCGTATTCCTAAACGTGCGGTGTTCATGTGCTGCATGAACTGATGTTATGACGGCTTTATCCGGCCGCCAATCAGTACTACTGCCAGGAGCCTTATGGGTTAGTACCTAAGTACGGACGGAGTTCCATGTGGTGTCGGTCCAAGCGTACTGGTACTTTAGTTATGCCGGATCAGCCCGAACTTTCGCTCGGTATTTCTACCATGCCCGTAAAGCCAAATAGGGACGAGAAATATAGGTCCGATACCTGGGGCAGGGTAGCTTACCCCCCCCGGAGTCCCGCCGGGCTCACAGCTTGGATGTATAGTAGTGGTTGAGGCGGTCGCCATTCAGGTCAGCATCCAAGCCATGTCGTTATTGCTCTTAGCCTCCGCGGCAAGTGCGCAGGAGCAGGATACTGCCCGGGCAATCCTCTCACGCCACTGCCTGGCCTGCCATAACGACAAGGTAAAGACGGCCAATCTCAGTCTCGAGCAGCCGTCGCTCGCGCCCGGCGTTTGGGAGAAAGTCCTCGACAAAATAGGCAGCGGGCGCATGCCTCCGCCAGGGTCTCCCGCGCCTACGAAGTCGGAAGTGGCCCTGGTCAGCGAGTGGATTGAAAAGCATCTGGGGCCGGCCGCGAACCCCTGGCACGTCACCACCCGACGCCTGAACCGGGACGAGTACAACCGCACCGTGCGCGACCTGCTGGGCATTGCGACGCAGCCCGGTGCCGAGTTTCCGCTTGACGACGCCGGATACGGATTCGACAACATCGGCGACGTCCTCAGCATCTCGCCGCTGCTGATGGAGAAGTACATGGCGGCGGCGCGATCCGTTTCGAAGCTGGCCGTATACGGTCCGGCTGCGCCGGTCAGGCCCACCAAGCTCATTCGCTTCATGAGCAAGAAGTCTCAGGATGACCCAACCCCCAATGCGCTGCCCTACTCGCACCGGGGCGCCATCTATGGCGGCTTCGTCTTCCCGGTGGATGGCGAATACGAGCTGCGCATGCGCGTTGGCAACTACCGTCCGCGAAACACCGGAAGCGCACGGCTGCGCGAACTCTCCCGCAAGCGCAACCTGACGGACGCCGAAAAAGTGGAGCTGAACGAGGAGAACCGCAAAGCCTACCCGCCGGTGAAAATGGAGCTCCAATTCGACGGCGCTGCCATTCTGAGCGAGGTGATCGAAGGCAATATCGATTACAAGTATGCTCACGGCGAATCGGTGGGGCGGGTCAAGGTGAAGGCGGGCGAACATTTTTTCCGAGCCTCGTTCCCTGAATTCGCCGGCATGGAGAACCAGCGCGACAACGTCAATCTGGACGGACGCCGCAAGCTCTTCATCGACTACGTGGACATCGTGGGTCCGTTCCATCCCGAGCCCACCCCGCCTGAGAGCCGCCGCCGCATCTTCATCTGCGCTGCGCAAACGCCGGAGTGCGCCCGGCGGATCATCGAAACGCTGGCAAGGCGGGCGTACCGGCGGCCGGCCTCCGGAGCCGAAATCGAGGCGCTGGAGAATCTGGCGGCGCAGGTCCGGCGCCGCGGAGATTCGTTCGACGAGAGCATTCGGGTGGTGGTCCAGGCCGTGCTGACATCGCCGCGCTTCCTCTTTCGGGCGGAGCGGGACGGCGGCGAATACGCAATCGATCAGTACGATCTGGCTTCGCGCCTCTCGTATTTCCTGTGGAGCAGCATGCCGGACGACCGCCTGCTGCGGGTTGCCGATGCGGGCCGTCTGCGCGAACCGGCCGTCCTCGAAGGGGAGGTTCGGCGGATGCTGGCCGATCCGAAGTCGGACGCGCTGGTCGAGAACTTCGTCGGCCAGTGGCTGGGGCTGCGCCTGCTCGATCGCCGCAAGCCCGACCCGGCGCACTTCACGGCAGTGGACGACGAGTTGATCGAGTCCATGCGGCGCGAGACCCTGTTGTTTGCCCGGGCCATCCTGCACGAAAACCGGAGCGTGCTCGACTTCCTGGACGGGCGCTTCACTTTCGTCAACGGCCCGCTGGCCCGCTTCTATGGCATTTCCGGCGTCCGCGGCGAAGCCTTCGAGCGGGTGGCTCTCGATGGCGACCGGCGGGGCGGAGTGGCCACTCAAGCGTCCGTGCTGACGCTATCGTCCTATGCGACCCGGACTTCGCCGGTGCTGCGGGGTAAGTGGGTACTGGAAAACCTGCTCGGCACGCCGCCGCCACCGCCGCCCGCGGATGTGCCAGCGCTGGTGGAGACGAACCTGGGCGAGGCGGCCTCTCTGCGCGAGCGTCTGGAGCAGCATCGCGCTAAGCCGGAGTGCGCGGTCTGTCACGACATGATGGACCCGATCGGCTTCCGGCTGGAGAACTATGACGCTTCGGGCGCATGGCGCGATCGCGACGGCCGGTTCCCGATCGACCCGGCGGGACCGCGGGAGTTAAGGCGTGAGCTGCAGTCGAAATCCGGGCTCTTCGTGCGCAACCTCACTGAGAAGATGCTGACGTATGCTTTAGGAAGGGGGCTGGAACGTCAGGACCGCCCCGAGGTGGACCGGATCATCGCCCGCCTGTCGACGGATGGAAACCGCTTTCGGGCGCTGGCGCTGGCGATTGTCCAGAGCCGCCCGTTCCAGGGCCGCAAGACGGAAGGAGAGAATCGTGCTTCGAGGTAAATCGATTGACCGGCGAACGCTGCTCCAGGGACTGGTGGGGCTGCCGTTACTGGACGCTATGATACCAGCCTTCAGCCGCGCCGCCGTGTCCAAGGCCGCCGCCCCTTGCCGCATGGCCTTCCTGTATGTGCCGAACGGCATCATCATGGACCAGTGGGCTCCCACGCAGACTCCCGGCGTGACGCCCCTGCCTGCGGAACTGCCCCGCATCACGTCGGCGCTCGCGCCTTTCCGCGGCGACTTCATTATGATCGGCGGGCTGACGCAGAATGGCGGGCGCGCCCTGGGTGACGGCCCCGGCGACCACGGACGCGCCGGCGCCAATTACCTGACCTGCGTGCACCCCAAGAAAACCAACGGCCGGGATCTGCAGGCGGGTGTCTCGGTGGACCAGATCGCGGCAACGAAGCTGCAGGGACGCACCCGCTTCGCGTCGCTCGAGCTTGGCTGCGAGGAAGGTGTACAGGGCGGCAGTTGTGATAACGGCTACAGCTGTGCTTACAGCAACAGCATTTCATGGCGGACGCCTTCCTCTCCCAACCCGGCGGAGATCCGGCCGCGGGCGGTCTTCGACCGCCTGTTCGGCGCGCAGGAGCCGGACCCATACCGCGGCAGTATTCTCGATGTGGTGATGGGTGACGCCCAACGGCTGTCGGCGTCGCTGGGCGGGCCGGACAAGCGGAAGCTGGACGAATATCTCGCGTCGATTCGTGAAATCGAGAAGCGAATTCAAAAAACGGAACGGACGGGAGCGCCGCTGCCGCGACCCGGCGTGCCGCCTCCGGACGCCAGCATCCCAACGGATTTCGGCGAACACGCACGCATCATGATGGACCTGATGACGCTGGCCTTCCAGACCGACTCGACCCGCGTGGTGACGCTGCTGCTGGCGCTCGAGCAGAGCCCGCGCGCTTACCCCGAGATCGGCATCCCGGAAGCCCATCACGGCCTGACGCATCACCAGGGCGACAAAGACAAGATCGCCAAGGTAACGGAGATCAATTGCTTCCAGATGCGCCAGTTCGCCTACCTTCTGGGCAAGCTGAAATCGACTCCCGATGGCGATGGCTCCCTGCTCGACCACGTAATGGTTACATACGGGAGCGGCTTCAGTGACGGCAATGCTCACGACCACGCCGACCTGCCGCTGGTGCTCGCCGGCCGCGGCTGCGGCAAGCTGCGGCCGGGCCGTCATGTCCGCTATGCCAAGGAGACGCCGATGGCCAATCTCTTCATCTCGTTGCTCGATCGCATGGGAGCGCCGGTGGACTCGCTGGGCGACAGCAGCGGGAAACTGGCGGATTTGTCGGACGTCTGAGTCGGCGCGGGAAGCGGCAGCGCCACGCGGCACGACAGCTTGATATACTTCCCCGCAAGCCTGGAGCCCCGGATGGCGTCCGGGCTGGGGAGATTCTATGTCATGACTGTCAAGCGATTCACCCTTTCCGCCTTCCTGACACTCACCATCGCCATGGCCGCCTTGGCGCAAACGCCAACCGCTCAGATCACCGGACGCATCATCGATCCAACCGGGGCCGTGATCCCCTTCGCGGAGGTCTCCGTCGTGAGCGCCGATACGGGGCTGGTGAGGAAAACCGCGTCCAACGAGACGGGCTACTTCACGGCGTCCCTGCTGCCTCCCGGCGAGTACCGCATCAGCGTCCAGAAGCAGGGATTCCGGGCCGCGACCCGCGCCGCTGTCACCCTCGCCGTCGATCAGGTGGCGCGGCTCGATTTCCAGCTCGAGGTGGGCAACGTGGCCGATTCCGTGGAGGTTGTGGCCGAAGCGCCCACCATCGATACCGGCGCCGCCGCGCTCGGAACGGTCGTCTCTCCCGAGCAGATCAAGAATCTCCCGCTCAACTCCCGCGACCCGCTGCGATTCGTCTATCTCGTCCCGGGCTTCACTCCCAGCCCTTCGTTTTCCGACCAGTTCAACCGCGCCAGTTCGTTCCGCATCAACGGTGGACGGTCAAACATGAACGACCTGTTTATCGACGGCGTCAGCAACTCGCCGCCGGCCAGCAACGGCTTTCTCTCCTACGCTGTTTTCCCGTCGCCCGATGCGCTGCAGGAATTCAAGGTGCAAACCAACAGCTACGGCGCCGAGTACGGGCGGACCGGCGGCGGCGTCATCAACATGGTGATGCGGTCGGGGACCAACCAGTTCCACGGAGTGGTATACGAATTTTTGCGCAACAGCAGGCTCGACGCCAACAATTTCTTCGCTAATCGCGCCGGCGCCGCGCTGCCATCGTTCCGACGCAGCCAGTTCGGTTTCGCCGCCGGCGGTCCCATCGTCCGGAACAAGGCCTTTTTCTTCGTCAACTATGAAGGACTGCGGCAAGGGCAGGCGGCTACTCTCACCGGAACCATGCCGACCGCCCTCGAGCGAGCCGGCGATTTCTCCAGGTCCTCGCAGACTGTCGGCGGGCAGTGCCAGCCGGTTCAGATCTACGACCCGATGTCCACGCGCCCGGCGCCGTCCGGGACCGGCTCGGTGCGCGACCCGATTCCCGGCAACGTGATCCCTGCTCCACGTATCGATGCGGTAGCCGCCAGGGTGCGGGAGTTTTTTCCCGCGCCGAATGTCACCGGAGCCGCCTGCACCGGCATCAACAACTTCTTCTCGTCGGGCACCTCGACATTCAATGTCAACCAGGTCGACACGAAGGTCGATTACGCGCCGGATTCCCGCAACCGGATGTTCGCCGGCGTCAGTTACCGGAAATCCAACCAGACCGGCGCCAACCTGTATCGCAACATCGCCTTCACGGACTTCCAGAGCGCCGGCTTCCTCATTCCGAGCTGGGGCGCCCGGGTCGATTACACCCGCATCCAAGCCGCGAACCTGATTCTGAACGTCCGCGCCGGTCTGACGACCGTCTCGCAGGATTCGCCCACCCTGGCGCCCGAGACCTTTTCCATTACGTCCCTGGGATTGCCCGCGTCGCTCGAATCGCAACTGCTGCGGCCGCTGGCCTTTCCGTCGTTCACCTTCTCCGGGTACAACGGACTGGGACAGAACTACGCTTCTCCGCTCGAGACGTTCCGCACCTACTCGCTGGCGGCCAGCGGCACGCTGGTGACCGGAAGACACACCATCAAGTTCGGCGTGGACGAGCGGCTCAACAATATAGGCTCGAGCCTCAAGCTTTATACCAGCGGGCTGTACCAGTTCGATCGGTCGTTCACTCAGGGTCCCAATCCCAATGTGGCGCAGGCAAACCTCGGCAACGGTCTCGCAAGCTTCCTGCTGGGAGCGGGCTCGGGCGGTTATATCGCCAACCTTCCCAGCATTTACACTTCGAACCTCTACAGCGGAATGTACGTGCAGGACGATTTCAAAGCCTCCTCCAGGCTCACTTTCAATCTGGGCCTGCGCGTTGAAATGGAGACCGGCAAGCACGACCGCTACCAGCAGCTTGCCTGGTTCGACTACGACGCGACGTCTCCCCTGGCCGGACCTTCCGGCATCGCCGGTCTCAAAGGCGGAGTTCGCGCGCAGGGTTCCACCGCCAACAGCCAATACCCCACTACGTTCAAGAACTTTGGACCGCGCTTCGGCTTCGCCTATTCGGCCAATACGAAGACCGTGGTCCGCGGAGGATATGGCGTCTTCTATCTCCCTTATGTGGGCCAGGCCGCGGGCAACGCTACCGGCGTCGAGGGGTTCTCCACGCAGACCGCCTGGGTGAACACGATCGACGGGTTGACACCTGCGAATCTGCTGTCGAATCCATACCCCACCGGAGTCCTGCCTCCCAGCGGAGCAAGGCTGGGGCTGCTCACCAACGTGGGGCAGAACATGACGACCGCGATCGACCGGGATTCCATCCACTCCTCGTACGTGCAGCAGTGGAATCTGCATATCCAGCGCGAGCTTCCCGGCCGCATTGTCGTGGAGCCCGCCTATGTGGGCAATAAGGGCAGCCGCCTGGTCGATAGCGGTTGGGAGATGAACCAGCTCACGCCCGATCAGCTTTCCCTCGGCACGGCCTTACAGCAACTCGTTCCGAACCCTTTTTTCGGAGTAATTCAGACAGGTTCGCTGTCCAGCCGGCAGGTGACTCGCGGGCAAACGCTGAGGCAGTTCCCGCATTTCCTCTCGGTCATCAACTTCCGGCCGACGGCAGCCAGCGCCATCTATCACGCATTTCAACTGCGTGTGCAGCGCGAATTTGGAAAGTCGGCTTCGTTCCTGCTGGCTTATACCGCGGGCAAGCTGATCGACGACAACGAAGGTGTAGGCACGGGCGGCCCGGATTCGGGCCATCAGAACGCATATAACCGGCGCGCCGAGCGTGCCGTGGCGCCACAGGACGTCAGTCAACTGCTGGTGCTGAGCGGACTTTACGAGCTTCCGGTCGGCCACAGGAAGACGTTTGGAAAAACCTGGCCCGGCTGGCTGAACCAGGCGGCTGGCAACTGGCAGGTCAACGGCATCATGACCATGGGAAAGGGCGTGCCGCTGGCGCTCACCGCCGCCAACACCAGCAACTCCTACTCGGCTGTCGAGCGGCCGAACTTCGCCGGGAACGCAATCCTGAGCGGCGACCGCTCCACAGCCGAAAAGATCCAGCAGTGGTTCAATACGGCCGCTTTCCGTCAACCCGCGCCGTTCACCTTCGGCGACGCGCCGCGAACCATCCCGAATCTCCGCGCTCCCGGCCAGCGGGCCGTCGATCTCTCGCTGTTCAAGCAGTTTCCCATCAGCGAGAAGAGATATGTCGAATTTCGCGCCGAATTTTTCAATTTCACCAACACGCCGAATTTCGGCCTGCCGGGGACGACCATCGGCGTGGGCGCCTTTGGCGTTATCAGCTCCCAGGCCAACACGCCGCGCCAGATTCAATTCGGCCTCAAGATCTACTTCTGATCCGCTTCAAACGATGCGACCTGTTGCCGCCGCAGTCGCCGGCGTGCGGAAACGGCTGTCGCGAACTCTGCGGGCGAACGCAGACCTTTCGGCAGCCTACCCCCCAAGGATCGCCCCGGTCGCGTGGGAATGACGGGTGTCGCGGTTGCGCCGCCGGGTGCCAGATGCGGACCTTCCGGCATGCCTCGCCTCCAGCTTTTGCGGGCTGTACTCGTTAAGGGTGTATACTTTCTCCATTGGGGTACAAATCCTTTTTACAGGTCATCGCTATGAAAACGTTGCGTTCGCTTTACCTGCTGAGCGCCCTTTCCGGCCTCATCCTTCCGCATTCTATTTACGCCCAGGCTATTACCGCGAAGGTGGTGGGCGCGGTTACTGACGCCTCCGGAGCAGCCGTCCCCGCTGTCACCGTCACGATTCGCAGCGTGCAGACGAACCAGGCCCGGACTACGAAGACGAACGAAGCCGGCGCCTATGAATTCTCGTTTTTGCCTATTGGAGAATACACCCTTTCGTTCGAGTCTCCCGGCTTTCAACGGTCGGAAGTCAGCCGCTTTCAATTGAACGTCGACCAGGTGGCGCGCATCGACATGCAGCTCACCGTTGGCGAAATCTCGGAAAAAATATCCGTCGAAGCGAGCGCCGTCGGACTCCAGACCGAAAACGCCACTGTTGGCTCGGTAATCGACAGCCAGAAAGTAGTCGAGCTGCCTTTGAACGGCCGCTCGTTCGTGCAGTTGGCGCTGTTGACTCCGGGTGTCAACCCTGGCACGCCCGGCAGCATTACCGTACGCCGCAATCGTGGCTCCGTTGGCCAGCAGGTCGGCATGTCCGCCAACGGGGCGCGCGACACGCAGAATCGCTTTTATTATGACGGGATCGAGGCCATGGACCTCGACAGTTACAATTTCAGCTTTTCGCCATCCGTCGACGCCATTCAGGAATTTCGCGTGGATACGAGCACTTACTCGGCCGAGGTCGGAGGAGCCCCCGGCGGGCAGGTCAACCTGATGACCAAGAGCGGTACCAGCCAGTTTCACGGAGGCGCCTGGGAATTCAATCGCAATGACGCCTTTGCCGCGCTGGCCCCGTTTCAACCTTACACTTTGACCGCCAAGCCGCCACGCCTGAACCGGAATCAGTTCGGGGCCAACATCGGGGGACCCGTATTCATCCCGAAAGTGCTCAAGAACAAGGAGAGCACGTTCTTTTTCTTCAATTGGGAATCGGGACGCCAGGTCTCCGGCTCGTTCGGCCCAACCGCCTTCGTGCCTCCCGCCGCCTACCGAACCGGGAACTTCTCAGGCTCTTCGGTTACCATTTATGATCCGTCCACCGGCCAGCCTTTTCCTGGCAACATCATTCCGTCGAACCGGATTCAGAGTTACGCCACTAAATTTCTTACCTTTGTTCCGGCGTCGAACACCAATGAGACCGCCATCAATTACCGTGCGCCCGCGGCCGCGGCTCCCATCACCCAGGACCAATACGTCAGCCGCATGGATCATCGTTTCTCGGACAAAAACAGCCTTTACGGCAGTTATATGTTCAACACCCAGGCCGACAACACCGTTCCCTTATTTCCCCTGGACACGCGCGGTAACCGCGGCCGCGCTCAAAATCTGAGTCTGACCGATACGCACGTGTTTTCGGCCTCCATCGTGAACGAAGTGCGCGTCGGATGGGACCGTTTTTTCGAACATGAGTTTTTCGGAACCACCGGCAACGCCGATTACGACGTTTCGAACCTGATCGGCATACCGGGTGTTTCCAAGGATCCGAGAAATTACGGCTATCCAACCTTCAGCGGAGCCGGCTTCGATTTTCCGGTGACGCGCGGCATCGGACCTCGCGACCGCCTCAACCAACTCTGGCAAGGCGGCGATAACATTTCCATCCGCAAGGGCACTCACTTCATGAAGGCCGGCGCGGTCGTCGCGCGCCGCAACTGGACCTTTGACGAATCCGTCAACCCGCGCGGCTCTTTCAGCTTCGATGGCCGGACCACTTCAGGCGGCGCCAATCCCGTCCGCGAGAATGGCTTTGCGTCATTCTTGCTGGGCCTGGCCACTGCCGCGCAGGTGAGCGTCGAGCCTTTCGCCACTCGCATGAATAACTGGTCGCAGTCGTACTATCTGCAGGATAACTGGAAGATCAGCCGGACCCTCACGCTCAATCTCGGAATGCGCTACGAATACTTCGGCCGTCCGGTCCAGCGCGGCAAGGCGACCAACTTCGATCTCAATGGCGCCGTTCCCGGCTTCGTGCCCTCGCGGCAAACCTTCCACGGCTTTCCGGATATCGGCGATACCTCCGACCGACCGTCCGCGCTCGTCTACAACGACAAGAATAATTTCGGACCGCGCTTCGGCATTGCGTACACTCCCGCGATGATCCCCGATTTCGTGGTGCGCGCCGGCTACGGAATCTACTACACGCCGGAGATCACCAACTCCTGGACTACCCTGACGCTCAACCCGCCCATCGTCAAAACATTCGACTTCGCGGGAACGTTCGACAGGCCGTTGCAGGTGGCCACCGCATTCGCCGCCCAGGGCCAGGCCGGTGTGGGACTGTTCGGTTCAGGCGCGCTCGATCCCAATCTCCGGGACACTTACACGCAGCAGTGGAACCTGACCGTACAAAAGAAGCTACCGGGCAACATGTACCTGGACGTGGGTTACGTGGGATCGAAAGGAACCAATCTGACGCTGGCCTTCGACGGCAACCGGCCGATTCAGGTGGTCACGCCCGGTCCGACGGTGGCGCCGCTGGCGTCGCGCCGGCCGCTCCAGGGCTTCAGTGCCATCAGCACGGCCAAGGCGATCGGCAACTCGAGTTATCACTCGCTCCAAACGAAACTGGAGCGCCGCGTGGCTCGCGGACTGTCCCTGCTGGCGTCTTATACCTGGGCGAAAAACCTGAGCAACGCCGATATCAGCACCGTCGGCGGAGGCACCATGCTGGGAGGCATCCAGAATTATTTCAATCTGCAGGGTGAGCGCTCGCCGTCAGTTTTCGACATCCGCCACCGGCTATCCATTGCCGCCATTTACGATCTGCCGATTTTCAATAAGGCATCCAACAGCGCCGTGCGCGCTTTGCTTGGGGGCTGGCAGCTCGGGGCCATCATTACCGAGCAGACCGGCTTCTCCTCGTTCCTGTCCGGCGTGGGAGACACCACCGGAACGGGAGTCAATTCACGGCCTACCGTCGTGCCTGGACAGAAGGCCGAGCTCGACCGGGGAGAACGATCGCGCGAGCGCTGGTTCAATACGTCCGCTTTCATGCAGACACCGCTTGGTCAGTTCGGCAACGCCGCGCGCCAGGCGATCCATCTGCCCGGCCTGAACCAGGTGGATGCTTCCGCCACAAAGAACTTCCGTATCCGGGAGCGGAACAATTTCCAGTTCCGCGCCGAGTTCTTCAATTTCATCAATCACGTGAATCTGGGTTCACCGGGCTTGAGTGTGCAGGCGCCGAATACCTTCGGCCGCATCACCACCAGCAGTCAGGGCGCCGGCGTGTCGAACGACGGACGGGTAGTTCAGTTCGCGCTGAAATACCAGTTCTAGATTTTGAGTCGGACGGCTCACGAATAGACCAGCGAGCAGGATGCCGTGTTTCCAGGCGCCGCGGCTGCGTCCTACTTTACCGGATCCTCGACCTCGCGCAGCCAGTCCGAACGCTTCAGCACCTCCCTCGGCTTGCTGCCGTCCGGCGGGCCGATAATGCCGTCGCGGTGCATCATGTCCAGGATCCGCGCCGCGCGGCCGTAGCCCAGACGGAGACGGCGCTGGAGCGTCGAAGTCGACGCCTTACCCATCTCCAGCACGACCCGCAGCGCTTCCTCGTACATCGGGTCCTGCTCGGCCGATTCTGCCTCCGGTTCCGCTTCTCCCTCCTCGGCCGGAGGAGCGATCAGGAAGGTTTGGTCGTACTCGGGATGCGCCTGCGCTTTCCAGAAGTCCACCACGCGGTTGATTTCCGGCTCGGTTACGAATGCTCCGTGCACGCGGATCAACCGCGACGTGCCCGGGGGCAGGAACAGCATGTCGCCCTTGCCCAGCAGGTGCTCGGAGCCCATCACATCCAGAATGGTCCGTGAATCGACCCGCGTCGCGACACGGAAGCTGATGCGCGCCGGGAAATTGGCTTTGATCAGGCCCGTGATCACGTCCACGCTCGGACGCTGCGTCGCCAGCACCAGGTGCATGCCCACGGCGCGCGCCATCTGGGCCAGCCGCGTGACCGACTCCTCCACGTTGCGGCCTTCGAGCATCATCAGGTCGGCTAATTCGTCGATCAGGATCAGCACATACGGCAGCGGCCGCAGCTCTTCCTTGTCTGGCTCGTCTTCGAACAGGCTGCGCGGCTCCTGCGCCAGTTTCCTGATCTTCTTGTTGTACTGATCGATGCTGCGCACGCCCTGTTCCGCCAGCAACCGCAGTCGGCGCTCCATCTCGAGCACCGCGTTCCGCAGGGCGTTGGTAGCCTTCTTCGGATCCGTGATCACGGGAGTGAGCAGGTGCGGGATCCCCTCGTAAAGGCCCAGTTCAAGCCGCTTCGGATCGATCATGATCATGCGCACTTCGTCCGGAGTCGATTTGTAGAGAATCGACATGATCATGGAGTTGATCATGACGCTCTTGCCGGCGCCGGTCGATCCGGCGATCAGCAGGTGGGGCATCGATTCAAGGGCGGCCACCTTGATGCGGCCGTTGATGTCCTTCCCCAGCGAGATGGTCAAGTGCGACGCCGAATTCTGAAACTCGTCCGATTCGAGAATCTGCCGCAGGCTGATCACGTCCCGCTTGGTGTTAGGCACCTCGATGCCCACTGTCGGCTTCCCGGGGATGCGTTCGATGAGGATGGACTCGGCCTGCAGACCGAGACACAAATCCTCCGACAGGTTAGTGATGCGGCTGTATTTGATCCCGGCGTCCGGCTTGAATTCGAAAGTCGTGACCACCGGGCCCGGGTTGATCTGAACCACCGATCCGAAGACATTGAACTCCTCGAATTTCGATTTGACCCGGACGGCGATGTTCTTCAACTCCTGCTCGTCGAATTCGCTGCGCATGGCGGGTTCGTGCAGCAGGTCGGTTGAGGGAAGATGAAAAACCGGATGCAGCGGAACCTCAGCCGGGCTTTCCGGACGCACTTGAATGGCCGCCGGCATGGGCGAAGGCGTCGGGTTGGGCGCTTCCCAAGGAGGAGTATCCTCCAGCGTGCAGATAGGGATCTCCGCTTCTTCCGGTAGGGCGTCCGGCTCCATTTCACCGGTAGGCCCGGTGACCTCCGCGGGCGGCAGAGGTCTCGGCTTCGCCGCAGCCGCGGCTGACCGCCGGGCCTCTCTCTGCCGCTCTTTCTCCAGCCTTGCTGCCTCCCTGGCTTCCTTCCGCCGGCGTCGCATGTCGTTCCACGCGGACCAGCGCGCGGACACCCGCTCCGCGAACCGCCGCAGGGGCGCGAACCAGTCCAGGAACCGGTCCATCGTGAAGGTCGAAAGGAGATAAACCGAAATGATGAGCGCCGTCGCTTCCGCCAGAAGGGCGCCGGTCAGGTTGAGGGCGCCGGTGAGGTAATCGGACACCAGGAGGCCCAGCACGCCTCCGGGCAGGATTGCGCCACCGAAGATGCGCCATGACGGCGCGAGTGACAGGGCCGCCCCCGCGCTCAACAGCAGCAGCGCGCTTCCGATCAGCTTCGCCGCCGGCGCCTGGACTTCGTCGCTGCGCAGCCATTTCCAGCCGAGCATCAGCGCCAGCACGGGCAGGACGAAAGCCGACAGGCCAAGGGACTGCAGCAGAATATCGGACAAATAGGAGCCGGCGTAACCGGTGAGGTTCAGCGGACGCGTGGATCCCGCCGAAGTATTCCAGGATGGATCCTGAGCCTGGTATGACAACAGACTCAGCCACAAGAACAATCCGGCCGACAACAACACAAATCCCGTGACTTCATTGAGCCACTTGTGCTGCGTCGGAGATAGAAGCTTCATCCCGCTGGCCGGCGGAAGAGAGCCAGAGCGATTACTATTATGCCAAAAACCAGGCGATAGTAAATAAAGAAGCGCAAGGTGTGCCGCTGGAGGTATTTCAGGAAGAACGCAATCACCGCGCAACCGCTCAGCGCGCTGACGGCGATGCCCAGTCCGAACGCCAGCCGCATCTCTTGCGGAATCCCGCCCTGCTTCATCAGGTGGTGGAGCGCGCTGGCCGCCGCCCCGGCAATGGCGGGCGTCGAAAGCAGGAACGAGAAGCGCGCCGCCGCCGGCCGGTCCAGGCCCCGAAACAGCGCCGCCGCGATCGTAATCCCGCTGCGCGAAGTCCCGGGGATTACCGCCAGAGCCTGCGCCGCCCCGATGAGCGCAGAATCCGCCAGCGTGATTCCGGCAATGCCCTTCTTACAGGATGCCGCCCGCTCGGCGAGCCACATCACGAGTCCGATTCCGATGAGCATGCCGCCGATCAGGAACGGATTACGCCACTCCTCCGCCTGCTCTTTGAAAATAAAACCGACGACGCCGATGGGAATCGACGCCGCCGCCAGAAACCAAAGCAGCATCCGCTGCTGTTTGAGTTGCGGATCGTCGCCGTAGGAAAGCCCGAATCCCTGCGCGATCACCTGAAGCCAGTCTCGAAAAAAGAACAACAGCACGGCGGCCAGTGTTCCCACGTGCAGTGCGATGTCGAAGGTCAGCCCCGCGTCCTTCCAACCGAGCAGCCAGGGGGCCAATGCAAGATGGGCCGTGCTGCTGATGGGAAGGAATTCGGTGATGCCTTGTACCAACGCCAGAATTACGACCTGAAGGATCGGCATGACAGAATGGTTAGCATAACCTTTTTATGCCGAATACCAAAATTGTGGCGACCGTCGGCCCCGCCAGCGAGTCTCCCGCGGTTTTGCGCAGCCTGCTCGAGGCCGGCGTCGATGTTTTCCGGCTGAACGCTTCGCACGGGACGCCGGAAAAACGGGCGGAGACCCTGCAGGCGGCGCGTAGCGCGGCCGCGCAATACGGAAAACACGTAGCGATCCTGCTTGACCTGCGCGGGCCCAAGATCCGGCTGGAGAAATTCGACGGAGGCGGCTGCCGCATCGAGACCGGCCGGGCGTTCACCATCACGGTAGAGCCTGTTCTGGGCAGCCCGGACAGAGCATCCACCAGCTACAGCCGCTTCGCCCGGGACGTGAAGCCCGGAGACCGGATTCTCCTGGCCGACGGCGCCGTCCAGATGAAAGCGCTCAAAAGCGACGGCGTCTCGGTCCGCTGCGAGGTGCTGTCCGGAGGCGAGGTCAAGGACAATCAGGGCATCAACCTGCCGGGCGTGCAGGTGAGCTCACCGTCGGTCACCGATAAAGACCTCGCCGACCTTCGCGCCGGCCTGGAAATGGGTATCGACATGGTGGCGCTCTCGTTCGTGCGGACCGCCGAGGACGTGCGCCGGCTGCGCCAGCATATGCAGGACGCGGGCGCCTCCCACACTCCCATTGTGGCCAAGATCGAAAAGCCCCAGGCTTGGGAGAACATCGAGGCCATTCTCGACATGGCGGACGGTGTGATGGTGGCCCGCGGCGATCTGGGAGTGGAGGTGGCGCTCGAGAAGGTCCCCTTCATTCAGAAAGCCATCATCCGGCGCGCGCGCCGCCGCTCGAAGTTCGTGATCACCGCGACGCAGATGCTCGAGTCCATGATCCATAACGCCACCCCGACGCGGGCCGAAGTCAGCGACGTCTATAACGCCATCTACGACGGCTCGGACGCGGTCATGCTGTCCGCGGAGACATCCGTCGGCGCGCATCCGCTGGAAGCCGTCCGATTTATGGCTCGCATCGCCACCGAGGCCGAAAACTCCCTCCGCGCCCGCGGTGTCCAGGAGATCCAGCGCCGTACCACCCCGACTTACGCCGAACTCCTGGCCGATGCCGCTTATCACGCCGCCCGGGACGCCACTGTTTCCGCTATCGTTGTGTTCACGGCCACCGGCTCGAGCGCCCGGCTGATTTCCCGCTATCGTCCCCCGGACCCCATCTTTGCGATTACGCCGAACGAGGCCGTGGCGCGACACCTCTCTATCCAATATGGCGTCAATCCGATTCTTGCGCCGGACGTGGCCTCCACAGACGAAATGCTAAAGCTCTCCGACCGGCTCTTGATCGAACGTGGGGGGCTGAAGACAGGCGACAGTGTCGTGTTCGTCGCCGGCCAGCCGATCGGAAGGCCCGGCACTACGAATTTGATGAAACTGCATCGCATCGGGGAATTGCTGTAGATTACGCCTTTGATGATGGTTTAAGTGAAAAGCACAAAAGATGAGCGCGACGTTGGTTCCCAGCCGACGGGCGTAGCTTTTGCCGTCGCGTTCCATCCGACCGTGCGCCTTCATTTTGCGTAGATCTTTGTTTCTGTTCGACTGTTGAACCGGAATACCAACCGGATTACGAACTCACTCTAGGATCTGTCGTCGGATCCATACGAGATGGACGACGTGGCCGGGCAGAATCCGGAAGTCCTCCAGGATCTTCTGAACGAGCTGGCGGTGTTTCCCCAGGGCGATCCGATCGCCGGGAACCGGTCAGGCGAATCCCGGGCCGGGAGGAGCCCAGCCCTAGCTGCCGCCCCGCTTCATTCCGAGGCCGAACTGGTCTCCCGCCTGAACCGGCTTGTCGCCGTCGAAAATAATTTCCAACACTTTCTCGCTGCCGATCTTGCGGCCCATCTCGTCCTGCAGGCTGGCGACCAGCTTCTTCGTGCGGACGTCGAACACTTCTCCCGTCGAGGGAAACGCGAGCTTGCCATCGATGCTGAAGGTCACCCAACCCGGCTGGTCTCTCACTTTCAGGCTTCCTTTTTTCTGTTTCGGAGGCATCACGGTCGCGTCGAAAATGTGCAGCATGCTGTTGTGTCCGTCGCACAGCCAGATCTCTTTTTCGTCGGGCGTCATGCCGATACCGTGGCTGGGGCATCCGTGGCGTTTGACCGGTCCCCGCTCATATCCTTCCACCTCCACGCGGTAGAGTTTCTTGCCGGTCCTGATATCGCCGATCTCGAACCCGAGCAGCTCATTGACGTTGACGAAGCATAGCGTCTGGCTGCCGTTGACTGTGAACGGGCGGATGGAATTGGCGAACGGTCCGACCGTCTTGGCTATCGTATGGGTCGAGGTGTCGGCGATGGAGAGCAGCGGCGACTTGAGTCCGGCCATATACGCGCGGGAGCCATCGAGCGAGTAGATCGTGTTGTGCGCGCTCGACCGCGGAATCAGCTTCGTGATCACGTCGCCAGTGGCCGCATCAACCACGTTCCAGTGCGGCCCTTCGAAGGAAGGGACGTAGAGGATCTTGCCGTCTGGCGAGAGGGCCATCCGGTCGCAGCCGCCCTCGAAGGTTTTGTCCCAGACGATCTTTTCGGTGACCAGGTTAATGGCGGCCATCCTGGCGATGGTGCTCACGTAGAGCATGCCGGTTCTGGCATTCGCCGCGATGCCTTTGACGTTCTCGGGCTCCTTGCCGGGCGCCACGGTCCAGGTCGGGATGCGCTTGACGAACTTGAACCCGTTGTCGATGTCGAAGACTACGACGCCGATGCCGCCATAGTCGACGTAGTTCCGGATACCTGGCTCGGCCACGTAGAGATAATGGCGCTGTCTGGCGAAAGCGTTCTGACCGGCCAGCATCAGGGTCGTGCCCGCGAGCAGGCCAAGCACGCGGAGGGCGGAGTAAGTTGGACTCATCGATCAGATTCTACCGCTTCCACTGGGATCGGAGGGGAACCTCTGAACTGCGCGGTCAGTAGGCGGCGCTCGATCACGCCGAAAATAAATCAAGGGGCTTCGATAAATAAACAGTGGCAGCCGCTACCCAGGTACCGGCGTGTGACCAAATTTGAGCTGTTCGATAGGAGTGACTCTCCGCCGCGCGGCCGGCTTCCCCGATTGCCGAAAACTGCGGCCCGTCCGAATCGGAGGATACGATGCGTGACGACTTCCTATTCCAAAATTCAGAACATCAGGCTGCCGGAACCTCCGGGCGCTGAGGAGCGAGATCGAGCACTGGGGAAGATACGGCTTTTAGAACCGCCTTCGAACGCTGTATTATTGGCACGTATGACACGCCGCACGATGCTCAATACTACTGCCGCGGGAGCGGCTTTGGCCGCCAACCGCCCCACCGGGGACGACATCTCCCTGGCTGCCTGGTCCATCAACCGCAGCTTCTTCGGCGCCCATCGCTGGAAGAATCTTGACCTGCCGCAGATCGCCCGCGAGCAGTTCGACATCACTGGCCTCGAGTTCGTCAACCAGTTCTTCGAAAATCCCGTCATGGGGTATCTCAACCAGCTCAGAAAGAACGGCGACGCGCATGGGGTGCGGTTCGTGCTCATCATGGTTGACGGCGAAGGCGACATGTCCGCCGTCGATAAAAAGCAGCGGATCGAAGCCGCCGTGGCTCATCGGAAATGGG
The DNA here is from genome assembly GCA_035495815.1 of Bryobacteraceae bacterium. GTDB lineage: Bacteria > Acidobacteriota > Terriglobia > Bryobacterales > Bryobacteraceae > DATJFH01. The sequence continues at coordinate 48,619 of DATJFH010000371.1, forward strand.
TCGATATCGCGCATTATCTTGGCTGCCACGCCATCCGCTGCAATATGGGCGGGCCGCGGCAGAACTGGAAGAGTGACGGGGACCTTGTCAGCCGCGCTGCCGAGAGCTTTCACCATCTGCTCGACTACGCGAAGCAGGCTGAACTGAATGTCATCATCGAAAATCATGGCGGCGCGTCCTCTGATCCCGACGTGGTCGTCAAGCTGATGAAGGCCGTCGACGACCCGAATTTCGGAACGCTGCCGGATTTCGGCAATATCAATCCGGGGGACGACAACGCGGAGGTGATCCGCAAGATCGTTCCCTGGGCCAAGGGAATCTCGGTGAAAGCCTCCTGGGCGGCCGACGGTATGCATCCTGGCTGGAACCTCGAAAAGATCATACGCATCTGCCAGGATGCGGGATACCATGGATTTTGGGGCATCGAATCGAACTTCGCCCGGAACTCGCCTGAAAAGCTGTCGGCGGATCAGATCTGGGAGAACGAGCTCAAGGGGGTCCGGCTGACCAAGGCCGTGCTCGACCGGGTGGTGCTGAAGAAAGGATGATCATGAATACTACGAGACGGGATTTTTTGGGGCGGGCCGGCGCCGGCGCCATCGTTTATAAGCTGGCGGGCGCGCGTCCTCAATTGAAGGCAGCTTCGAAGAACGATCAGATCGGGCTCGGTTTCATCGGCGTGGGCATCCGCGGCACATACCTGCTGGAAGCTTTTCAGAAGGTCCAAGGTGTGCGCCCGGTGATTGCGGCCGACCTCTACGACGGGCATCACGTCAACGCCAGGGAGATCACCAAGGGCTCCATCGAGACCACGCGCGATTACCACAAAGTGATCGGGCATAAGGACGTGGACGCGGTCGTCATTGCCACTCCGGATCACTGGCACCACCGCATGACGCTCGATGCGCTCGCCGCCGGCAAGCCCGTGTATGTGGAGAAGCCGATGACGTGGAGCATCGAGCAGGGCAGGGAAGTGATCGACGCCACCGAAAAGAGCAGGAAACTGCTCATGGTCGGCAGCGGCGCGAAGACGTCGCCGCTGACCGCCAAAGCCCGGGAGATCGTCCAATCCGGGGCGCTGGGCAAGGTCAACATGGTCCGGATGCTGAATCATCGCAACAATCCCGAGGGCGCCTGGGTATACGCGATTCCGCCGGACGCCTCGCCGAAGACAGTGGATTGGGAGCGCTTCCTCGGTAACTCGCCCAAGCGGGCTTACGATCCTAAAATCTTCTTCCGCTGGCGCTGCTGGTGGGAATACTCCGGTGGCGTGGCCACCGATCTGTTCGTGCATGAGCTGTCGCAGTTGCATGAGATCATGGACGTGCCCGCGCCCATCTCCGCCGTTTCCCAGGGCGGCATCTTCCGCTGGGACGACGGCCGCAGCGTTCCGGACGTGATGAATTCCGTCTTCGAATACGAGCCGGGCTTCCTGGCGGACATCTACGTCAACCTGGGCAACTCGCAGGAGATGAACGGGACGCTCATCATGGGGTCGCAGGGGACGCTGGCTCTGGGCGCCCGCGGGCGGCGCGGCGGGGCGGCGCTCACACTGTATCCGGAGCCGGTGTTCGGCGAGGCTCAGCGCTACGGAACCAATGGCTGGCCGAAGGAAATGCGCCGGCAATATTTCGAGGCGCTTGGTTATACCGCTGACGGCCGTCCCAAATCCGAGACACCCAAGCCCAAGCCTCAGGAGATCTCGATCGAGCGCGGGCTCGAACATCACGAGTACTTCATCAAGTCCCTGCGCGACGGATCGCCGAGCAAGGAGAATGCCACCGAGGGCCATCACGCGGCCGGAGCGGCCCATCTGGCGAATCTGGCCTACCGGAAGGGGCGCCGCATGCGCTGGGATCCGAAGACAGGCGCCGTCACCGAGGGCTGATGCCGACGCCTGAATTTGTTTGGCCCGAACTGCCGCTGGCCGCGTGGAGCGATACCTATGCCACGCTGCACATGTGGATGCAGATCGCCGGCAAGATCCGCACCACGCTCTCGCCGCCGGTCAATCACTGGTGGCATTCCGCTCTGTACGTGAACTCGCGCGGGCTGACCACCTCCCCCGTTCCGTTCCGCGACGGCGCGTTCGAGCTCCAGTTCGACTTCATCGATCACCGGCTGGAGATCTCGGGCAGCGACGGCGGACGCCAGTCGCTGTCACTCTCCGCCGAGCCGGTGGCCGTCTTCCATCAGAAGCTCATGTCCGCTTTGCGGTCGATGGGAGTCGAAATCACCATCAACGAAAAGCCGCAGGAAGTCGCCAATCCGATTCCGTTCAGCAAGGACTACCAGCATGCGTCTTACGATCCGGAGTACGCCCATCGCTGGTGGAGAATCCTGCTCTCGACGGAAGTCGTGCTGAGCGGGTTTCGCTCGCGGTTCATCGGCAAATGCAGCCCGGTCCATTTCTTCTGGGGCAGCTTCGATCTTTGCTGCACGCGCTTTTCGGGACGTCCCGCCCCACCGCGGAAAGGCGTGATCACCAGCGAAGCCTACTCGCATGAGTGCAGCAGCGCCGGCTTCTGGCCGGGCGGCGGGCCGGTCTCCGAGCCGGCATTCTACGCCTACACCGCGCCCGCGCCCGAAGGTCTTGCGGACGCGCCGTTACGGCCCGCCGCCGCATTCTGGCACAAGGATTTTTCCGAATTTATCCTGAAGTATGAGGATGTCAGGCTGGCCGCTTCGCCGCCCGACACGCTGCTCGAATTTCTCCAGAGCACCTACGAAGCCGGCGCCAATCTCGCCCGTTGGGAACGTGCCGCGCTCGAACGGCGATGACGCCCGGCTGCCTGATCCTAAACTCTACAATTAAGGGATGCGGACCGATCTGTATACCAAAATCATCCTGACCGTGATCGCCGGCCTGCTGGCCTCCGTCGCCTTCCGTCCGGTTCTCGCGCCCGCGCAGTGCGCGCGCGAAGCGGTCTCTATATCGAGCCAAGGACGACGCAGGTGAACGGAAATGGCCGTCAATCGACGCACCGTCGAGATCTGGGGCTGCCGGACTTTGGCGACGGCCACTATATGGTCGATTCAGTGAATTCAGCGCCTCCCGTATCGACGCCGATGTACCTCGGCAAATTCGAGTTCTCCAGGATCAAGCCGTAGGAAAGCGCCTGATGTTTCGTCGCCCCGCGCTGGTCTGCCTGGCCGTCGTGCTGAATCTGCCGCGCGCCGCGGCGCCCCAGACGCCGCAGTTCGAGCTGCCGGGAACCGTCCAGCCACGGCGTTATTCGCTTGACTTGACCATCGTGCCGGCCCGGACTGTTTTCACGGGCTCGGTGATCATCGACCTCGAAATCATGGAGCCTGCCTCCCGGGTGTGGCTCCACGGCAAGGACCTCGATGTCGTCTCCGCTTTCCTGAGCGCCAGGGAGGGCGTTTTACGCGCGCGTGCGATCTCGAGCGGCGGTGAGTTCCTGGCCTTCGATCTGCCGCAAGTTGTAGCGCCCGGTCCGGCGCGGCTTGAAGTTCGTTATCGGGGTAAGCTCAGCGGCGGGACTGCGGGCGCTTACCGCCGCCAGGCCGGCGGGCGCTGGTACGTCTTCACGTCCTTTACCGCCATTGAAGCCCGGCGCGCTTTCCCTTGTTTTGACGAACCCCGTTACAAGACGCCGTGGCGCGTCACGCTCCACGTCAACAGAGAAGAGGTGGCGCTTTCGAACACCAGCTCCCTGAATGAATCGCCCGAGCCGGACGGCATGAAGCGTGTCGAGTTTGGCGAATCGCCGCCGCTGCCGTCATCGCTGGTGGCGTTCGCTGTCGGTCCCTTCGACGTCGTGGCAGCCGGCAGGGCGGGGAAGAACGGCGTCCCGGTCCGGATCATCACGCCGCGAGGGCGGTCGCGCCAAGCCGCCGCGGCGCGCGATCTGACGGCCGATCTGCTGCCTCGCCTCGAGACCTACACCGGAATCGCTTACCCGTTTGAAAAGCTCGATCACCTGGCCGCGCTTGGCAGCTTTTTCGGCGCCACCGAGTATCCGGGGCTGATCACCTATCAGGACGATATTCTGCTGCCCGCGCCCGGCCCGGAACGGCTCGACCGGCTGCGGCGCATCATGTCGCACGAGTTGGCGCACCAGTGGTTCGGCAATCTGGTCACTATGTCCGGCTGGCGCGACGTCTGGCTCAGCGAGGGCTTCGCCACCTGGATGGCGTCAAAGTTCTCCGGCGGAGAATTTTCGAGGGTTCTCGACCGCGTTCAGATCATGGCCATCGACCGCCGTCCCGTGCGTCTCGATCCGCGGTCGCGAAGAGAGATGCGCGATTTGTACAACCGCATCGTGTATGAAAAGGGCGCCGCTACGCTGGCCATGGTCGAGCACTGGATCGGCGAGACCCCGTTCCGGAGCGGGATTCGGAGCTACCTGGCCGAATACCGGTTTGCAGGCGTCACCACGCAGGATTTTGTACGCGCCCTATCGCATGCCGCCGGGAAGGATCTTGCCCCTGTCTTCGATAGCTTCCTCGATCGGACCGGATTTCCGGAAGTCACCGCGGATATCCGCTGTAGCCCGCACTCGGAGCCGCGCGTCGTTCTCGAGCAGAAGGGAACGGCGGTCTGGCGTCTACCCGTTTGCGTGAAGGCGGACGGCGCCGGCGTTCAATGCGTGGAGATGGAAGGGCGTGAAAAGGAGATGGCTCTCACCGGGGCCGGCCGCTGTCCTGCCTGGGTGCTGCCGAATGCCGGAGCCGCCGGGTACTATCGGACGCCGGTCAGCCCCGGGCAGTTCGCAGCGCTGTGGAGCGCCCGCGATCTGAGCGCCGCCGAGCGGCTTGGGCTGGTTTTGGATGCGCCTCGAATTCCGGTTCCGCTGTTGCGAAAAATCGCACAGGACAACGAGCCGGCAGTCGCTTTCGCCGCGCTCGCCGCGGCCGGTGTGATTTCGGCGATTATGGCGTCGATTTGAAAACCGGACGGCCGCTGATCCAGGTTTCTTTCACCTCGACCGCCTGCGTCTCCGCATCGAACCCGAACATCACGAAGTCCGCCCGATCGTCCTTCACCAGTCCGTTCTTCCGTCCGGGCACGTTGCCGGTCCGCGCCGGATTGACCGTCGCCATCCGGACCGCGTCCGGCAGCGACATCCCTGCCAGCTTCATCAGATTCCGAACGCCATGATCCATGCGCAGCGCCGAGCCTGCCAGCTTGTCCTGATCGGAGAGCAGCACCCGGTTGTCTTCCGTCAGAATCACGGTCTGTTCACCCAGCGCGTAGCGGCCGGGCTTGGCCCCCGCCGGTGAACTGGCGTCGGTGACCAGCACGGATCGCTCCAGCCCCTTCGCGCGCAGCGCCACTCTCAGAAAAGACGACGGCAGGTGCACGCCATCCACAATGAAGCTGGCCACCAGCCGGTCTTCCGCCAACTGCTCCCAGATGTAGTTCGGATGCCGCTGCAGAACCTGGTGCGCGCCATTCCCGAGATGCGTGGACATGGTCGCGCCGGCGGCGACCGCGCTCGCAATTTGAGCGCCGTCCGCATTCGTGTGGCCGATCGAAACCACCACCCCTTCGGAGGTCAACGCTTCGATATATGCCGGCGCCTGCGGCCATTCCGGCGCCACGGTCACCAGCCTCACGTGGCCGCGAGCCGCTTCCTGCCAGCGATGAAACTCATTGACGTCCGGCGGCCGCACCCACCGTCTCGGGTGCGCTCCGCGCGGCCCGTCGTCAGGAGAGATATGGGGACCTTCCACGTGGAAGCCGTCCATCGTATCGCCGTCAGCCAGCGATTCCTTGGCCCGGGCCAGATTCGCCAGGGCTTCGCGCATGTCATCCGGCCCGCCCGTGATCACGGTTGGGTAGAACCGGGTGACACCGGTCGAGAACAGCGCCTGCAGCGATCGCGCAATCTCCTCGTGCGATGTTCCTGCCGAATTGTAGTCCACTCCGGCGAATCCGTTGACCTGCACATCGACCCACCCCGGAGTGAGAAATACGTCGTCCGCCCCCGCCACCTGCTTCACTTCCGTGATGGCTTTATCGAATGCGACCTCGATGCTTTTTCCGGTCGCGACATCTTTGCCTCGCAATGTTTTTTGCACAGGATTACCACACCGCCTACGACGTAAGTTGTACTGAGAGTACTCTAAAAAACCTGTTGAAAAGATCCCGAAAGAGGTAAATGCATCTGGCGTTTCCTTCCCGGAACCGTTACAAAGAAGAGGTTCGGCTGCGGCACAATCAGGACGGCAGATCTCGGGGGAGGTAGTCGATCCAGTTGGGCCGCAGCCGGGTGTTTTCCGTCTATTGCGCTACGCCGACCGGCTTGGGCGCGTTCACCGCCGACAGCCAGCCATGGCGGTCATGCTTGGTCCCGTGAATAATCGCAAAAAATTCCTTCTGCAGCTTTTCCGCGATCGGACCCCGGTAACCCTTTCCAATCTGAATCTTGTCGATCGAACGGATGGGCGTGATCTCCGCCGCCGTGCCGGAGAAGAATACTTCGTCGGCAATGTACAGCATCTCGCGCGGCACAATGGACTCGGTGAGCGGAATGTCCAGGTCGCGCGCCAATTGGATCACGGTGTCCCTCGTGATTCCGGGCAGTACCGAGGCGCCCAGTGGAGGCGTCACGATCTTTCCATCGCGCACGACAAAAATGTTCTCCCCCGACCCCTCACTCACATAGCCCGCGGTGTCGAGTCCGATTCCCTCCGAGTAGCCGTTGGTGATCGCCTCCATCTTGATCAGCTGCGAGTTCATGTAGTTTGCGCCGGCTTTGGCCAGCGCCGGCAGCGTATTGGGCGCAAGCCGGTTCCAACTCGAGACGCATACGTCCACGCCTTCCGCCAAAGCCTCTTCTCCCAGGTACTTGCCCCACTCCCAGCAGGCCAGGTACACATCCACCGGATTCTTCAGCGGATTGACTCCGATCTCGCCGTACGCGCGCAGGGCGATCGGCCGGATGTAGCAGGAAGGAAGTTCGTTGACGCGTACAAGCTCGAGCATGGCTTCCGCCAGCAAGTCCTGGCCGAAGGGCAGATCCATGCGATAAATCTTTGCCGAGTCAGCCATGCGGCGCACGTGCTCGTGCATACGGAATACTGCCGGACCGCTGGAGGTCGCATAGCAGCGGATTCCCTCGAACACGGAACTGCCGTAGCTGACAACGTGAGAAAGGACGTGAATGTGGGCGTCTTCCCAGCGAATAAACCGTCCGTTGTGCCAAATCTTCTTGGTGGGCGTCAACATCCAAACATTATAGCGCGGGGTTTCCGAACTTTCCTGCGCGCCGTCATGGCGCCTGCGCTTTAAACCGGCTTCACCACGTCCCGGTGAGTGATCTTGGCCCTGTATCCGGCCTGCCGCAGCCCCTTGTAAATCTGCTCCGCGATCATCACCGACCGGTGATGTCCGCCCGTGCAGCCGAACGCGATCGTGAGATAGCTCTTCCCCTCCCTAATGTAATGCGGCAGCAGGTACACCAGCAGCTCCGAAATGCGTTGGATGAACTCGACCGTCTGCGGAAAAGACCGTATGTAGCGCGCCACCTTCGGATTGCGTCCGGAGAGCTTTTTGAACGCCGGAATATAGTTCGGATTCGGCAGGAAGCGCACATCGAACACCAGGTCGCTATCGGCAGGGACGCCGTGCCGGTAGCCGAAACTGGTGACGTACACCACGATCTTCGACTCTTCCCGCTCGCCCCGAAATTTCTCGATAATCGTTTCCCGCAGGTCGTGCACGTTGAACTTGGACGTGTCGATGATGATGTCCGCCAGCGCCCGGATCGGCTTCAGCTTGCGGCGCTCCGATTGCAAACTCCGCTGCACCGATCTGTCCGTGCCGAGTGGATGTGGCCGGCGCGTCTCGCTGAAACGCCTGACCAGCGTGGCGTCGTTGGCTTCGAGAAACAGCAGCTTGGTGGGAATACTGCGCCGGATGCGGGCGTAAAGAGCGGGAAAATTCTTCAGGCTCTCTCCTTCCCGCACATCCACCACAAGCGCGGCCCGGCGGACCGTGGCGGAGTCCCCCGTAAGCTCCGCGAATTTGGGGATCAGCTCGATCGGTAGATTATCCACCGAGTAATAGCCCAGATCTTCGAGCGCCCGGATCACCGATCCCTTCCCCGATCCACTCATGCCGGTAATGATTACCAGCTCCGCCGGGGGGCGCGGCGCACTCTTCGCCATCAGCACTCGACCAGATCGAAATGCCCATCCCGTCTGCGAACCAGGACCGACAGCCGGTCGCTCTTCGCGTCGCGGTACACAACGTAGTCCCGATCGCCCTCCATCTCCAGGATGGCTTCATCGAGCGTCATCGGCTTGAGTTCGCCATTGGGATCCACCCGATAGACGACAGGCGAGCCGTTGTTCTTTGCGACGGCGGCCGCTTCGGGAACCGGAGCCGGCTCGGACGGCGTCTTGCGCGGCACGCGCTTTCCGTCGCGCCACTTCGACCGTACCTTGATAGCCTGCTTCTCCAGCTTCTCGATGGCGGAATGGATTGCCGTGAACAGATCCTGGTTCGATGCGATGCCCACTAGTGGGTGGTTATGATAATTGACCGTCATTTCGGCGGTGTGCCGCCCGCGTTCCAAACCCAGTACGACATGCGCCTCCCGCTCTTCCTTGCCGTCGAGGAGCTTGCCGATCTTGGCCGCGCGCACCTCGATTTTCTTCAACTGTGCCGGCGCGAGCTCCACCTGCCTGCCTGTATAAGTAATCCTCATCCTCCAGCCTCCTATTTACAGACGCCCGGTCATCGGATGCCGGGCCGCATGCGATGACCAGCGTCCAACATCCTCGTCTTACTTCCGCATCCGTCTCTGGTGCGTGGACGGAATTTTCATATCCTCGCGATATTTTGCCACCGTTCGGCGAGTCACGTCGATTCCCTCGGCCTGGAGCAGCGAGGTGATGTGATCGTCGGTGAGAGGATGTGTACGGTCCTCCTCGTCGATCATCTTTTTCACTTTTCGCTTCAGGATGAGTAGCGGCATGGCGCTTCCCGACGGCCCCTGGACCGCTTCGGAAAAGAAATATCGCAGTTCGAAAACTCCCTGGGGTGTATGCGCGTACTTGCTGGCGACCGCCCGGCTCACGGTCGAGGGATGGACACCGACTTCCTCGGCAACTTCCTTGATCATCATCGGTTTCAGGTAATCGATTCCGAGGCTCAGGAACTCGCCCTGGCGCTGGACGATGCACTGGCAGACCTTCAGAATCGTCTGCTTCCGCTGCTCGATGTTTTTCATCAACTGGATGGCGGACGTGTACCGCTCCTTGACGTAGTTGCGGACTTCCTTGGTCGCGCCGTTGTCGCGTTCGAGCATCCGCCTGTAGTTGGCGTTGAGACGGAGCTGCGGCACGTCTTCGTCGTTCATCTGGATGACGTAATCGTCGCCTTCCTTGAAGATGTAGACGTCCGGCTCGATTACCCGCGCGCCCGACCCTGAATAACGCAGGCCCGGCCGCGGGTTGAGCCGCCGTATCGCCGCCACCGCAATATCGATGTGCTCGGCCGGCCGTCCCAGAACCTTGGCCAGCTCCCGGTAATCGCGCAACTCGACCAGCTTCAGGTGATCACTTACGATTTGCCAGGCTACGCCGCCTCGCCCGTTGCGGCTCTCCAGTTGCAATAGCAGGCACTCGCGAAGGTTGCGCGCGCCCACTCCGGCGGGGTCCAGCCCGTGTACCACCTTCAGGGCTTCCTCGAGTTCCTCTACCTCGCACTGCTCCGATTGCGCAATCTCTTCAAACGAAGCCGTCAGATAGCCGTCTTCGTTCAAATTGCCCACGATCACGTCGGCTACTTCCCGAATGCGCTCCGGCATCACCGAAATGCTCAACTGGCTGCGGAGGTGATCGTACAAGGTCACCGGCGAGGAGAGGAATGTT